>NZ_CP020104.1:375000-750000 GCF_002056795.1 Spirosoma aerolatum | reverse complement strand
TGTAACACCCATCGCTTTACAAACGGGCAAGCGACTTTTACGCCCACGGTTTAAACGAGTCGATGAAGCGGTGGACTGGTTGACCCAGAATCCGAACTGCTATGCTGAAATCACGCTGCAAACCCCAACGTACCTGACCAGTGAGGAGCGACGTCAGCTTCAACAGGCGCATACATCCCTGGTGACGATTATTCCGGATGTACGGGATATGGACGAACCTGAACAGGTAACAGCACCTGCCATCGATCTAACGCAAAGTATTGAATCGCTTTTCGCGAATTATTTTAAAAGCCGAAACAAAGGGCAGGAACCCAATGACCGCCTGCAACAATTGTTTCGGGAGATTTTAGCTACCGAACCTGAATGATTCCTATTAAACTGTCGATCCAGGGCCTTTATTCGTATCAGGACGTACAGACCATTGATTTTCAACGTCTGACCAGTTCCAATGTCTTTGGCATATTCGGGCGGGTGGGCAGCGGCAAAACATCGCTTCTGGAAGCCATCAGCTTTGCCTTATATGGCGAAACCGAACGACTGAACAGCCGCGACAACCGTCAGTATAATATGATGAACCTGAAGTCGAATCACCTACTGATCGATTTTGAGTTCCAGGCTGGCCCTCAGCAGCAGTTGTATAAGTTTGTTTATGAAGCCAGGCGGCATCCTAAAAAACACCACGAAATCAATCCTGGTGAACGACGCCTGTTTGTCCGTCAGGAGAACGACTGGCAACCCCTGGGCAATGAAAAGGAAGACGTTTCGGTAATGACCCGGCAGATTCTGGGCCTCGACTACGATAATTTCAAACGGACAATCATTATTCCGCAAAACCAGTTTCGGGAGTTTCTGGAACTTAGCCCAGTCGAGCGAACCAAAATGATGAACCAGTTATTTAAACTGGATCAATACGATTTGTCGGGACGAGTTAGCAAACTCAATAAAGCCAACGACGATCAACTCGCCGAATTACGTGGGTTGCTGGCTCCGCTGGAAACCGTTACGCCCGAATCGATTACGCTGGCAGAGAATCATATTGCTTCGACGCTGGATGCTGTCCGAGCCAAAGAAGTCGAAATTGATCAGCTAGAATCGGTTGAACGAAAGCTGGTGCAGGCGCAATCCCAGACGCAGACACTGATGAATCTGCAACGCGAACTGGGAGTTCTGCAAACTCAGGAAGCTACTTATCAACGCCTTCGGCAAACTATTGCGCTGTACGAAACCTGCCGACTGGTATTCCAAAGTGATTTGGTTAATCTGCGAAAATTGCAGGACAAACAAACAGGTCTATTACAGGCTGAAAAGAAAACGGCAGAGCAACTCTCGGAATTGACGGGCCAGTTAGTGGGGTTTCAATCGGTGTACGAAGCGACGAAAAAAGCGTATGAAGGTCGTGGCCATTTGCAAAAGCAGATTGATGAACTCGACACGGTACAAACCATACGAACGGTTCAGGAAGCGGTTGCGCTCCAGCAGCGCAACCGTCAGCACATTGTCGGTCAGCTTGAACAGGTACAGGAAGCCATTGAGCAGCATAAAACCAATCGAAAAAAGCATCAGGCACTCACCGAAGGGCTGTTTGGGCAAACATCCGAATTGGAGCGGCTTTATCAGATTGAAAAATGGTTTGCTGTTTACAAGCCTTTAAAGCAACAAGCCGATGACTTAGACAAGCAGTATGCCGACTACGAAGCTACGATCAATGAGATCAAACAACGAAAAGATACGTCTCTACTGAGCTTCCCCGCCGAATGGGGCCGCTTTACCCTTAAAACGCTCCCGGCACAGATCGATTCGGAACTGGTCCGATTGAAATCGGCCCGGAGAGCGCATGAAAAGGCTTATCAGAACGCATTCGTTCAACAGGAGTTAAGCCAGTTTACCGAGTCGTTGACCGAAGGGGCTCCCTGCCCACTTTGTGGTTCCGAACATCACCCCATTCGGCATCAGTCCCGCACAAAGCCTAACATGGAAGCAATTCGGCAACTGGTAACCGAAAGCGAAAAAACACTCCAGTCAGTCAGTCAGCAGATTGACGACACGACGGCGTTACGGCTCACAATCGAAGGATTGGAAAAAGAGCTGCGTAGTGCTCTGGAAAATAGTAAACGATTGATTCAGGAGCGAACCGCCGTGGTGCAGCGACTGACCGAACACGAAGATGCCTTTATCTGGACCGACTTTGATAAACGCCAAGAATCTGACCTGACGGATGCCATTCGGCTGCAAAGTGACCAGCAAAAGCAATTGCAGGAAGCGCAGAAGGCTATTCAGGAGTTGACGAAACAGATTGAAAGCCTGGAAGCAACTAAGTGGGAAGAAGAGCAGCATTTAAATGCATTCGACAAAGAGATTGCTGGACTGAACGGGCAGTTGAAAACCGCTGTTGAATCGCTGGAGAATTTTCGGCTGGCCGAAGTACAACAGTGGGATTTAGGCCAGATCACAGACCTGCGCGATTCGCTCATCAACGCCTACGAACAAACGAAAAGTAACTTCGAAACGGCTGATAAGCAGAAAGCCGACGCCGAAAAACGACAGGCGACCTTAACCGAACAACATCAGCAAGTCGCCCATCAATTAACGGAGTTAGTGACCGACATTCGGGAGATCGAGGCTGTTATAGCCCAGAATCTGGTTAAGCAAAACCTTACCCGTGATGTAGTCGAGCAGGTTTTACAGAGTACCGTCGATATCGATCAGGAACGGAGCCGTATTAATGAATACGACAAAAAATGTGCAGGGTTACGAAAACAGATTACCGATCTGGAGAGCGGCCTTGCCGAATCGCCTTTCGATCCGGTAGCCTTACAAACAGTTCAGACTCAGTTACAGGCCCTACACAAACAGAAAGACAATCTGAATAAGGAAATTGGGCAGCTTACCAATGTTCTGACAACCCTGAAACGCCAGTGGACCGAGAAGCAGGAGCACCAGAAACGGTATGATTTGCTAGACCTTCGGAAGCATGATTTAAAGAAGATGGACGAGATGTTCCGGGCGCAGGGATTTGTCAATTATGTTTCGTCGGTATACCTGAAAAACCTCTGCGAATCGGCCAATGATCGGTTTTTCAAGCTGACCAACAACCAACTTAAGCTGGAACTTGACGAGAAAAACAATTTTCAGGTACGCGATTACCTCAACGGGGGCGAAGTGCGAAGTGTAAAAACGCTCTCAGGGGGTCAAACCTTCCAGGCCGCTTTGTCGCTGGCACTGGCGTTATCAGACAATATTCAACACCTGACCAAAGCCAAACAAAACCTCTTCTTTCTGGATGAAGGCTTTGGCACCCTCGATAAAGATTCCCTGCAAACGGTCTTCAAAACCCTGAAGTCACTCCGTTCTGAAAACCGGATTGTGGGTATCATTTCGCACGTAGAGGAGTTACAGCAGGAAGTAGACACCTATATTCGGGCTGAAGCCACGGAAAACGGTAGCCGGATTATTCGAAGCTGGGAGGAATAAAGATAACCTCACTCCCACAGGAGAGGAGTGAGGTTAAATACCCTACTTCAATCCCCAATGCTCCACAATCAGCCCTTCATCCAGCCGGAAAACATCATAGAAGACCGTCGGTTTCTGCTGCCAGGTTCCTGACGACTGAACGACGACAAAATCCCCTTCGGCAATGATCAGAAGCACTTTTTCAACCGTTTGGTACTCCGGCTGTGGCTGCAAATAGGTTTTTAAACCCGAAAGGCCATTCGCAATTTCGGGCCGATGCTGTTTGAGCGTATCAGCAACGAAGTCGGAAAGCTTTTCTAGCTGACGATTTATAAAAATCTGCTCCATACAATCAGTAACCAAAGTTTTGTTCTGGCTTGTTGACTGTGGTGTTTCGCGGGGCAAAGGGCCATCGATGAGCGCGTGCCCATTCAGAGTCGTTTCGGGCTGGTCGGCCATAGCGTCCCAATGCTCCACAACCTGTCCATCCCGAAATCGGAACAGGTCAATAACGGCTTTCTGTTTACCCGCCCAGCCAAAGCTCATGTTTGTAACCACATAGTCGCCTTCGGCAATCAGGCGCATAAAAGGTGCTGATGTCGCAGGTGGTTTAGGCATCTGCTTCATATAGGCAAGCGCTTCCAGCAAGCCCGGCTTCCCAGGTTTTACGGTTGTACTATGCTGGATATAATCGTCGGCGATGATTTGTTCGGCAAAGGCCAGGTCGCCTTCCCCTACCGCCCGACGGTAGAAATCGCGAATGATTGATTTATGGATGGTTTCTTTTCCCATGATGATTCTGTTAGAAATTGATCGCCTGGCTGTCGTGCACGAAAACAACAGCCAGAAGGAGGCTGCCAGACACAACATCCCCGTGATGAAATGACACGATTTCATCGATTAGACATTAATTAATATGTGAATGATAACCGATGCCTAATCGTCGATATAGATTAAGCCTTTCGCTACACAGATTGGTGCAGCTAAACCGATGCAACCTGCCAGAACGTAGCAGTCGTTGTCGGCGCGAATCGGTAATAGGTGATGCGATCTTTCAGTACGGCAAAGTTAATAAATCTTGAACACACGCCAGAATCAACAGCGCCTATTTACTTTTACTACCCGAACCATTCGAAACGTTCTGATGAAAACCCTGCTTACGCTTCTCTCTTTTGGCACATTGATACTGGTTGGCTGCCACTCCACGAAACCCAGCACCGCAACGAATGATCAATCCCGGTCTGCTCCAACTGCCGACCCATCCAAGCCCATGACAACCATCGCTTTCGGCTCGTGCAGCGACCAGAAGCGCCCCAAACCGCTATGGGATGATATCGTGGCACAGAAGCCTGACCTCTGGATCTGGCTGGGCGATAACATCTACGGCGATTCGGAAAATATGGATACACTCCGGGCTAAATATGCCATTCAGAAAGCCAATCCGGGGTATCAGCAGTTGCGCCAAACCTCGACAATCATTGGCGTTTGGGATGATCATGATTACGGAGTAAACGATGGTGGAAAAGAATATCCAATGCGAAAACAAAGCCAGCAAGTGATGCTCGATTTTCTGGACGTGCCTACCGATAGCCCTTTACGCATGCAGGAGGGCGGTTATTCCTCGCACGTATATGGTCCAAAAGGACAACGAGTGAAAGTCATTCTGCTGGATGCCCGGTATTTTCGTGACCCGCTTAAGAAAGAGAATAAGAAAAATGTACCCGACCCAACGGGCGATATGCTGGGGGAAACCCAGTGGCAATGGCTCGAAAACGAACTGACTAACTCCGATGCCGATGTGCATATTATTGGCAGTGGGGTTCAGGTATTGCCCGAAGAACACGTCTATGAAAAGTGGGCCAACTTCACGACTGCCCGCAAACGGCTACTGGATTTATTGAGCAAGACCAAACCCAAAGGCGCCTTTTTCATCAGTGGTGATCGCCATATGGCCGAAGTATCGAAGGTTAACGTACCCGGTCTGTCCTATGACATATATGATATTACCAGCAGTGGGCTGACACACGTATCAGCTCCCCATGAAGAACCCAACCGCCACCGTATTGGCAACATGGTTACGGAACTAAACTATGGACTAATTACCATCAATTGGGCTTCAAAGCCATTAACGGCAACGGTACGGATCAACGGTGATAACCGGGCAACCTATTTAACCCAGGAGATGAAATTTTAGTGGAATGTCGTATCGGTTTTGAGAAACCTCTCAAGGTTAGATGTGAGTATCTGACCACACAACATGCAAAAAGGGATACGTTCATTCGTATCCCTTTTTGCATGTTGTGGCCCATCGCCAGCCTATACGACTCACTTGGCTCTTATGACACTTCAACTCACTTTCCTAACGGTTCGTACCGATGTGCCGAACGTTCCGACCTCAATCGCGCTCATACTAGTGAATCCATTTTAAAACAGTAAATACCATGACACGACACACGTCAATCCTATCACTAGGTCTGTTGCTGGCTTTGGCAGCCTGTCAATCCCAAACGCCCCTGCCTTCGACTCCCGCTAATTTGCCCGATCAGTCAAATGATTCGATTCATGTTTTCAAAAAAACGAAAGTCAGTTGGTCCGATACCGATTATAAGGAAGTCGAATACGACGCAGCCAATGTACCCATTCGGTATACGACCCAAAACCTGTACATCCAAAATACCAACCAGGTTCGGAAAGTAATCTACAATTTCCTGTACACCACTAACCGACTGACGCGTCTGGAAGCCTCCAACGGATCGTATGTGACCTACACCTACGATGGTAACAACGTCAGGCTCACGCAGGAGTTTGCGCCCAATGGCCAATTAGCAACCACGTACACCTATCAGTATTCAGCCGATAACAAGCTAACTCGGGTAGACATTACACAGGGTGAAGGGCCGAACAAAACCGAAACCGCTCGCACGTTTGCGTATGATGCTAAAGGAAATCTGACGCAACTGGTTGATTTAAGCAAAGATGATCAGACCGGAGGGTATCGGGAAGAGCTGGTTACTCGGTTTACGGGCTATGATTCGCACAAAAACGTATCGAATCTATGGACGCTTTACCCCTTTCTGCCCAACGTAACTTTTCAGGTGAATAACCCATCGACAATCACACAATTTACGAAAGGGCCCGATGGTAAGGAAATGCAGATTCATCAGTCGGTTTATACGTACCAGTACAACAGCCAGAAGTACCCGACCGCCCATACCCAAACGGATGCCGGTGGTACGCTAACCGCAGCGTATTCGTATGTAGGTTTGAATTAAATAACTAATCGAATAAAAAAGCAGCGTGGCTCGATATAGAACCACGCTGCTTTTTTATTCGATTAATTATTTATTACTCTTTCGTGATCAGATTCATTACTTCCTCCGAGATACCAGTCATCGAGAAGCCACCATCGTGGAAGAGGTTCTGCATGGTTACCATGCGAGTCAGGTCGGAGAAAAGGGTGATAACGTAGTCGGCGCATTGATCAGCCGTAGCGTTACCCAGCGGAGCCGTTTTGTCGGCAAAGTCAAAAAACTTGTCAAAACCACCGATACCGCCACCCGCTGTGGTTTGCGTTGGCGACTGCGATACCGTATTGACCCGAACTTTGCGGTATTTTCCATAGCGATAGCCAAAGCTACGGGCAATGGATTCGAGCATGGCTTTAGCATCCGCCATGTCGGTATAGAACGGGAATGTCCGTTGGGCAGCCATATAGGTAAGTGCCACTACCGAACCCCACTCATTGATAGCGTCGAGCTTGTAGGCGACCTGCATCATTTTATGGAACGAAACAGCCGAAATATCAAGCGTTTGTTTGAGCCATTCGTAGTTCAGATCGGTGTAGGCTTTGCCCTTACGGATGTTGGGGCTCATGCCGATACTATGCAGCACAAAATCGACTTTACCGCCCAGCACTTCCTGCGATTTCGTAAAAAGATTGGTCAGGTCGTCGACCGAGGTAGCATCGGCCGGAATAATTTCGGCTCCTGTTTGTTCGGCTAACTGTTTGATTTCGCCCATGCGCATGGCAATCGGCGCGTTAGTCAGCGTAATACTAGCCCCTTCTTCTTTCGCTTTCAGGGCGATTTTCCAGGCGATTGATTGTTCGTTCAGAGCACCCGAAATGATGCCGCGTTTTCCGTTCAGTAATCCGTAAGCCATATGTATTGATCAAAAATGGATAATGATTAATGGATAATGAATAATGGATTAGTAGCGTGAAGGCCACTCATTTTTCATTATTCATTGCACATTATTCATTAATCCCTCAAAGTTAGGTTATTTTTTTGTCGAATTGCCCTTGTGACTGAAAGCTACTCCTGCAACGAGTGTTGTGGCCTGAGGCAATTTTAGCACATCGCTCATAAAAGCTTCTGTTGCCCGATACACGCCTGGTAAGTCTTTCGATGTAAAATGCGAGGCTATTACATGCGCATCAGCATCTGGAAACGCTTCTTTTCGTTTTTTATCGGCAGGTGTACCCAATTCATCATACATCTTCAGCATGGCAGCTACCGATACCGTCTGATCTTGATGGTCTTCATCTTTATAATAATACCCCAGAAATACCGGCTGCTTCACCTGCTGAAACTGTTCGGGCGTCATGTAGGTATCGAGCATCGTCTGGAGCGTAATCAGACCGTTCGTATGGTATTTCGGCAACCAATACCGCGACCGTTCGCCACTGTAATGGGTATTAATCAGGTACTCGCCCTGAAATACCTGATCGAGAATCTGTTTTCCCCAGGGCCCCGTCACCAGTTTTAAAACCGGATTGGCAACGGCTATACAAGGTGAATACAAAATCAGCCCGTCAATTTCGGGGTGATGAGCCGCCAGATACAACGACAGCATACCTCCTGCCGACGTACCCATAACGATTACCTTTTCTCCCAAAGCCTTACCGATAGCCAGTGCCCGTTCGGCCGACGCTGCGTAGTTGGCAGGTGTAATGTTTTTAAAGGCATCGGGTGCGTTAATGCCATGTTCGGCTGGTCGGGCGAGGTACAGATTACAACCAAAGTGTTTGGCAATTTCTTTATGAATGGGGTCGCCTTCGGCCCAGCTCGCCGAAAAACCGGGCAGATACACGATGCTGTACGGTGTTCTGACTTTATGCAGGCTATCGACCCAGACAATCCGGGCTTCATTGTCGGGTCGTACATCCGACTGACGCTCCAACTCGGCAATACGTTGCTCCAGTTGTACCAGATCGGGATCAAGCGTAATAACCTCATCCTTAACGGCATCAGGATGTGCCGTTGGGCCGACCCAATACCCTATGCCGAGAGCAACCAGTAATAGACCAGAAATAGCGAATAGTCGTTTCATACGTATTCTTTTATATCCATCCGAATGCGCCAGTCTTTGGGCAGATAATTATTGACCCGATTGCCGACCCCTTTTACCCAGCCCAGATTCAGCCCCTTGTACCGAGCGAGTAACCAGCCTTTGACGGGCTCGTCGAATACCAGATTTTCTTTCTTAAAATACCGGAGCGCGTTTTCTTTACTTAGCTCAATAGCCGGTAGATTCTGATTACAGTCGGTACTGAGAGCCAGGGCGTGCGACGGAATAAAATCCTGCCCCTTGAACTGGCCCATCTCCAGGCCAAAACCTTTGTTGCGCAGGGCGCTATCCAGAAACAGAAACGTTTTTTCCAGCGATTTCGGTAAGGCCATCACGTCGCCGTTGGGCTTTTCCCAGAACGAAAAATTGGCGGGATGTTCCAGCCACTTCATGGCCGTCGATGTTTCGCGCGGACGCAGTGCCCGGATACTACGGAATGTGCGGGCATCCAGTTTGACAGACGCCGTAAAGGTCATTTTCTGAAAAACACTGATAAAAAAGCCTTCTCCCTGCACTCGATGTGGATAACATTGGTAACCAACGGAGTTATCCACATACTTTTCAACAATCTGCCAGTCAGCGGGTAAAATCAGCGGACGGTTCCTGAATCCGTTTTCAGTCAGATACCGAACATTGTCAAGATTCTCGCTGTCGTTGTAGGTACAGGTGCTATAAATCAAAATACCCCGTTCATCCAATAGTGGAATAGCCGCATCCAGAATCCGTTTCTGCCGGGCCGAGCAAAGTTGAACACTCGCTTCCGACCATTCCTGAATAGCGTCCGGGTCCTTCCGGAAAAGCCCTTCGCCCGAACAGGGTGCATCGACCACGACCACATCAAAAAAGCCTGACAGATTGGTCATGTCTTCGGGGTCGTGATTCGTTACCACTACGTTTGAATAGCCCCATTTGTCCAGATTTTCGCGCAAAACCGATACCCGGCTCCGAATCACTTCATTGCATACCAGCAAACTATCGACCGACAGAGCCGACGCTAGTAAAGTACTTTTGCCGCCGGGCGCAGCGCATAAGTCCAGCACACGGAGCGGGCGACTCAGCTTTACACTTTGCTTCAGGGCTTCGTACAACAACATCGACGAGGCCTCCTGCACATAATACGCACCCGCCTGAAACAGGGGATCTAGCGTAAAGCTCGGGCGTTCCGCTAAATAAAATCCCTGAATCGGCCCCTTATCGTTACACCAGGGAATCGGATTCAAATCAGTCGTATCGTAAACGGGCTTACGGGGGTTCAGACGGATGCTGACGGGTGCTGGCCTTGTCAATACTTGCTGGAAATCAGCGAATTCAGAACCCAATTGTGCCTGCATCTGGTCACGAAACGCAGAAGGAAGATCGGTCGGTGACCCGGAAGCCGTGTGGAGGTCATAAGCATTCATTGGACAAAAATACGGAACAGTCGTCCGGTTTTCACTAAACTTGCAGCATGGCAGCTATACAGGATCGCTTTACACACATCAAAACGTTCATATTCGATGTCGACGGCGTATTGACCGACGGCAGTGTTCATCTGCTGGCATCGGGCGAACGCTTTCGTTCCGTTCATATTCGAGATACTTACGCCATCGAGCAGGCTCTAAAAGCGGGGTTTCGGGTTGGTATCTTATCTTCGTCCAATGCCGATGGCGTTCGGAACTGGCTAACCAATATGAATGTAAAAGACATTTTTATGGGTGGCCCTTCTGATCAGAAAGTAAACGCCTACCTCGGCTACATTGCCCGCGACGGTCTGAACGAGTCGGAAATTCTCTACATGGGCGACGACCTTCCCGACTACACCATTCTGAGTCGCCCGGATGTATTGAGCGCCTGCCCAGCCGATGCGGTCGATGCGGTACAGGCCATCTGCAAGTATATATCGCCCAGGCCGGGTGGAGGGGGAGCCGTTCGGGATGTTATTGAACAGGTCATGCGTGCCCAGGGCAAGTGGCCTTTCTAAGCTTTATTACCGAAAAAATCACTACTATTCAACGTATTCCAATGAATGATTTAGCAGAACGCGACCGGGCTGTGATCTGGCATCCGTTCACGCAGATGCAAACAGCTCCTGCCCCCATAGCTATTGCAAGCGGCAAAGGCTCTGTACTTTACGGGACAGATGGCCGCGAGTATCTGGACATGATCTCGTCATGGTGGGTCAACTTGTACGGACATGCCCATCCTCATATTGCTCAACGGGTGGCCAAGCAGCTTCAAACACTTGAGCATGTCATTTTTGCCGATTTCACGCACGAACCAGCAGTTGAACTGGCCGAGCGCTTGCTGGCTATTTTACCCCAAAATCAGAAGCGGGTTTTCTATTCCGACAATGGCTCAACGGCTGTTGAAGTAGCTTTAAAGATGGCGTTCCAATACTGGCATAACCTGGGCAAACCCCGTCGAAAGGTAGTGGCGCTGGAGAATGCCTATCATGGTGATACATTTGGCGCGATGGCTGTTGGCGGTCGAAGTGCCTTTACAGCCCCATTTGCGCCTTTTCTATTCGATGTCGATTACCTGCCTACCCCTGTTCCTGGTCAGGAAACCGATGTACTGCAACAGGCCGAAGCTTTATTTACAGAAGACACAGCGGCTTTCATTGTCGAGCCCCTGGTACAAGGCGCAGGAGGTATGATTATGTATAAGCCCGAAGTACTCGACAATTTAATTAAGCTGGCACGTCGTCGGGGCACACTAGTTATTGCCGATGAGGTCATGACCGGCTTTGGGCGTACAGGCCGTCTGTTTGCTTCTGATCATTTGGTGGAAAAACCCGACCTGATGTGTTTATCCAAAGGGCTGACGGGCGGTACCATGGCCTTAAGTATAACCACCTGTACACAAGCTATTTACGAAGCCTTCCTATCGACCGACAAACATAAGACACTTTTCCACGGACACTCATTTACAGCTAATCCAGTGGCCTGTACAGCCGCCTTAGCCAGTATGGATCTGCTACTGTTGACCGAAACCCAGCAGGCGATTCAACGAATTACCCAAAAGCACACTGAGTTTGTCCAGGAATTAGCTAACCATTCAACGGTTGAAAATATCCGGCAACAGGGTACTTTACTTGCCTTCGATTTGAAAGCTGGCGAACAAACGTCATACTTCAATAGTATTCGCGATGTAGCGTATAGCTTTCTGCTTGAACGGGGTATTTTGATGCGTCCACTTGGCAATGTTTTATACCTGATGCCACCTTATTGTACTACGAATGCGCAATTGAATTATACCTATAATACGCTTAAAGAATTACTACGTACACTATAGCGCACCACTTGACATTTTGGTTTTAAACACACATTTTTGTGGTATAAGCGGGAATAGCTCAGTTGGTAGAGCGGCAGCTTCCCAAGCTGCAGGTCGCGAGTTCGAGACTCGTTTCCCGCTCACCCATAAAACCCATGATAATTAGCCGGTTAGCAGCGATGTTGATCGGCTTTTTTCACGCTATAGAAGTTCCGGTTGAGACGCTGATTGAAACATCTCC
This sequence comes from Spirosoma aerolatum, assembly GCF_002056795.1. NCBI lineage: Bacteria > Pseudomonadati > Bacteroidota > Cytophagia > Cytophagales > Cytophagaceae > Spirosoma > Spirosoma aerolatum. The sequence goes on along the minus strand of NZ_CP020104.1, from coordinate 737,708 downwards.
TCCTGATTCTTTCTTTCTCTTGATGAGGCAATTAGCCAGATCCAATTACTATCAATATTTTTCGCCTTCCAATAGTTAACGAAGCGGCTAACCTACTCAACAATTACTTATTTTATACGACTCCTAATTGGCCTGTTTCTGCTGCTTTCACTGACTTAGTGCAAAGAACCGTCCGTTACGGTCCCTAACGACATACCGGATTTTCTTGCCGACTGGGACCGCACTAGCTCACCCAGAAATTGACTAGCACGTACTTCCCCGGAAATCGCTTAGCTTCTGAGCGACACCCTTTTCACCCAAGCGTCACGGTCGGAATGCCGCACTACCGCCGTTGCGGTCCCGACCCTTTTGCCCACTTTTTTTGACAACGTACAGTATAATTCTAAGTAAGTTATTTTTAAGCGTTTAAGCTAGCTCTAGCCAGCTAACAGAACTCACCACTAACTTATTCATGAAAACCAGTACCTACCGTTTCATCGCTGCTTTGGGCTGCCTCCTGCTACAGGTTGTGGGCAGCGTCTCCGCCAACGCCCAGCAGGGACCTCCTGTGTCGCTCCCTGCCAACATTACCGCCATTCAGGCCATTACGCCCCAGGGGGAGTTACCCGGCCGGGTCATTCCGTATTACCTACGCAGTGGCGAAGGCGAACGCTACCTGGTTGGTGGCTTCGTCGCTTGTCTGATGGCCCGGGGTATCGATACCGATAACCTGTATGAGTGGACTGTGCTGACAGGTGGAAAGGGGGCGCTGCTGCCTTCGCATACCCATGCCCAAACGCATGAGGTAATTTTTGTGCTCGATGGCGAAATTGACTTGTGGCTTTCCGGCCAACATTACCGCATGATTAAAGGCGATTTCGCTAGCATTCCGCCCGGAACCACCCACGCCTTTCGGATGCAGTCGCATCATACTCAGTTGATGTCGATGAACAGCGGTCATCAGATGACCGCGCTTTACAGGACGCTGGGTAAACCGTATGCGGGGTACGTGCAGCCCTCAGATGAGATTTCCGCCTTGGACCCGGCCGCGCTCAAACAGGCTGAGAAAGCCGCCGACATCTACTTTGATGGCAAACCTCTATTGGAAGGCAACGCTCATCGCGTCGTTGACACCAAACTACCTAAAAGCGTTGTGCCGTATGTACTGGCCGCTGGCGAAGGGGATCATTATACCATTGCCGATCAGTTGTTTGGCATCCTCTGCGACAACGCGACCACCAACGGTAAACTGCTGGTAGTCACCTGCGAAGGCCCGGCTGGGCCGATGATCGGAAAACATTTTCACATGAAGCACTCTGAAACGTTTTTTTGTCTTGATGGGCAAATGCGGATGGTGTCGAACCAGGTGACGCTCGACGTATACCCCGGCGATCTTGTCACGCTGCCAGCAGGTACGATTCATGCTTATCAGCACCTGAAGCCGTATACGCATCACATAGGTTTGCTGACACCGGGCATTTTTGAGTTATTTTTCCGTTCGCAGGCCCCCTCCACGCAGCATGTCTATCCGCAACAGCCCACGGGAGGCCTCAACGCCAGCCGGTTTGCCGAGCTGGACATCGTGCCCTTGGAGCGTCCCGGCCCGCCACCCTCGCCCCGGCACTAATTTCTCAAACCAGCGAATGCCCAGCTTCTGAGCCGGGCATTCGCTGGTCACATATCCTCAGCTACGTCGCGCGCATTGTTTATTAATTCAATGCTTTTAGGAAAAGCTTCACCTGTGAAACACGCTTTTGCCACTGTGTCTGTCAAATAGACTGAGGCTCATATAGGCTAGTAAAAAAAGAAGAAAGCGGATTGCCAACTGGAAATAGTTCTCAGATTGAGCTCTCGTGGTCTGTCATTCCAGTGCGTTAATACTCTATAAACAGTAATGATACAAGCCTACCATTAAAAGGTAATTCTGAAAAAGACTCCTTACTTGGATGGTTTATTTTAATTACTCTCAACTACTATCCGTAGCATACGAAATAGTGCGAACAAATTCTTGGCGACGGCCAGTGTTTGCTGAGTCATTTCCTTATCTTGCTTACCTGTAAATCACTATGCTTATAAACATAAAGCTATTTTTCGATTTAAACCGTGGAACCAATTAACGCTATTAATCCAACCACCGGACGGGTCAGGTCCTTTTTGAAAAGCCTTCAACAATTAGCCTGGTTTGAATTATTTGAAAAATGGTTTGGCGTCGGCGTAAAACTGCTTTGGCTAAGCCTTTTTATTGCATTTTGTATTTACCTGCGCAAGGAGTATAAAAAAACCATTTACTACGTGCAGGATTTTAAAGTACCACCCGTTTGGGTAGAACAGGGCTACAGCGGAGAAGTCGTCAAACAAGCCATTCTCGATGAGATAGACACCATCATGGACGGTATTTATGGCATGAATCGGTCCATGGTGGGCAGTAATGAAGATAATACGGAATTTTTGAATGAGCTTTCCGTTGAAGGGTTTAACCTTCGGGCCGTTACTAAATCAATTCTGGCCCTGCTGGGCAAGCAAGATAAAACCATCGGAGGATACATTACCCTCAGCGACTCCAGTCAACACGTATCCATACAGGTATCTGAGCAGATCACCCAGCCCTTGTCCATCAGTCGACATGAACCCGCTCAAAACCTGATTCATAAAGCCGCGCTGGAGATTATGAAGGTGCGTTCGACGAAAGCCTTAATTACGTATTACATGATCAAGAAAGATTCGGTGATGGTGGATAAGGTGTATGCTTACCTGAAAAAACATCGGGAGTTGATGGCCGATTATTATTTCTACATGACTTCAGTTGCCGTTGCTTTAAATAGTCTGAACTATGAAGAAGCCTTTGCCTGGTCGGATAGTGCAGCCAGGCAATTCCCTAATGACAAGTTGGCTTATTATACCCGGGCAGAAATTTATATGACTTTAGCATCTCATAGTAAGGCCGATTCAGCAACGACCCGAAAACATAAGCAATTATTCGTTGACAACATGCGTAAAGTGGTAGAGCCAGGTCTACCGGCCCAGGCAGATAATTTGGCTCAGACCGCTACTTTTTATTTAGCCGGGTTCTATGCCCGGGAAAATGATGCAGAATCGCTAATCCATCTGATGGAGCATACTCGCCTGGAGACTAGACTGAGTGCTCCCATTTATAATGCATTAGCCTATGGCTACATAGCTCGCAAAGACTTTAAAAAAGCAGAAGAGGCTCTACACATTGCCATTGCTCAAGCGGGCCAGGTGGGCGACTATTGGGACTCCCTGGCTGAATTGCATAGCCTGAAGGGCAACGATTCACTAGCCGTAGTCTATCTAGGAAAGGCGTTAAAATCCCCTCAGAAATCAGAGGCCGTGTCAGCCAAAGCCTATCAGGGAGACTACCGCTGGCAGCGGCTACGCAAACGCACGGATTTTCAGCAATTGCTGAAACCGTATATGGCTGACGGCGTTTGACACGTATATAATAATCAATGTTCGCAATTCGCTCCCAAAAGAGACGACGGAGCGTTCATATATCTGAATCATAATTGGTGCGTTTGTAGAGACGCTTTTCTGCTTTATCTTTTTACCTGCCCAAGTCCTGCTATGCCTTTATCACTATTTTATCCTTATTCGTTAAGCGTCATGACCTGTCTAATTTTGAGGCACAATCCTAATAGTCGCTCACCTGGCCCGCTCACTGATCATGGCATTTAGCTATGGACTCCCTTGATATGTAGCCTGGTATGCATCGTAAATCCGGTCGTTGAGCAGCCCACTGATGGACTCAAATGACACGTTTTTGACCATGCCTGCTGCCTGTATACGACCTGCTTCCTGCTCTATAGCCGCCTGATACCAGCGGGATATCAGGCCGTTGTAAGCCCAGACATATAGTTCCCCATCGACGGCCACGTGGAATCCCCCATCATTCAGCTATTGAGTGTAAGCCAACTTGATGTCTCGCTTTAAAAAAGGACAGTTGACCACGCCTGAATAAATGCGTAGCTCTTCATCTTGATAACTTAGCTCGAAGTAGTCGAAATCGAGCTGGGTGAAGTTTACAGGCCCAGCAAACTGGCGTGGTCGTCCTTTGCCCTTGGTTTTAGCTCCCTTATCATGATAGCGCAGCGGGCATCTTGACATAATAAACTGATGATATGTAGATCCGTTTGCCTTGTAATTCGGTCAATAAAACTGGCTTTGGCAAAATTTGCCCTTTCATAGGCGTGTTGTGGTTTGGCTGTCAGATACCCAAAATTAACGCGCCTTTTTTATCCCTCCTCTTCTAGGAGATCATTGACGAACTATTGAATTAATTAAAGATTTGCTAAAAACGTCAACCCAACCAGAGCCCGCGTTTTTAGATTCCTAACCTAAGCTTCTTATTTATTGATTTTCGCCCTTATCACAGCTATATAACCTTTTCAAAATGACAAAAAACCTTACCATTTTGGTAAGGTTTTTTGTTTCCAATCTCTTTCACGATTGGCGTGCCCCTAAAATACACCATTGATAATCAGTCACATATACTCAACGACGAATGCTTTTGAAAAGTTTGGACACCTTTTTGGCACACTATAAAAAACTAAAACAGTAAAACTCGCAAACTATGGGTACGCTTCTGCTTCTACTGGGTTCGGCACTTGGCTGCTTTGTCATTTTCTACAAAGCCATTGAGTGGTTCGAAGGCATCTGATTTAACACGACTGACCATGATTACTCTCGTCTTTATTATCGCGTTGCTGGTTTTCGCTTACATGCTATACGTATTGATAAAACCAGAAAAATTTTAACCTATTTTTTAACTACACAATGACTAACGAAATTCTGGGCGTAGTGCTCATGTACGGTTTGACCGTTCTGTTAGCCTATCCCCTTGGCAAACTAATCGCCAACATCTACGCCAACAAGCCCAATCTATTCGACTTCATGGCTCCGCTGGAACGGCTATTGTACCGGATCGGGGGCGTTAACCCGGCGCAGCCGATGAACTGGAAAGAACATCTGGTAGCCCTGCTGACTATTAATCTGGTCTGGTTTCTGTACGGCTTTTTTATGCTGTTGTTTCAGGGTAGCCTACCACTTAACCCGGATGGCAATGCATCTATGACGCCTGACTTAGCCTTTAATACGGTTATCAGCTTCATTGTAAACTGTAATCTGCAACACTATTCCGGCGAATCAGGACTCACTTACCTGACCCAAACGGCGGTTGTCATGTTTTTTCAGTTCGTATCGGCTGCGGCTGGTATGGCCGCACTGGCCGTACTCTTTAAGGCTCTCAGCACACGGATGGGTACGGAACTGGGTAATTTTTACGAGTACTTCATCAAAAGCATCACCCGGATTTTGCTGCCGTTGTCGATCATTGTTGCCCTGATTCTGGTATTCAATGGCACGCCGGCCAGCTATACGGGCAAGGACACAATCATCACTATGCAGGGAGATAGTGTGGGCGTTTCGCGCGGACCAGCCGCGGGTATGATTGCGATCAAGCAACTCGGTACCAATGGTGGGGGCTGGTTTGGTGTCAACTCCGCTCACCCGCTGGAAAATCCAAGCTACCTGACCAATGTGGTAGAAGATGTTAGCATTATCCTCATACCGATTGCTTTAGTGTTTGCGCTCGGCTTTTATCTGAACCGACGAAAGCTGGCAAACTCGATTTTTCTGGTGATGACAGTGGGCTTTTTCTGTTTGCTGATTCCCTCGATCGTCGTTGAAATGAAGGGCAATCCAGCCATTGACAACCTGGGGATCAGCCAAACACTAGGTAGTCTGGAAGGAAAGGAAATGCGCCTGGGCTCGGCTGCGTCGGCTTATTGGGGCATTACTACAACAGCGACCTCCAACGGTTCAGTCAATGCCATGCATGACTCGATGACCCCTCTGTCAGGTGCTATGCAGATGCTCGATATGATGATCAATGCTTTCTACGGCGGGGTTGGCGTAGGGTTATTGAACTACTTCATCTTCCTGATCGTCGCCGTATTCATTGCCGGGCTGATGGTGGGCCGGACGCCGGAATTCATGGGCCGTAAGATTGAAGCCCGTGAGATGAAAATTGCCTCACTGATCGCCATCCTGCATCCCTTGCTGATTCTGGTTGGTACGGCATTAGCTTCGTATGTCTTTGTCAATTCACCTAACGCCGACTGGACCGTAAAACCGGCCAACTGGCTAAACAATCCGGGCTTTCATGGTTTTTCCGAGATGCTCTACGAGTACACTTCCGCTTCGGCTAATAATGGATCGGGTTTTGAAGGACTGGGCGACAACAATTTCTTCTGGAACTTCACAACCGGACTGGTGCTGATTTTAAGCCGCTATTTACCGATTGTCGGCCCCATTGCCATTGCTGGAGCACTAGCCAGTAAGAAATATGTCCCCGAAAGTGCGGGTACATTGGCCACCGATACAGCTACTTTCGGCCTGGTTACCTTCGCTGTCATTTTCATCATAGCAGCGCTGGCCTTTTTCCCGGCCCTAGCGCTGGGACCACTGGCCGAATTTTTCTCCCTCAAGTAACTGCTTCCGGCAAGTCCATCGAACAGGCTTACCGATAACGGATATTTATTAATTACTATGGCAAAGCAACAATCCCCGTCACTGTTCCAGGGTGAACTAGTGGGGTCCGCAATAAAAGCGTCATTTACCAAGCTGAATCCGGTACAGCTTATTAAAAATCCGGTGATGTTTACCGTCGAAGTCGGTACGTTCATTATGCTTGTGGTGTCAATTTACATTGCGCTTTCGGGCGATACGACTCAAGGCACGCTGAGCTACAATATTATCATTACGGCAATACTGCTGCTGACGATCCTGTTCGCCAACTTCGCCGAAGCCATCGCCGAAGCGCGCGGCAAGGCACAAGCAGAATCACTCCGTAAAACCCGTCAGGAAACACCGGCTAAAGTCATTCGGCCGGTTGGGAACATGAAACTGGACGAAATTCAAACCATTTCGTCCGCTCAACTCCAAAAAGGGGATGTATTCCTCTGCGAAGCGGGAGACATTATCCCTTCCGACGGTGAAATTATCGAAGGCCTGGCGACCATCGACGAGTCAGCCATCACGGGGGAGTCAGCACCGGTGATTCGCGAAGCGGGGGGCGATAAATCGTCAGTCACAGGGGGGACCAAGGTACTCTCCGACAAAATCAAAGTAGTTGTTACCACACAGCCGGGGGAGTCGTTTCTGGATAAGATGATTGCCTTGGTTGAAGGGGCATCACGCCAGAAAACACCCAACGAAATCGCTTTAACCATATTACTGGCCAGTTTTACGCTAATTTTCATTATCGTCTGCGTAAGTCTGAAACCCTTTGCCGATTATGCCAATACGCCCATTACAATAGCCGCGTTAATCTCGCTGTTCGTTTGTTTGATTCCGACGACCATCGGTGGGTTGTTATCAGCCATTGGGATTGCAGGTATGGACCGGGCTTTACGGGCTAACGTCATTGCCAAATCGGGTCGGGCGGTGGAAACAGCGGGTGATGTCGATACGTTGCTACTCGATAAAACGGGAACGATCACTATTGGCAACCGGAAAGCAACCAATTTCTATCCTGCCCCAGGTATCAAACAGGCTGACATGGTGCGAATTGCAGCGCTGAGTTCGCTGGCCGATGATACGCCGGAAGGAAAGTCGATTGTCGAACTGGCAGGAACGGAAGTCACGCGCAATTTGAATATGAACGGCGCTAAGCTGATCAAATTCACCGCCGAAACACGCTCGTCGGGTATCGATCTGCCAATTAATGGTCAGGCGAATGGTGGCGTGGTTCGGATTCGAAAAGGAGCTGTCGACTCTATACGAGCTATTGTTCAACGGGCTGGGAATCCGTTTCCGGCCGAAGTGGAAGCGACAGCCAACAAAATTGCAGCGAACGGGGGAACGCCGTTAGTCGTTATTGAAAATGAAGAGGTAAAAGGTGTTGTTGAATTACAGGATATCATTAAACCGGGCATTGCCGAGCGATTCGAGCGACTTCGCAAAATGGGTGTAAAAACGGTGATGGTAACCGGCGACAATCCGTTGACGGCCAAGTTCATTGCGAACAAAGCGGGCGTCGATGACTTCATCGCCGAAGCTAAACCGGAAGACAAAATGCAGTACATCCGCAAAGAGCAGACCGGTGGTAAGCTGGTGGCAATGATGGGTGATGGGACCAACGACGCGCCTGCGCTGGCGCAGGCTGATGTGGGCGTAGCCATGAACTCGGGAACGCAGGCCGCTAAGGAAGCGGGTAATATGGTGGATCTGGACAATGACCCGACCAAACTTATTGAAGTCGTTGAAATTGGCAAACAACTGCTCATCACGCGGGGCACGCTAACGACGTTTAGTATTGCCAACGATGTAGCCAAATACTTCGCCATTGTTCCAGCCCTGTTTGTGGCCAGCATTCCAGCGCTGCAAAGCTTAAATCTGATGCGGCTCCATAGCCCTGAATCAGCGATACTATCGGCGGTTATTTTCAATGCCATCATCATTCCGATGTTAATTCCCCTGGCACTGCGGGGGGTAGAATATAAACCCATCGGAGCCTCGGCTTTGCTACGTCGGAACCTGTTTATTTATGGTTTTGGCGGTCTGATAGCGCCATTTATCGGCATTAAGCTATTGGATTTGATCGTTGGCTTATTTCTTTAGTTTGTCTCACTTACCGTAGCGCTTATCGGGCAAAAAGCTGGGCGCTACCCCAAAATCATATAAAAATGAAAGCTCATATTGGACCGGCCTTGCGCCTAACGCTGGTATTACTGGTACTGCTGTCTGTAATCTATCCACTTGTCGTCGCAGGCATTGCCAAACTGGCTCCTGGCGGGGGCGATGGTGTCACCATTACCGCGAATGGGCGGGTCGTTGGCTATGCTCAGGTTGGCCAGAAATTTACGCAGGACCGCTATTTTAATTCCCGTCCGTCGGCGGTAGAGTATAACGCGGCCGGGTCGGGAGGCTCCAACAAAGGACCGTCTAACCCGGACTATCTGAAAACCGTTCAGGCGCGTATCGATACGTTCCTGGTTCATAATCCCGGTGTAAATAAGGCTGACATCCCGGCTGAACTGGTAACCGCTTCCGGCTCGGGGTTAGACCCGGACTTATCGCCTGCGGGAGCCAAAATTCAGGTAGCCCGCATTGCCAAAGTGCGGAATATCTCGGCGGAGCGATTGAATCAACTCGTTGATCAGCATACGGAAGGGCCATTGCTGGGTATTTTTGGGCCCGCCAAAGTGAACGTATTAGCGCTCAACGTAGCGCTCGACCAACTAAAGTAAGCGATTGCCAGTCAGTCCGGTTGATAACCGGGCTGACCGGTTCGTCAATCAGACAGCAGTATGATAACGCAGTATATAGGGCTTGAAGGCTTGTTTGGCCTTGCTGTCGGGCTGGCCGTCGTAGTTAGGCGCTACATGACTCGCGTGTTTAAAGACGAGCCGAACCCACAGTCGGAACTATTCCATCCTTGGAATGGACAGTAGCATCCATACGGCTATTAACTTTCTGACCAACACAAACCTTCAGCCTTATTCTGGAGATAGTGGGGCAACTTACTTCATTCAAATGGCAGTACAGACTTTTCTGCTGTTTGTGTCAGCGGGAACGAGTCTTGCTGTTGTCGTGGCGGTGTATTGGCAGACTCCTGTGTGAAAAAGCACTATACACCACCCACTACCGGCGTGTTGCCTACCGAGTCATGGACAATCGGACTGCTATTGACGGCCGGCTATCATCTTTATTATCGGGACCCCGGCAATTGGGCCAATCGCTGAGTTTTTAACCCAGGGTAACCTACCCTGATTTTCATCAATGCCTTCCTGTTCTACCACAAGCGTCGAGCAGGATCAACAACTTGAGTACAACAAAAACACAATTATGAAAACATTTTTTTCGACATCAGCCTTTATGGCTGGTGTATTGACCACATCGCTGGCCCAGACTACGGACACAACGACGACATCTGCCCCAACCCAGGCCCAGTCGACCATAGCGCCTAACTCGGGGCTAACCCTGTCGGGCTACATTGAAGCGTATTATGCTCACGATTTCACCGCCCCTAAAACGGTACAGGAACGCCCCGGTTTCATTTATAATCATAAACGAAACCGGGAGGTAAACGTCAATCTGGCGTTTATCAAAGGTGCTTACGCAGGTGAGCGCGTTCGGGCTAATCTGGCGCTTCAGGTCGGTACGTATGCGCAATACAACTACGCAGCTGAGCAGGCTCTGGTAAAAAACATTTTTGAAGCCAATGCGGGCGTTAAACTCAGTGGCAAGAAGGATCTATGGCTGGATGCTGGTATCTTCTCGTCGCACATTGGTTTTGAAAGCGCCATCTCCAAAGATTGCTGGACACTAACGAGGAGTATGCTGGCAGAAAACTCGCCCTATTACTTATCGGGTGCCAAACTGACGTATAACTCGTCGAATGGCAAATGGACCCTGTTGGGATCAGTACTAAATGGCTGGCAGCGAATTGCTAAACTGCCTGACTATAGTGGTCCATCGGTCAGTACGCAGGTGCAATATAGACCTTCCTCAACATTGACACTAAACTGGAGTACGTTTGTTGGTTCAGACCGCCCGGATTCGCTGAAACAGGGCCGCTTCTTTAATAATTTCTACGCCATCATTAACCCAGCGGGCAAGTTCGGGGTGATCCTGGGCTTCGATATTGGTTCGGATCGTAAACCTATCGTTAGCGGTGATCGCCGGGCAGGTAATGGCTCGTATGTATGGTATTCGCCAGTAATTATTGCTCGTCTGGCAACGAGTGAGAAAAGCTATTTGGCTGGCCGGATTGAATACTACGATGATAAAAACGGGGTCATCATCGCCACTGGCACCCCAAACGGATTCCAGACCTGGGGGTATTCGCTCAACTATGATTACGCGATCCTGCCCAATGCGCTCTTTCGAATCGAAGGCAAAGTGTACAATAGCAAAGACGCCATTTTTGAAACAACGAGTGGTTTTGGCCGTAGTAATACGTCGCTGACAACCAGTTTAGCCGTTTCTTTCTGACTACTTGATTCATAGTAAAGTCTAGATCAGTGGTAAGACAACTGACATGAGCGCATTTCTTATCACTGATCTTGCCATTACCCGGTACTGCTAAACCCTGGCCTTTTTACCATGTCTATTAAGTTGAAAGTCCAACTGCTGAGTTATGCGCTGACTGGCTTGCCGATTCTGGCCATTGCACTCGTCTGGAATCGGCTGCCAGATCGGTTACCCCTGCATTTTGATGAGCATGGCCAGGCCGATCAGTTCGGCACCCGTCAACAATGGCTAACCAACTTGGTCTGGTCGTTATTTTTGTTGAACCTACTTCGAAGGTTTTTTATGTACTGGGCCAATCGTCAACAGAATCTTCGTGCCAAACAACGCGTCATCCTCTGTCTACTCACGGCCGGATTTTTGACAGGGGTTTCGTTTCTACTGATCGCGCAGGGAGTGTGGGGCGTATCGCTTTATCAGCAATGGACACCCGTATTGTTTTTTCTGCTTGGCAGTGGCCTTGTTTACTATAGTGTGCCCCCTGATCTGCCTCTGGAGCAAAAAGAGCCGCACTTCGTTAACCTGACCCTGGTCAGGCAACTGGCCAACCGCCAGCGGATGCATATGCTATCGAGATTAGTGACCGTGCGGGTTAATTTGCTGGCCGTTCTGATCATGGTATTTGTTCCCGGTCAGGACCGATGGTCGGTGGGTATTCTGGCTAACCTGCTCGCCGTAGTTGGTTTAGCGGGTCTTTCCATTTACCTGCGTCGAAACGATGATTAACTTTAGTTGCATGATACTATCATTCACTCCCAATCTGATTAATGGCTGACGAACGAGATCAATCGGCGGAACAGTTTCTTCGACTTATCCAGGAATCGCGCCGGGGTAAGTTTAAGATTTATATTGGCATGAGCGCTGGGGTAGGTAAATCCTACCGTATGCTTCAGGAAGCGCATGCCCTTTTGCGAAGTGGCATTGACGTTAAAATCGGATTTATCGAAACTCATAACCGAGTTGAAACGCATGCCTTAATAGAAGGTCTTCCCATCATCCCCCGACGAAAGCTGTTTTACAAAGGTCGCGAGCTGGAGGAGATGGACGTGCAGACGGTTATCAATACCCATCCCGAAATCGCTATTGTCGATGAACTGGCCCATACGAATATTCCCGGCTCCAAAAATGAAAAACGATGGCAGGATGTACTGGAAATTCTGGATGCAGGGATCAGTGTCATCTCGGCGGTCAATATCCAGCATATTGAGAGTCTATACGATGAAGTCCATGAAATTACGAACATTGATGTGACCGAGCGCGTACCAGATCGGGTGCTACAAATGGCTGATGAAGTCGTCAATATCGACCTGACGGCTGATGAATTAATTACCCGGCTCAAAGAAGGGAAAATCTATGATCCGGCAAAGGTGCAAACCGCCCTGACGAATTTTTTCCAAGCCGAAAAGATCTTACACCTCCGCGAACTGGCCCTCCGCGAAGTGGCATCAGCGGTCGAGCGAAAAATCGAGACGAGTTTGCCAGCGAATTTGCAGGCAAAGTCGGAACGGTTTCTGGCCAGTATTAGCTCAAACCCGGAAGTGGCCCGTCGAGTGATTCGCAAAACAGCCCGGCTAGCGGCTTATTACAATTCCCGCTGGTATGTACTCTATGTGCAAACGCCTGATGAGTCGCCGGATCGGATACGGCTAGATCTGCAACGCCATCTGATCAATAATTTAAAGCTAGCTACGGAATTAGGTGCGGAAGTCATCCAGGCAAAAGGAAGCAATGTCGTCAGTTGCCTGATGGAAGAAGTGAAGCAACGAAACGTTACGACGGTCTGCATCGGCAAACCCCATTTTAATCTGATTCAAATCATTTTACGAACCTTTGCCTTTAACCAGCTGCTCAACCGGCTTTCCGAGTCGGATACAGACTTGATCATTCTTTCCTAACCTTGAAACGCAACAGCTAATGACCCTTAAAACCAAAGTATCACTCTCATTCGTTTTCCTCTTCGGTATTATTCTGGTACTAGGAGGACTGGGGGCATTTTATCTGAACCAGTTGGCTAACGATTCGAAAGCGATTCTGAAAGACAACTACATTTCCCTGGAGTTTGTCAGCAACATGCAGAAAGCTTTAGTCTCGCTGGACGATCCCGATGCGCTAAACGACTTTGAGACGAACTTAAAAAAGCAGGAGGCTAATCTGACCGAGGTCGGCGAGGGCGAGAATACCCGAGCTGTTCGTCGGGAGTTTAATCGGTTACGAGCGGGAGCTGTTGATGCTCCGACGATCAAACGAATCCAGCAGCATTTGTTTACTATTGAAGATTTGAACCGACAGGCCATTGTCCGCAAAAGCAATACGGCCGAAAAAACGGCAAAAAATGCGTTACTCTGGCTGGGTACGATTGGTACATTCTGTTTTCTGGTCGTGTTTTCGTTCGTAATCAATATTCCGTATTATATCGCCGGCCCCATCAAGGAACTGACCCAGGGAATCAAACGGATTACCGACCGACACTTTGAAGAGCGCCTGCATTTTCGGTCCAGTGATGAATTTGGAGAACTGGCCCGCTCGTTTAATTCGATGGCCCAAAAGCTCTATGAATTTGAACACTCAAATGTGGCTAAGCTTCTGTTCGAGAAAAAACGCATTGACACCTTGATCGAGATTATGAGCGAGGGCATCATTGGGCTGGACGAGAAGCGCCGAATCCTGTTTATCAATCCGGTGGCTGAGCGTTTACTGGGTGTTGAGCGAGGAAAGCTTATCGGCCAGTACGCTCCCGATGTAGCAACTTCCAACGATCTGTTGCGTTCGCTCATACAGGATATAATGATAGACACGGAGGCCACTCAAACCCCATTAAAAGCAGAATCGCGTCAGACGGTGCCGGGAGCGAGTCTCTTAAAAATTTATGATCCTGGCCTTAATGAAAAAGGGAAAGAAAGTTTTTACTCTAAAGAGATCCATACGGTTGAGGTAGTCCCAACCGGGGAATCTGAGCCCGTTCAGGCAGGCTATGTCATTGTGCTGTTAAATATTACTTCCTTCAAAGAATTGGATCTGGCCAAAACGAATTTTATCGCCACGGTCTCCCATGAATTGAAAACCCCAATCTCAGCCATCAAAATGAGCCTCAAACTCCTAAAGGATAGACGGCTTGGCACTTTAAAAAGCGAACAACAGGAAATGGTCACTCATATCGAGGAAAATACCGATCGATTACTTCGCTTAACCGGTGAACTGCTGAATATGGCCCAGGTCGAATCCGGCCAAATCCAACTTCAGATGCAATCTGTCAATCCATCTCATTTAATAGAGGTGGCTTCCAAGGCTTTAAAAACGCAGGCCGAGCAGAAACAAATTCGGTTTGTTCTGAAGCTGTCGCCTGATTTGCCTTTTGTTAAAGCTGATCCTGACAAAGCTTCCTGGGTCTTAATCAATTTTCTGTCCAATGCTATCCGGCACAGCCATGACCAGTCGCCTGTTGACATTATGGCCTGTCGTGTTAGCGATCAGGTCGAATTCACCGTTCGTGATTACGGACCGGGCTTACGAGCCGAACACCACGAACTCGTCTTTGATCGGTATTTTAAAGCCCCAGGCCTCAATGGTCAGTTTAGCGGGACGGGATTAGGGTTGGCTATTTCAAAAGAATTTATTCTAGCCATGGGTGGACAGATCGGTATACATTCAGGCGAATCACCGGGAGCTTCGTTTTACTTTCGGCTGGCAATCGCCTGACCCCTATGACTTAACCTGATTGGAATCGGAGCTTTATTTAGGGTGGTTGAAACAGTATGAAATGCTCAGAGACCTCCGGTTCTCATCGGCCGATCATTACATCACTCAATTAGTCTACTGAATGACTATGTACGGTTCAGTACTTGTCCATAATGAGGAATGAAACCCGTCGACTATTCCGGGTATGCATATACAACACCTGCCTCAGATCTACATGCAGGCTCATAGCGTTCAACGATGACGGCTTATGTTATCCAACCAATGCTAACCGAACTTAATAAATAGCCAAGTGCCTGTTTTATAAAACCAGGTGCAATCACACTGCCAGACTGATATAAAGGTCGTCGTCTGTAATCATCTAAGTTGAGCCATTGGTTTTTAACAACCACAGCTGGGTAAAAGCGGCCTGGAAAAAATGATCACCTTACTCTTCGGCCAGCGTTTGTGAAATGTTCATCCGGTAGACGCCAATGGCAGGCAACGCAGCCGCCAGCAGACCAATGCCTACAGCAGCTACCAGTAATAGCCATTCCTGAGGTAACAACCGAAAACCGGTTAAACTATAGTGGAATTCCTGGGCAATACCTGCCGAAAATAGTGCCAGTCCGATTCGGCTCAGGACAACGCCGAGTAGAAACCCGATCAGCGACAGAGCAAGCCCTTCCAGCAACAACATACCAAACAACTGCGTCCGTGTAGCCCCCATCGACAACATCAACGCCATTTCGTATTTCCGTTCCTTCAAGGAATTATACAGCGAAACAAAAACACTAATTCCGGAAATCACCATAATGGCCAGGGCCAGATATCGCAATGTATCCACCCCTACGCCCAGTAATGAGAAGAGTCTGTTGATCTCAATGGCCGGTAAAGCCGCCTGCAATTTGGAGTTACTGTTGATACCCCTCGCCAGCATCATGCCCAGCGGATTGCGAAACTGAATGAGCATGCTGGTAATCTCACGGGATTTTTCGGTCGGGTCGCGATCAGTCGGGCCGTCGCTCTCTGGCACCGGTGCCGGTGCGGCTTCCTGGTCAGCATGGGCTTCATCGGTTTGCGCTTCGCCATGCTCATGAACGGCCCAGACGCTGGCAATGGGTGTAAGAATCAAGCCATCAACGACCGAATTGCTGGGGTTTAGCAGGCCTACGACCCGATACGATTTGTCTTTATGCACATCACCTCCAGCATCCATCCCGTGCGAACCGTAAAACTGATCACCAATTTTTAACCCCGTCACCTGGGCGACACGAGTCCCCACAACTACTTCCAGGGATTTAGTGAATAGCCTCCCCTGCCCTACGGTTGCCCCATAATGCGTTAGGTAGGTGTGATTGGTGCCAACAATGCGAAAAGACTGGTAGTTGTCGCCCATGGCCAACGGAATGGCCGTTTTGACCATCGGATTGCGGGTTAACTGCTGGGCTTCGGCCAGCGGAATATTACCCGTCGGCGCATCGATCTGGTAGATGCTCGACAGGATCAGTTGCAACGGGCTGCCCTTGGCGCCCAGCACCATATCGACGCCCTTAGCATTTTTAGTAAACTGATCTTCCAACTTGTCATTGAGCAGTAACAACAACGAGATGATGGTAATACCCAGTGTCATCAACAGGCCACTTAGAAAACTGCTAAGCGGCTTATCGCGCAGGTTGGCCCAGCTAATGCGAACTAAATTCATGGGAAGGAAGAGTTAGAAAGACTTACAGCAATACCTGATTCATAAACTGGGTTTTCAATCGGGCATCGTGCGTCACCACAATCAGGCTGGAGCCAGCCTGTTCAGATTGTTCCCGTAGAAGCCCGATGACCCGGTTACAATTCTCATCATCCAGACTGGACGTAGGCTCATCGGCCAGAATAATCGACGGTTCGTTCATCAGTGCTCTGGCCAGACTTAGCCGCTGCTGTTCCCCCTGACTGAGTTGACTCGTTTTTTTGGTCAGGTGCTCCTGAAGACCTAACTGGCCAGCCAGCCGGTGCGCCCTGGCTGGCTTGGGAGCACGATCCGCGAAATAATTGGCCAGCAATAGGTTATCTTCTACCGTCAACGCGCTAACAAAATGGGGTTTCTGGTAAACAATGCCCAGATGTGCTGCCCGAAAGGAAGCCGTTTGCGCCGGACTCAGCTCCGTAAGTTCGGTTTTATCGATACGTATAGAGCCACTGACCGGTTTAAGCAGCGCAGCCAGCAGGTGGAGTAGTGTCGTTTTTCCGGTGCCTGATTTCCCCAGAATGAGCAGGGACTGTTTATCGCCACACTGCAGATCTGGAAACGTAAATTGTCGGTTTGAACCGTAAGCAAAGGTGAGTGCGTGCGTCGTAAGCATGGCTCTAAACTAAGAAAAACAAATCATTTTTGCAACCTTGTTGCAAATGATTTCACGATACAGCTAACCAACTACACACCTGCACGTTACAAGCGGTTATAAAAAAAGCTACAGCTATTTGCAACAATGTTGCAAATAGCTGTAGCTTTGCATTGGATTAAAAAGAGAATGGTATGTATATAGCCCAGTTGTGGCCTGGTCAGGAAAACCCTGAAGGCTTTATTAGTCAATCCGTTTACGCCTTACAGAATCGGTATGCTTTCGGCAATCAGTAGTCAGGCACTCCTGGCTGGGGTACTTATTTGCCTGGTCGCTTTGCTAGGTGGCGTGGCTTATTTTTTACCCGAGGCCTCGCTTCGCCGGGTCATTCCACTAGGTGCCAGTCTGTCCGTAGGTGTATTGCTGGGTGATGCCTTTTTGCATTTATTGCCTGAAGCCGTTGAGCGCCTTGGCAACGTGCAACTGGTCATGCAGTGGACATTAGGGAGTATGTTGATTTTTTTTGTTCTCGAAAAAGCTGTTCGCTGGTCTCATGCACATTCGCAACTGGATGTACTAACCCTGGCCGTCAAACCCATGGCTCCGATGAATTTGATGGGCGATGGCATTCATAATTTCATCGACGGCACGCTCATTGGGGGTGCTTTTCTGGTTTCACCCGAAGCGGGCTGGGCAACCACGCTGGGCATTGTCGTGCATGAATTACCCCAGGAAATTGGCGACATCGGGACACTAGTATGGGGAGGGTATTCGGTGCGCCGGGCCATCTGGTATAATCTGCTTTGCGCGACAACGAGCCTGCTGGGCGTGGGGGCTATTTTATGGACTGGATTATGGTTGGAAGGGTATACCGCTTATGCACTGCCACTAGCGGCTGGTGGATTTATTTATATCGCTGGGACGGATTTGATTCCCGAACTGCATCGGCAGACGGCCCGTCAGGCTCCGCTCTGGCAAAGTCTGTTTATTGCGCTGGGCGTGGGAATTATGATTTGTCTTAAATTTCTGGAATAAGTAAGCAAGAGTCACCCTGAACCATATGGATTTGGTAACCGATGAATTCCGATAAAACAATGAAAGGATGGCCTATACCGCTTCTTTTTACAGGACTGGAATGGGTATCTACTGGCGAGCTGTTTCTTCTGCGGAGGAGTTGGTCTCGAATCGATTGTTATGCTCAAGTTTGCCGGGGCTCCACGCCGTTATAAAACGGATGAACGGCAATGCTTTACGGGTAAGCTACGCCTGAACCGCACCGGCAGATAATATATATGAACTTAATAATATTCTGGAAGGAACGGTTGCCTGTTCGCCTTACTATATGGTTCCTGTTTGCTGCACCAGGCATGAATTAGTTCGCTGTTAATTCATTCACAACCTACTCTTACTCTTTACTAGCATATGAATCAAGCTGAACAACTGCTGCTAAGTAAGGGTGTCCGTAGCACACCGATTCGCAGCGAAGTCCTGCAACTTTTAATTCAATCGTCCAAAGCTTATTCACATGCGGAACTGGAACGCGCCTTTGGAAATGCGCTAGACCGGGTTAGTCTGTACCGATTTTGAATAGACTGATAAGAGCAGGTCTGGTTCAAAAACGGGTAGATTCAAAGGGGCATGGCTGCTTCTTTTACGCTCCGGCTTCCCCCCAGACCGTACAACCGCATTTCAAATGCTCCCAGTGTGAAACGGTTATCTCCTTACCCGAATTACCCGAAACCTACCTGAACACTGTACGTCAGTTTCACATTGATACGATTCAGGTTCTGGCGGAAGGTACCTGTGATACTTGCCGACATTTACTGCCCGAAAACAGATAATAAATCCATGGCAAAACCTGTAACTATACTGACGGGCTTTCTGGGAGCTGGTAAAACTACTTTACTGAATGCCCTGTTGGCTAGTCGGCCTCAAATTCGCTTCGCCCTTATTGAAAATGAGTTTGGTGAAGAATCTATTGATGGCCAGTTGGTGCTGCGGCCCGATATAGACGTGGTCGAATTGAGCAATGGTTGTCTGTGCTGTTCGCTGAATGACGATCTGCTATTGGTCTTAGAAACGCTGTCAGCTCGCCAAGCTACTTTTGACGAACTTATCATTGAAACAACGGGCATTGCCGACCCTACTGGCGTAGCTATTCCCTTTCTCATGCTCCCTAGTGTACAGCAAGGCTTCACGCTTAAACGCATCATTTGCGTTGTTGACGCCGAACGCATCGAGGAGCAGTTAAGCCAGACGGACGAAGCAATCGAGCAGATTTCGGGAAGTGATGTACTGCTACTCACTAAAATAGATGGCGTATCGGCTGAGGAAGGTATCCGGTTGACTCAGCTTTTGCAGGGGATCAATCCGCTGGCCAGAGTGATGGTCGGTCATCAGAAAGCCTATCCGCTGGAGGAATTGTGGACTGTCGAACGTGAAACGAGCCGTGCCAAGCAACCCACCAGGTTTCAACCCCTTTCTCTAAAAACCAACCCAATCCTATCTCGTCCGGCAGCGATTCCATTGGTCGAAAACCAGCCCGCACATCGGTATTATCGTCATTCGGATATTGTTTCGCTGAGCTTCTGCTTCGAGGAGCCATTTGATCTGGCTCAGTTATACCAGCGACTCATGACGTTACTGCTCTACCACGGTCAGGGCATTTACCGCGTGAAGGGTATCATTGCCGCTGCAGACCGTAAAGAACGGATGATTCTTCAGTCGGTGGGACGAACGATGACTTGTACCGAAGGGGCTGACTGGGCCGACCACGAAACCCGAATCAGTCGAATTGTTTTTATCGGCAAGTGGCTCAAACCAGCCGGTTTCGAGCTGTTACTGCAAGAAAGTTTAGCCAATGAGCCCTCAAAAACAAGTTTTGAGTCTACACAGTTGCCAACGACCCCTAAACTATCATGGAATAATCCATAGGTTCAACGGATTAACCGGCAATCTACAATCAGTAAATGACAGAAACAGACGGATTATCCATGCCTTTTTCTTCTACTAAGGTCTGCCAGTACCTGTTCCTGTTCCTACTGGTTATGATCACTTATTCGGTGGGGTCTGGACAAGCCATCGATTCAACGCTGGCTAACTACGTGCGGGAGAATCAGCAGGAGATTCGGCTAGTTGACGGGCAATTGCTGGGCTCAGGAGCCGATTGGCTCCGGCAGGAAGCCAATAAAGCACAGTTCTTTTTTGTCGGAGAAGAACACGATATGCGAGCCGTTCCCAATCTTCTGAGTGCGCTTTGGCCTGATCTGCTTCGAGTAGGCTATAAGCATGTAGCTCTGGAGGCAGGGCAATGGCTAGGCAATCGATTGGACACCTACGCCCGTTTTAGGGACCTCAATGCACTTTCCCAATTTCAACAAGCGGCTCTGCCACGCCGACCAAATATCAGCATCCCTCCATCCTCGGACGAGGACATCCGCTTTTACAACGTGCTGGCAAAGCACCGGCCCGCCGGTCAGAAAAGCGCTTTCATCTGGGGACTTGATTATGAATTCAAAACAACGCCTTTGCTCCAGCGGCTGGCAGCATTAACACCCTCACAGCCGAAGCTGCATAGGCAGGTCAATCAGGTATTGAATCAGGTAAGTACGGCTGAAGAAGCACATCAGTATTCGGTACAGCCGTTCAGAAACGATATCCTAACCATTCTTCGCTCATTGGACCCACGGCCAGGAACCGAAATTCAGTTTATTAAAGATGCGCTGCTTAAACGTGTGGGCGAAAGTACACCGGCTCCCGACCGAAGCGTCATCATGAAGCAGTTATTTCTACGAGCCTACCGGTCTGCCCAGCGTTTGGGAGAGCCAAAGCCGAAGGTATTACTGCGGTTCGGATCTTACCACGCCAAACGAGGCTTAATGAGCGATTATGGTACCTCGACATTGGCTAACTTCCTGGGTGAGCTGGCGGTGAGTGAGCGTACCGCTCTATTGACGCTAAAAATCATCTGCTGCTCACCTGACGAACGGAATTCTCCGGGAGCCCCTCGCCCCTGTACGCCCAGTGAACGGGTTTGGTTAAAGCCCATGCAGGCAGGTGCCAGCAATCCCTGGACGTTAGTAAACCTACTTCCATTACGAGAATCTGTTAAGCAGGGGAAGCTACAATTGGGGCCGGAACTGTTCGAGGTAATTACGGGCTATGATGCCGTTTTATTGGTAAAGCCCTATGAACCCAGTACATTTTCGACTGGTTCAATAGTTCGATAAGCCGTGTACAAGGCTACAGTACGCCCAATCGATCAGCTACTTAACGCTAACCGATTGGGCGTTTATCAATTACTTGCCAAACTGGTAGAAAATCCCCAACGTTCCATTGATATTACTGACGGGTTGGTTATAACCCGTAATCGTACGGCCCGAACTGTTGTTAATATTGTCGTAAGCGACCACAAACTTAGGCTTGGTGTTTGCATAATCTGCTCGCAGCGATAAACCCAGGTTTTTCACAATGGGAACCCGCAGGCCAGCACCCACCTGGTAAGCGAAGCCCGTAGCCGTAGCCTTATTTTGGGTGAAGGTTGACTGGTCTTCCAGCGCAACGCGCAGGGCCGGTAACGTAGCCGCCGAAATACCGACCAGCCCGCGTAGGTCAAGTGTTACCCGTCCGAAAGCAAACGAATAATAAGGACCGACCAGCAGATTATTAAATTTATAATGCTTGCTGGCCACGGTAGCCTCATCGACATCAAAATCTTCCCGATACCCATCGGCCAGGGCCATCGTATTGACGCCGTAATCGGACTGAGAAAGCGTAACGCCCAGGCCCAGATTACCACCGAAAAAGAAGGCTCCCTGCACGCCCAGTACGTACCCAGCTTTGGCAAAGCCCGAGGAGGCATTGCTATAATCGGCCTGACTAAAATTTCCGGAAACGGTATTGATGCCACCAAATACTTCGACAAACGCGTTAGGTTTGTTTTGAGCCTGTGCCTGAGCTAAGCTTATCAGCCCAATCAGACTTATGAATAATAGTTTTTTCATCAATTAAGCTAACTAAGAAGTGGGTTATTTAATCACGACAGGGAACGTAGTATCCAGATCGGAAGAACCGGGAGTGGCCGTGCCATTTTTAGAATTAGGCTGGTGACGCAGTACTACATTTAAGGAGCCCGTACCTGCCGTCGTCGTTTTGACATCATACGTAAGCCCAATCGGATAAGGTCCCGGCGATGGATTGGTATCCTTGTCGGTGATGGTGACGGTCAGCAGACTCGTAGGCGAGGGAGTATACACAAACAGGTGAATATTCTGGCGATCCTTGATTTCGGCCGTCACATCGGTCGCCGGTGTTTGCGATTTGTCGGATAATAGAATGACGCCTGAATACGTCGTGTTGGCTTTCAGATTGAGGGTTGCCTTACTGAAATCGGCCGATTTATCGAGGTTATCGACCGTTGCCGTGACTACGTCAGCCGAATTGGCTTTATTGGTCAGTTGTAGCGTAGCGGTGGTCAGTGACTCGTTGTCGATGGTTGGCGCTACGGACTGTTCTTCTTTGTTACAGCTACTTAGCCATAAAGTAAGTGGAACCAGCAGTAACCAGGATGGTTTGAATGAGTTATTCATAATGGTTGTACGATAATTTGTTACTTCATTTCACGGGTACATGCTTAAAGAAAATGCCAGGATGAAGCACTTGGCCGCTAGATGTACCGGTAAAACTACCTTTCCGCAACAAAGTTGCAAAAATGATGGATTAATTGAGTCGATTTACTAATTTTTAATGTATCAGGCAGCCCTGTGGAAGAAGGTAAGAAAGGATTAATGCACCAGCATTCGGCTGCTACGGGTCTGCTGGCTGGTCGACACCCGTACAACGTATAGCCCTGCTGGCAAACCGCTTACGGGCAGATTCAGTCGAGTGCTGGCTATGGCAGTATACGTCCAGTTACGCACCGGTCGGCCCCATTCGTCGAGAAGGGTTACTGTTAGGGGTTCGGTGCCGGTAAACTGAACCGAAACGGTGGTTTCCGTCAGGACGGGATTGGGCGAAAGCGTAACGGTAAGCTGGTCGGTGCCCGTTAACGGTGTCACCGTTTGAAACAGCCGGGCCCGTCGGGGGCTTAGTTGCAACACCGCTCGCATACGCTGGATTTGATCGGGGGTAAACAGACTCATGCATTGATCCGGCGAATAATCCATGTAATCTTCAATCAGATTACGGGTCTGAATGCCCTTACAGCTGGAATAAATGGGAGTACAATATAACGTCTGATTAGGCCCTTCGCAAGGTGGCGTGTCGGCCACATAATCATCCCCGCAGTCGCTATCACCCCAGGTATGAATCAGTCCCAGCCAATGCCCAATCTCATGCGTAGCAGTTCGTCCATACCCGTAGTAGCGGCTGGTGGCTGTGCCCGTCTGCCGACCAAAATACTGGTAGTCGATGATGCTGCCATCCAGACGATCATCCGCATCAGTAGGCAAACCGACGAGTGTATCGGCGGCTGTGGGAAACTGCGTATAGCCCAGGTAATTTCCGCTTAACGTAGTGACCCAAATATTGAGATAACGGTCACTGGGCCAGTCCACGATCTGCGAAAGCGTCAGGGCATCACTCAGGCTGTACGCCTGAAAGCTGGTCTGCTGGGGGTAGTAATGCCGGGTAATCCCATTAGTCGGTTGACCCTGAGGATCGGTCTGAGCCAGAAAAAATTCGATGCCCGTATCACTACCCGATGCATTGACAGCACCGGGTGTGCCCGCTTGGTAGCGGTAGTCCTCGTTCAATACCTGAATTTGGGAAGCAATCTGCTCATCGGAAATATTGGGATTATTATTGCCCCCGATTTGCCCACTGGGATTGGCGTGTACGACATGAACCACGATGGGAATGCGAAAGAGGGGCGTCGGCCCAGCCACGCGAGCCTGGCTTTGCTGGGCCGTAAACAGGCGGATTTTTTCATTCAGGGCGTTAAGCTGCAACCGACGAAGCGGATAATACCGCTGAAGAGTCTGCTCAAACTCGGTCGTACCGCAGCGGTGAACGCTTGAATCAAGGCCAACCGATTGAGACCAGCCCAGCATGGGCAACCAGAAACATCCTACAACCAACACGAGCTTGTATATGGACAGCCAACTCCCTATCCTCCTGGTAACACCACGATAAGCAACCGATATGACCGAACTAATTCTGTACAGGTTCATGCATCAATTCGATAGATAAGGTTGTTCTGATCAATTCGGTCTGTCCGTCGTTTATCATCTGTCCGAATAGGAGCGTTGAGGGGTCATCACTTCTCTGGCATGATCTCTCAACGCGCTACTGACGTATTCTTCATAAAAAATAGATTAAAATTTTAGCGGCAGCGCCAACTTTACACTCAGGTTTCTACCCGGCTCGTTGGTGAAATAACGAAATCGATTCAGGTAATCGCGGTAGGAAGCATTCGCCAGGTTACTGCCAGTCAGCACGACGTTGATCGGTTGACGACCCAAGGCTGCCGAAAAGCCTACCTCAGCACCCAGTAGAAAATAAGCGGCTGGTGGTGGAGCAAAATCGCCCGTAAAAATAACTTGCCCGTTCTCCTGTCGTTCCGTGACGGCCGGAGCGCGGTTCTGACGGGCAACGTATAGCCCACTTACCTGGGCATAAACGCGACTCAGTTTACCCCAGGAAGCCACTTCATAACGCAGGCTGTTATCCGTCCGGTTGGGTGGAATCGACACCAGATACCCATGATTGGTCTGGTCATAGGCATACAGTAGTGAGGTTTTCGACGTCAGGCTCAACTGATCGGTAAACTTATAGGTAACCGACGCATCGACGCCCCGAAAGCGGGCATTCACCTGCGTATAGCTATAGGCCGGAAAGGCACCCCGCTGGCGAATAATAGGAATTGAATCGGGTTTGAGATAGATATAGTTATTGATCTGATTATGATAAACACCGAGTTCAGCCGTTACCCGTTTTCCGCTGTAGGCCAGCACCAGATTGCCATTATAGGCCTGTTCGGGGCTAAGGTTCGGATTGCCAATCTCGTAGGCGACGGCGCTCTGGTGTAACCCATTGGAGTAGAGATCGGCTACGTTTGGCGCACGCCAGGCAGTGCTCAGGTTGGCTGTAAGGGTCAGGTCCGGGCGTAGTTGATATGACGCACCCAGCGAGCCGGTTACGTTCCCCCAACTGTGTGTCTGGGTATAGATCCGGTTGGTGGGTTCATCCAGAAAATAAGCGCGTAACCAGCGGTAGTCGTACCGCAGGCCCGCTTCCAGCGTCCAGCGATCGATCGCATAGCGCTGGATGGCAAACCCACCCAGACCATAATTGCGGAAGTTGGGAATGAGAAATAAAAATTCGCGCACATTTCCCTGTGTGATGCCATTAAGCCCTACACTGCCTGACCAGACGCCATTCGAGGGGTTGGGTTTAGCCGTATGTTCCCAAATCAGATCACCGGTATGGGTAACCAGTTTCAGGTATAATTCAGGGTTCAGTGAACCACTGAACGGGACATAATCATACTCCCGGCGCTCATTCTGCTGGCGGGCAAAGGTCGCGGTTAAGGTGCCACCCTGCGGGATACGCCAGTAAGCCCGCACTTTCAGCAAGCCGTGCGATACCTGTTGATTCGGTCGGTCGAGGGTATAGGAAAAGCCGGGCTGTGAAAGCGGTTCTGGTCGGCTCAGGGCTGCGTATAAATCGGCCAGACTACCCACCTGAGCGCCGGTAAATAAGCCAATTTTGGTATCGAACTGACTGTAATACACTTCAAGGCCAACCCGGCGATAGTCGTAGTGAATATCCCCCGAAAAATTGTTTTCGTGGTAACTCGTATTTTCCAGGAAATAGCCCGGTGCCCGCACGTAACCCGACCGCTTCAGCGTGCCCTGCAAGCGCCAGCTCAGACCGGTGAGTTTCTTGTCAAAAGCCCCTTCCAGATAGGCCGAGCCAACACCCATCCGCCCATTGGTAGCGCCCACCAGATTTACTTCTCCTCCGACGCCGGGCTGGGTTGGCATGGCCTTCGGTTCGACCAGGATCACCCCGCCGATGGCATCGGAGCCGTAGCGGATACTGGCGGCTCCCTTTATAACGGTTACCCGCGAAGCAATAAAGGGGTCAATCAGGGGAGCGTGCTCACTACCCCACTGCTGGTCTTCCTGGCGAATTCCGTTGTTGAGGGTAATAATTCGGTTACTGTATAGGCCGTGAATCACCGGTTTGGAGATACTGGGGCCGGTCTGGATGGAATACAATCCCGTTATCGTTTTCAGGCTCTCGCCCAGTGATTGACCCCGGGTTGCCGCCAGGGCCTGCCCCGATAATTCACTTTCCACCTGGAGTAGTTGCTGGGCTTCGGAGCGATGTTCGGTAACGACAACTTCCTGTAACGTAATGTTTTCTGTAATCAGGGTAATGACTGTATCCACCGGCCCGACCAGACCTGAATCCGAAACCTGAATCTGGCGCACCTGGGTTTCATACCCCTCAAAACGGTACTCGGCGGTATACTGGCCGGGACAAAGACCCGTCAACCGGAAGTGCCCATTCACATCGGTAACTGCTCCCTGGCGGGTTTCTTTCAGGTAGATGGTAGCACCCGGCAGGGGTGTGGCAAGCGCAGAGCCTTTGCGGTCTTTCCCCTGAATCAGCCCGGTCAGCGAATCCCGACAGGCGAGGCCCGGTGCAGGCTGGCTTGACCCCGTCTGGAGGGACCCGGTCTGGCTTAACCCGGTCTGGAGGGCCTGAGCAACTACAGCGTCAGCCAGCATGAACGAAATCAGTAAGGTTCCGATAAGCATACCTACCCATCTGTTGAACCAGTGGATGCCGGGCCGCTTCGGGTAATTAGTTGGCATATGTATTCATCACTTTATCCAACAAAACTACAACCTCTGCAACGATGTTGCAGAAAATTTTATCCTGCCGGTGAAAGCTGACCGAAAAAAATTATATTTGCAACATAGTTGCATTTACAATCAATCAGGTTCTACTCGCATGAATAAATTACCTGTTACGGTACTTAGTGGCTTTCTGGGAGCCGGTAAAACCACCCTGCTCAATCACGTGCTGCACAACAAGCAAGGCCTGAAAGTAGCGGTTATCGTCAACGACATGAGCGAAGTCAACGTGGATGCCCAGCTTGTGAAAGACCAGAATACGCTCTCCCGCACTGAAGAGAAATTGGTGGAGATGAGTAACGGCTGCATCTGCTGCACATTACGGGAAGATTTAATGCTGGAAGTGGAGAAACTGGCCCGCGAAAATCGGTTCGACTACCTGCTGATCGAGTCAAGCGGTATTTCTGAGCCGTTGCCGGTTGCCCAAACGTTCAGCTTTGTCGATGAGCAGCAGGGTATCGACTTGTCACGGTTTTCGCGGTTGGATACCTTGGTGACAGTGGTCGATGCCTTTAATTTTGGCCGCGATTTCGGCTCCGTCGATACGGTTTATCAACGACAACTCAACGACGACGCAGCCGATACCCGCACCATTGTCAATCTGTTGACCGATCAGATTGAGTTTGCCAACGTGATTATTCTCAATAAAACGGATCTGCTCAGCCGTCAGCAGGTGGGCGAGTTGAAAGCTATTTTACAGAAGCTCAATCCCAAAGCCAAACTCATCGAGAGCCAATTCAGCAAAATTGATCCAGCCCAGATTCTGAATACGAATCTGTTTGATTTCGACGAAGCTTCGCAATCGGCAGGCTGGATTCAGGAATTGCAAAATTATAAATCCGGTAAAGGTCATACGCCGGAAACCGAAGAATACGGCATCTCGTCGTTTGTGTTCCGGGATCGTCGACCCTTTCATCCGGCGCGGTTCTGGCACTATCTGAGCAAGAACTTTCCGGCGGGTATTATCCGTAGCAAGGGCCTGTTCTGGCTGGCCTCACGTCCGAACGATGCCTTGAATTTCAGCCAGGCCGGTGGCAGTCTGCGGGCCGAACACGCCGGGGTGTGGTGGGCCTCCATGCCATTTGCCAAACGAATGCAGTATGGTGCTTTTCTGGAAAATCAAAAAGCCATCGAAGCCCGCTGGCACAAGCGTTTTGGCGACCGCCAGAATGAATTAGTGATCATTGGGCAGGACCTGAACCAGGCGCAGATTACGGCCGAGTTACAGGAATGCCTGTGTACCGAACTGGAACTGAAGCACATGGAAAACCGGGGTGCGTTCAAAGACCCGTTCCCGGTTTGGGAATAAGTAAAACTCAACTATCATGGACTACGATGTGATGATTATTGGCGGGAGCTACGCGGGCCTGAGTACCGCCCTGGTACTGGGCCGCTCCCTCCGGCAGGTACTGGTCATTGATGCCGGGCAGCCCGCCAACCGACAGACACCGCATTCGCACGGTTTTCTGACCCGCGACGGAGCGACCCCAACGGAGTTATCGACCATTGCCCGTGCGCAATTAGAGACGTACTCGACGGTATCTTTTCGGGAGGATTTTGCCGTAACGGCGGTAGGCCAACCAGGCGGATTCAGCGTCACAACGGCGAATGGGCATTCGTTCACGAGCCGGAAACTGGTACTAGCCACTGGTTTGGTTGATCGTATGCCCGATTTGCCCGGCTTTGCTGAATGCTGGGGGCGTTCGGTACTACACTGTCCGTACTGCCACGGCTACGAAGTGCGTAATCAACCTGTGGGCATTTTGGCCAATGGCGATGTGGGGTATGAAATGGCGACGCTCATCCAGCACTGGAACGCTGCCTTGCACCTGTTTACCAATGGCCCGGCCACCTTCACGGAAGCGCAACGGCAGACCCTGCAACAACTCAACATTCTCATCATCGAGACGCCACTTACTGCCATTGAACACGACAATGGAGCACTAACGGCGCTGGTATTGGCAGATGGAAGCCGGGAACAACTCAAGGCGTTGTATGCTCGCCTACCCTTCAAACTTTCCTCTGATGTTGCCCAACAGCTAGGCTGCCAACTGACAGAACAAAATCTAATTCAGGCAACCGACTTTGGGGAGACAACCGTGCCGGGCGTGTTTGCCGCCGGAGACGCGACAACCCTGTTTCGGCAGGTCGCCATCGCGGTTGCCAGTGGTTCCAAAGCCGGAGCCTGGATCAATCGGGAACTGATCCAGGAGGACCTGCTGAACCGAATCGAAACGAACCTAATTGTGGGTTAAGTACTTTGTTGTGGGCGGGTGAGTATCCAAAGACAGCATGAGATGATTGGGTATTTTCAAGTTAGTCAAACACTCCCCGCCCGCCAAATTATATGCAGGTTTTAACTATACTATTTCTAAGCCGGTAGGATGCGAATTCTTTACTCGTTCGTCTTATTCGTTGTCATTGTCATGTGTGCCCAGGCACAGGATCGGGTTTCGGTTTCAGGCCATGTGAGAGACAGCTTAACGAAAGAACCTATAGCGGGGGCATCCATTCGGATTAAGGGAACATCGACCGGGGCCATAGCGAATGCAAAAGGGGCCTTTACGCTTCGAAATATAAGAAGTGGAGACCTGACACTCCGTGTGTCAAGTGTTGGCTATCAAACCGTCGAAAAATCGCTCACGGTTAACTCAACGATTGATGAACTTTCGGTGGATCTGTCACCTGAACTGACGGAGTTGCAAACCGTAGACGTTACCGGCACGACTGACGAACAGGCTGAAGAGAAGAAAATACGCAATAATGTGATGCCCGTGACGATTATCACGGCCCGGCAAATCGAAAACAGGGCCGGGAATCTAAACGAGATACTGGCTCGCCAGGCTGGGGTACAAATCCGGCTGAGTGGTGGCTTAGGCAGCGATTCGCGCATATCAGTCCGGGGGCTGGAAGGGAAACGAGTCCAGGTATTTATTGATGGCAACCCACTGAATACCCCCGACGGTACGCTGGGCATCAATGACCTGCCTATACAGATCATCGAACGTATCGAGATTTATAAGGGGGCCGTTCCTGCTTTTCTGGGGGGCGATGGCCTGGGTAGTGCCGTGAACGTCATCATCAAACATCGGGATGTCAGCTACATCGATGCAACCGTTTCGCGCCAGTCGTACAATACCCAATCATTGGGACTAATTCTAAAAAAAACCTTCGAAAAGTCCGGCATTGAGATCGGGGGCGGTATTTTCGACACCCGCAGCGATAACAACTACACTATGCAGTCGCCGTATCAACCCGACCTGCGGATTCAACGGGATCACGATCACTACCATTCGCTGCTAGCCGGAGGTTCCATCCGGTTTCACCACCTGTGGTTCGACGAAGTGGAACTGGAAGGGGCCTATGTCGCTAACAATAAACAGATTCAGGGCATCCAGCAAAATATTCAGCACGTCGAGAGCAACGGTTCATCGGGCGTGGGCGTGTTCAGCCTCACCAAAAAGAGCTTTGCCCACAACAAACTGGGGCTTCGGTACAATTTTATTTACGCCTATTTCAACGTCCAGTTCATCGACACCTCGTCGTACAATTATGACTGGTACGGCGGGCGCGTCCCCAGTCGGATTGGGCGGGGTGAGTTGGGCAACGGCCCCAATCTGTCGACCAATCTACAGCGCGACCATCGGCAGCGGTTCAACCTCGATTACCGCGTCAATAAGCTGCTCACGCTGAACCTGAATAACACGGCGCGGTATGTCTCCTATGATCCCCGCGACGATGTGGGCAATGCGTTTGCCGGAAAGAACCTCTACAACTTCCCCGGCTCCATTCATAACAGCATTACCGGGCTAACGGCAGAAACCCGCTTTACCAACGACAAACTATTGCTCTCGGCGGCCGTCAAACATTATTATAATCTGGTGCAGGGCTATAACACCAGCATTTACCTCAATAACACAACACCCGACCGGGTAAACACCCTGACGAACCAACCGGGCTATAATGCCGGATTTCGGTATAATTTCTCACCAGCCCTGCTGGCCAAAGGCAGCTACGAACGGGGCGTCCGATTACCCAACAATACGGAGCTTTTTGGCGATGGGGTGCTGATTACTCCCACCACCTACCTCAAACCCGAATTGTCGCACAACTATAATCTGGGGCTTGTGTATGATCACATCAACAGCCAGAGAAACCGGTTGCAGATCGAAGCGAATGGCTTCTACATGAATGTCGATAACCTGATTCAGCTCTCCGGTAATGGCCTGACGCTGGGGTATGTCAACTATGCCAGAGCCAACATCCGGGGGGTGGATATTGACGTAAAATACGACCTGACCAAAAGCGTTTACGCCAGCCTGAATACCACCTACCAGATACTGACCGACATTAACCGGTTTATTCCCGGCACAACGGTTCCTAACCCTACTTATAACCTGACGATTCCGAATACCCCCCAATTCTTTGCCAACTGGAATCTGGAATTTCATCGGGAGCACCTGGTTGGGCGAGACACCAAAACCCGGATCATCTACGACGGCAGCTTCATGAATCGCTACAATTACGGCTTCAACGTGAGTGTGTACGACCGGTTTTTTATCCCAACCTACGTCACACATACCCTTTCGGTAGAGCAGTCGTTCCGCCAAAGCCGCTACACGTTTACCGGAGAGGCCAATAATCTAACCAATGCATCGGTGATCAACAATTTCAATCAACCGTTGATGGGCCGGACGTTCCGTATCAAATTCCGTTACCTGCTGTTCGGGCCCGAATCGCCCGACCACCATCATTAACCAACCTGATTCATCTACTTTTTCTCAGTCAATCCATGAAACACACAATTACGCGCATCGGTGCCGCCCTGCTGGTTGCTTCGCTGGCCGGAGGGTGTTCCTCGTCGGAACCAACCGCCGACCCTTCTTCGGGTTTAGACAAGTTGCTTATTACCACCAACATTACCACGGCCAGCCCCATAGTTGGGTACGTGGGAACGTTGAAAGATTTAAGCGTTACGTCCTTCACCAATGCCAAATCCAGACAGTCGACGGAGTACCCGTATGTGACTGTGTATAAGAACGACGTGTTTGTGATGCCCCAACGCTTTGGCGACATTATACGGAAATACACCCGGCAAAGCGATGGCAACCTGGCCGAAGCCGGTACTGTGGTAGCCCCCGCCGGTTCTCAACCCATTTGTACGGTGATCGAAAGCGATACGCGGGCGTATACCACCTTGTTTGCAACCGGTAAAATTCTGGTGTTCAATCCCACGACGCTGGCGGTGCTGAACACCATCGATTTAACGAAGTATGCGCTGGGGGGCGATGGTAACCCCGATGCCAACGTGATGGCCTTCCGCGACGGAAAGCTGTACGTCGCCTGTAGCCAGACCAGCGACGGCTACACCAGCAAATTCCCCGTTCAGGTGCTGATTATTGACGTTACTAACAATTTCGCCATTACCTCGGCTACCGATAGCCGCAGTACCTGGGCGGGGAGTATCAACGAGCAGAAATCCATCTTTTTCGATGAAGCTGGTGATCTGTACATTTTCTGTGTAGCGTCTTACGGCTTTGGTGGCCCGACGCAGAAATGCGGCTTTTTACGCATTAAAAACGGCCAGACCGCCTTTGATCCCACGTACTTTTTCAACGTAGCCGATTACAGCATCACTGGTGTGCCGGGCAACAAAGTGGACTACTTACAGCGGATGCGTTATGCCGGAAATGGGATCGTTTACGCGACGGGTAACATTTACGCGCTGGCCAGCAACCCACCCAATTATGTGAACGACCGCACCTACGGTGCCTTTAAAGTGGATCTGGCCAACAAAACGATTACCAAGCTCAACCTGCCGTATTCGAACGGGTATGGTTCTTCGGTTGGCTTGTTTGAGAACAAAGTGCTGTTCGGCATTGCCGGTACGTCAGGGGTTGGGATTTATTCCTACGACCCAGCCACCAATACCGCCAGTCCATCGCCAATCGTCACAACGCAGGGTGACCCCAGTAGTATTGAGACGTTCTGATCAGGCTTATGCCTGTAAACAAGCCCCTGCTTCAACACGAGGCAGGGGCTTATTTGTGCAATTCTCCTGTTTCATATTTTTGCATCATTGTTGCAAAAACAGTAAATTGCTTCAAAATCCCAATCATAAGCCAAATGAAACCCTCGTTCGCCCCTGTATTGCTCCTGACGGCCTGCCTGTCTGCCTGTTCGTCGTCCGATAAGAAAGATCCCCTGATGGAAGAAGCCGCCGGGTATCACCAGCAGGCGACCGAGATTCAGGAAACGGTAGAGCCGAAAATTGAGCAGATTGACTCCCTGAAAAAAGTAATTCTGGCGCAGAAACTGCCGGATGCCCCGGCCCGGGTTGCCACGCTCGATAGTCTGAAAACGGCTTTTGAGGAATGGGAAGAGAATCTGGTCGAAGTGCCGGGTATGCCCCATGAGCACCACCATCATGGCGAGGGTGAGCATCATCACCATCATGATGCGACGCTGAAGGACCTGCCAGCCGATCAGATGCGGGATTTGCAGCGAGAAACACTCAACAATATCCGCCAGATCGAAGCCCGGCTGACGGCGGTGATGAAGTAAGTTATTTTTAACCATACAACCTCAATTCATGAAGCAAGTATTTACCGTACTACTTGTACTGGTTTCCTATTGCCTAAACGCACAGGCCATCACGGGCAAAATCGTCGATGCCACTACGGGCGATCCCGTTGTGGGTGCTACCGTCAAACTACTAACCACTAATCAGGGAACGGTAACGGATACCAGTGGGCAATTCATCCTCAACGGCAGCGGCACCCTACAGGTGTCCTTTGTCGGGTTTAAAACCCTCACCGCGAAAACCCGCGACCGCTTTTTTACCCTGGAACTCGTGCCCGAAACCGCCGAGCTGCAAACGGTGGAGGTAGTGGGCCGCGTCGCCAAAGACTATACCAGTGACTACTCCTTTTCGGCTACCAAGATTGCTGCGCTCAACAAAGATGTCCCTCAGTCGATCGGGACGGTTACGAAAGAATTGATGGCCGACCGGCAGGCGTTTCAACTGGCCGATGCGGTCAAGATTGTCAGTGGCGTTGCCCCCGCCAGCTTTTATAACCAGTACACCATTCGAGGTATCAGTCAGAACGAAGAAGGCCAGATCATCAACGGCATGCGCACCCGGCAGTATTATTTCCTGCAACCCCTGACGACCAACATCGAACGGGTGGAGGTGCTCAAAGGCCCGGCGAGTGCGTCGTTTTCCTCCGTCGATCCGGGTGGCAGTATCAATCTGGTGACCAAAAAGCCGCTGGCCGTCAACCGAAAGGAAGCAAGCCTGGGTGTGGGGAGTTTCAGCACGCTGCGAAGCACGCTGGATTTTACGGGACCACTGAATGCCCAAAAAACGCTGCTCTACCGCGTCAATGGGGCTTACCAGGAAGCCCGTAGTTACCGCGATCTGGTTCGCAACAACTCGGTGCTGTTCTCGCCCTCGTTTTCCTATGTCCCCAATACCCGCACGGCGCTGAACGCCGAGCTGATTTACAGCAACCAGTCAGGTACCCTCGACCGGGGGCAACCCATTTTCGGGGCTGTAGCCGGAAAAACGGACCTCAACAGTACACCGATTAGTCTGAATCTGGGAGCTCCGAACGACTTCTTTCAGTCGAAGCAGCTCATCATTATGGGCAATCTGACGCACAAGTTTACCGACCACATCAGCCTCAATGCGTCGTACATGAAGCAAACCTGGCAGGAAGATTTGCAGGAGCACCGGACTACCAATGCCTTTGCGGTTGACCTGACCAACAAACCCGTTACCTCGCTGGCAGGTATGCAGTTTGTGCAGCGGCAACAGTTCTGGAACGTCGACAACCTGAACGCCTACCTCAATGCCACGTTCAACACGGGAGCTGCCCAGCATGATCTGCTGGTGGGCTATGACCTGTCCGACTGGCATAAACTCAAAGGCGGAGGGCAGAATTCGGCGCGGGGATTTCTGCTTACCAACGGTACGGTAGCGGGCTCCTTTGTCCCGGCTAACGCAGCCAATTACCAGACTATCACGGTTGGGGGCGTAACCCTCCCCCGGCCAAACGTGAGCTATTTTGATCTGAATAACCCAACCTACACCATTCGGAATGTTAATGATTACGTACTGAATGCCCGTACCCCGCTGCCAGCCGCCCTGACGACCACCAATGCCATCTACGTGCAGGAGCAACTGCGCTGGAACAAGCTGTTGATCCTGCTCGGCTTACGACAGGAATGGTTTCGTGACATCACCAACTACCAGTCGCCGGGGGAACTGTCGTTTACGAAAACAGCCCTGCTGCCCCGCGTTGGCATCACCTATTCGGTACGCCCTAATTTGAATGTTTACGGTACGTATCTGGAAGGCTTTCAGGGGCAATCGAATACGGTAACGCTGCTACCCAACACCGGCAGTTTTTACAACACCGCCAAGTCAGCCAATCTATTCGAACCACTCCGCAGCGATTTGAAAGAAATAGGGCTGAAAGCCCAGCTTTTTGGGGGCCGCATCAGTCTGAATGCCGCCGTCTACGAGATCAACCAGCGGAACCTGCTGCTGAATGCCAACCTACCCACCTACCCCGACTCACTGGTGACGCGGGGAGCCGAACGCAGCCGGGGCTTCGAGATGGACGTAGCGGGTTATCTGTTGCCCAACTGGCAAATCAATGCCTCTTACAGCTACATCGATGCCATCATTGTGCAGGACAATGAAGCCAGTCTGATTGGCGCTCGTAAGCAGAACACCCCCGTTCACAGCGGCAACCTCTGGACGCGTTACAACTTCACGCCCAACTCGTCCCTGAGTGATCTGGGTATTGGATTTGGGATGCAATACAGCGGCAGTAAGATTCCCTGGTTTACACGCGACTTTGAGGTGCCCGCTTATACGCTCTTCGACCTGGCACTGTATTATACGCCCGCCCGAACCAACGTGCAGGTGGCCCTGAACATGAATAATGTATTCAATACTACGTACTGGATTGGTGCTCAGAACTACCTGCGGCTGTTCCCCGGTGCCCCCCGCAATACCATGCTGACGCTGACGTACCGATTTTAAGTGATCATGCTACAAACGCAACAACTTATTGCGGGCCAGGTCTGGTCAACGGCCTTTAAAAACCGGGCGGTTTTTGGCCTCCTGATCGGGATTGGGCTGCTACTGGCCTACGCAGCCGTAACGGGTTGGGTAAGCCTGCAGCAGCAGAACGAAACGGGCCGGAAGTACCAGCAACAGGCCCGGCAGGACTGGCTGTCTAACCCCGACAAACACCCGCACCGGATGGCGCACTACGGCCATTTTGCCTTCCGGCCCAAAGCCCCACTGAGTGTGTTCGATTTCGGAATGGAAAGTTTTCTGGGCAACACCATTTATCTGGAAGCCCACAAGCAAAACAGCGTCAACTTCTCGGAAGCGGGTTTTTCAACGGGACTGCTCCGGTTCGGCGAGATCAGCATGGCGATGGTGTTACAACTGCTATTGCCGCTGATGCTGTTTTTTCTGGGCTTCGGCACTGTGGCCACCGACCGCGAAACGGGTACGTTGAAGCTGCTGCTGAGTCAGGGCGTCAGCTGGGGGCAACTGCTGGTGGGCAAAAGCCTGGGGCTGATGGCCGTGATGCTCAGCCTGTATGGCCCGGTGATGGTGGTCACCGGTTTGCTGTGGTTCGGGTTACAGGGAGGAAGGGTCAGCGCTGATCAGACGATCCGGCTGTTGCTGTTGATGGGGGCTTATTTCCTGTATCTGGCTTTCTTCTGCGTCATCGCCGTGCTGGTGTCGGCCCGGAGCAAAACGGCCAAAACGGCCCTGGTGTCGCTCATTGGCCTTTGGCTGATGCTCACCCTGGTGTTGCCCCGTGCGTCGCAGGCCCTGGGGTCGTATTTGTATCCGGCCCCCTCGAAGGCCCGGTTTCTGGCCGACATTCAGGCCGATGTGCTCAAAGAAGGCGACAGCCACAACCCCAACGACCCGCACTACAAAGGGCTGAAAGATTCGCTGCTGACGGCGTACGGGGTCGATTCGGTGGGGCAATTGCCCTTCAATTACAGCGGGTTTGTGATGGCCGAGGGGGAGAAAATCAGTGCCCATCTCTACAACGACCACTTTGGGCGATTGCTATCGATCTACGACCGGCAGAACCGATTCGCCAAAGCGATGGCGTTTGTGGACCCCTACCTGGCCATTCGGAACCTGTCGATGGCACTGTCGGGCACGGACTTTGCCAGTTACGTCGATTTTCAGCGGCAGGCCGAACAGTACCGCTACGAGATGGCGCAAAAAATGAACGACTTGCAGATTCATTTCATCAGCAATAAGAAGCTCGGCCCAACCGACAAGCCCTACCAAATCGACAGGAAACACTGGGAGGAGGTGCCAGACTTCAGCTACCAGTCGCCGGGTGTCGAAAGCGTATTCGGGCACGAAGCCATCTCGCTGCTGGCGTTTGTCTTCTGGGCGGGGCTGCTGTGGTTTGTTATGGTGCGATTCACTAAAACCTTAACCGCTTTATGATCCGACTTGCGTTCATTCAGTTTATGCGTGCCGGTGGCACCCGAATTGGGCTTGTTTTTTTGCTGGTCGTTGGCATCATCTCGCTGTTTGTGGGGAAACAATTCGATCAGCGTCAGCAGCAGGCTGTTGCCGACGTTGTCCAGTTTCAGCAAACCGATTTTCCCCGGCAGGCGGCCATTCACCACGACGATCTGGGGTTGCTGCTGTATTATCTCAAATTTTCAGTCGTCAATCAAACCCGCCCGCTTACGGCCCTGGCCATCGGGCAGCGCGACGTGAATGCGTCCATACAGAGCGTAACGATCCGGGCGCTCGAAGGGCAGCAATATGATGCCGATCTGACCAACCCCGCCAACCTGCTGCTGGGCAATGTGGATTTCAGTTTTGTATTGATCTATCTGTTCCCGCTGCTGATCATTGCCTTCACCTATTCGATTATTTCGGCCGAAAAAGAGAACGGCACCTGGTCGATTGTCGCTGTGCAAAGCCGACACCTGCTGCGGTTTGTTGGGGGGCTTTTTCTGATTCGGCTGGGCGTATTGCTGGCGGTGTTAGGGATCATCATCGGTCTGGCCGTTCCGGTACTGGGTATCCCGATGGATAGTACGTTTTGGCTTTTCCTGGGTACTTCGGCGGGCTACATCCTGTTCTGGTTCAGCGTCTGTTTCTGGGTGGTCTCGCTGAAACGTTCGTCGAGCACCAACGCCATGCTGCTACTGGGTATCTGGCTGGTCCTGCTCATTGTGTTGCCAACGGGGGTCAATAACTACATCACCGCCCGCTACCCCGTGCCCGAAGCACAGGCCACTACGCTGGCCCAGCGAAAGGGTTACCACGAGAAATGGGATACGGACAAAACCGCAACGGTCGAGAAGTTCTACGCGCACTACCCGCAGTTCCGGCAGGTACCCACCGTGGCCATGCCCTTCGACTGGCGGTGGTACTACGCCATGCAGCAGTTGGGCGACGATGAGTCGGCGGAGCAGTCAGGCGAATTGCGGCAAAAGCTACAGCAGCGCGAAACGGCCAGCCGGACCATCGCTCAATTCATTCCTACGCTGCATACCCAGCTACAACTTGGCGAACTGGCCCGCTCGGGTCTGGGCAATCAGCTCCGGTTTCTGGAGTATACGGCCCGCTTTCACGAGAAGCTACGGCTGTATTTCTACCCCAAAATCTTTACGAATGCACCGGCCCTGGCCGAGAAGTGGACGGCTTTCAAAGTCGATACCTTCGCCGACGAAGCCCCGATTCATCCCGGGTCGGTTTGGGGACCGCTGGTTCTGTTTAGTACGCTCTTTGCGAGTCTGGGCTGGTTCCGGTTTCGCCAAACAATCTATCACCTGTAAACGCCCCAATGCCGTATGTTACAAGCTATTGAGTTAACCAAGCAGTACGTTCCGGGTCAGCCCCCTTCCCTCGACAAACTAAACCTAAGCGTTCAGCCGGGCGAAATCTATTGTCTGTTAGGACAGAATGGAGCGGGAAAAACCACGACCATCAATCTGTTTCTGGGCTTTCTGCAACCCACCTCCGGGCAGGCGCTGATCAACGGACTGACTGTGGCCGAGCATCCGCAGGAGACCAAGAAGTTTCTGGCCTACCTGCCCGAAACGGTCATGCTGTACCCCAACCTGACGGGCCTGGAAAACCTCGATTTTTTTGCCCAACTGGCGGGTTTTCGGCACACCACCGATG
This sequence comes from Spirosoma aerolatum, assembly GCF_002056795.1. Taxonomy (NCBI): domain Bacteria; kingdom Pseudomonadati; phylum Bacteroidota; class Cytophagia; order Cytophagales; family Cytophagaceae; genus Spirosoma; species Spirosoma aerolatum. The sequence goes on along the minus strand of NZ_CP020104.1, from coordinate 698,601 downwards.
AACTGCACGGGCTGCTGAGTCGCGCCGGCCTCCAGACCGAAGCCCACGCCAAGCGGGTAGGTACGTTCTCGAAGGGCATGCGCCAGAAAGTGGGCATTGCCATTGCGCTGGCTAAACAGGCCAAAGCCCTGCTGCTCGATGAACCCACGAGCGGCCTCGATCCCAAAGCCAGCAACGAGTTTTCAGAAATCCTGACGACTCTGGCAGGGGCCGGTACGGCCATTCTGATGGCGACGCACGATATTTTCCGGGCCCGCGAAGTGGGCACGCGCATCGGCATCATGCGGGCGGGCCACCTGGTCGAATCGCTGTCGGCCAGTGACTTGACGGCCAACGAGTTGGAAGCTATTTATCTGCAAACGGTGTAGGCGAATAAGAAACACATAGCGATTGCTAATGCCATGATGAAAGAGTGGTTGAACAGATATCGTAACCGGATAGTCACGCTCTTCTGCGGCTCAATCATCAATGCAATCTTAGGAGGCTCTTTATTGGCGCAGGATGGCACGGTTTTCGCGCCGGAAAATCCGCCCAAAGAAATTACCGGGCTGAAAATTTCGGAGAACCTGCTCATCAATGGTCGGCTCGATGAGCCCGTCTGGCGTTTGGCCAAACCCGCCACCGGTTTTTTCCGGCAGTTTCCCGATCAGGGCGGAAAAGTGGCGTTCGATACCGAGGTTAAAGTGTTGTACAATGACCGGAACCTTTATTTTGGCTTTTTCTGCCCTGATTCGTTGGGTAAAAAAGCCGTGCGCGTACCCGACCTAATCCGCGATTTCGACTTCTTCAACTACGATCTCGTTGGGGTCAGCATCGACCCGTTTCTGGACCGACGCAACGCCATTGCTTTTCAGACGAACCCCTACGGTGCCCAACGCGATCTGTTATGCTTTGACGATACCTTCTTCGACCGTGAATGGGATGGTTTCTGGAAAGTACGCACCACCCGGACCGACTCGGGTTGGGTGGCCGAAATGCAGATTCCCTGGGCTACCCTGCGCTACCCTAAGCTCGGACCGCCCAACGCCAAACAGCAGGATTGGGGCATTCAGTTTGTGAGACGTACCCGCCGTATAGGCGAACAATCGTCGTGGTCGCCATTTCCACGGGCGTTTACGGCCTACCGCATGAATTACGCAGGCCTGCTCAAAGGCATTGAACCCCCAACGCCGTCGGTGAATGTACGCGTGCAACCCTACCTGCTGACCGATTACAAACGAACGTTTGTCGATGGCAAACAAGTGTCTGATACGTATGCCCCTAAGATAGGTGGGGAAATCAAGTGGGCCATTACCCCGCATACGGTACTGGATTTGACGCTCAATACCGACTTCGCCCAGGCCGACGTGGATCGGCAGGTGCAGAACCTGACACGGTTCTCGGTGCTTTTCCCCGAACGGCGGCAGTTTTTTCTGGAAAATGCCACGCTGTTCAACCTGGGCGACGACTTCAACCAACCCTTTTTCAGCCGTAAAATCGGGCTGTCCGACGATGGTACACCCATTCCGCTGGATGCGGGCCTGCGGCTGGTTAGCCGGAACTTAACCCAGAACATCGCCGGGCTACTGGTCCGTCAGCGTCAATCCGACGCAACGCAAACGGCTACAACGCATTTTGGCGTGCTGCGCTACAGCCGCAACGTGGGCAAACAAAATCGGTTTGGGGGCATGGTCACCGTCAACAGCAGCGAAGCCGGGTTTGGCAAACCAGCCGTCACCAATGCCACGTTTTCGGCGGATGGTTTTATTCGGATCAAAGACCCGTTCAGCTGGAATTTCATGGTCACCAAATCCCAAACATCGGGGGCGGGTGGCGACGGCTTTACGGCGCTCAGCAAATTTATCTTCAGCAACAATAACTGGTACGCCTTTCTGGTGCAGTCCATTATTACCAAAGACTACAATCCCCGGATGGGGTTCGTGTATGGGTCTAACCTGATCAACAACAACATCGGTGCGTATCACATTATCCGTCCGCGCTGGCGACCCAAGTTCATGCGGCAAATGGACCCTGGCGCCTACCTCGATGCCTACCATCGGGCCTCAGATGGTAAATTTCAACAAGCCGAGCTTACTATTTTTCCGATCTGGCTCATCGCTAATCGGGGCAACCGGCTGACGGGCAATGTCATTCCTACCTGGCAGGTCGTCGATGAGCCATTTCCCATCGTGGGCATCACCATCCCGACCGGCAAGTATTACTACACCCGGTACCGATTCTCGTATGATTCGGATTTGTCGAAGCGGTTTTCGGTGCAGACGCAACTCGAATTTGGCTCCTTTTACAATGGGCAACTAACGACGCTACAAGGTCAGGCCCGCTACTCGCCCATACCCAATGTATCGGTGAAGGTGGCTTACCAGCGGAATGGATTCAGGGAGGTTGGCGAAGACAACCAATCGGCCGTGACGCATTTGATTACGCCTGAGGTTCGGCTGTCGCTAACCCCCCGCTTCCAGCTTACGTCCTTTTATCAGCATAATTCAGTAGCATCCCGCGATGTCTGGAATATCCGCTTTGCGTGGGAATTCCAGCCACTATCCTTCCTCTATCTGGTGTATAACAGCAATAGTAACCAACTCTATAACAACTCGTTGAGACGCTTCGAAACGTACCGCAACGAGCAAAGCATTGCCAAGATTACGTACCTAAAACAGTTTTAACCATGATACAGAAACTGATTGCCCGAAATGAGTTTACTCAGACCCTGCGCGACCGCCGGTTTGTGGTGGCCGCTGGCGTGGTGTTGCTCCTGTTGTGCGTAGCTACCTGGACGGGATTCCGTACTTACCGCTCACTGGCTGAAAAACGTGAACAAGCCAACCAAACGGCGCGGGCTGCGTGGGTCGGCCAACCTGAAAAGAACCCGCATTCGGCGGCTCACTACGGCACCTTTGCCTTCCGACCCAAATCGTCCCTGAGTTTTCTGGATTTCGGGCTCGACACCTATACAGGGGCCAGCGTATACCTGGAAGGGCACCGGCAAAATGACGCTAAGTTCAGTCAGGCCGAAGATGCGACCGTGCTGATTCGGTTTGGGGAGATGACGGTCGCCTTTGTACTCCAACTGCTCATTCCGCTGCTGATTATCTTTTTGTGTTTCAGTGCCTTTACCCGTGAACGTGAAGAGCAAACGCTGAAGCTGGTTATCAGTCAGGGCGTTACGGCGCGTGAGGTGTTTTGGGGTAAAGTGATCGGCTACTGTCGGCTGATTGGGTTGGTGGTTGGCCCGGCATTGCTGCTGGCCGGCGTGCTGCTGTTCGCCCAAACGGGCTTTGAAGCAACCACCGACACCGCGCTCCGGCTCGTGCTGTTCGGGCTGCTCTACGCCCTGTACTTCTTTTTGTTTATTGCGGGGAGTGTGTTTGTATCGGCCCGCAGCGAGAGTTCACGGGGGAGTCTACTTACCTTGCTCAGTATCTGGATCGTAGCCTGTGTGATCCTGCCCAAAGCCACGGCCAACCTCGGCGAAAGCCTGTTCAGTGTCCCCTCGTCCTACACGTTCCGGGAAGCCATCAAAGCCGATTCCGAGAAAGGGATCGACGGTCACGATCCGGCCAGTGAACGAGCCAAAGCCCTACAGCAAAAAGTGCTGGCTCAGTACAACGTGGATTCGGTGTCGAAACTGCCCGTCAACTTCGACGGGATCGTGATGCAGGAGGGCGAGAAATACACGAGCATGGTGTATCAAAAGCACTTTGGGGCGGTGCAAAGCCAATTTCAGAAGCAAAATAGTCTGGCCACGATTGTCAGTTTTGTCAACCCGTATCTGGCCGTTCGAAACGTATCGATGGGCTTATCCGGGTCAGATTACGCCCACTTTCTGGATTTCAAGAATAAGGCCGAACAGTATCGGTTTGGGTTGGTGGAACGCTTAAACAACCACATGACGACGTTTTCTAAAACCGGCGACTGGGAGAAAACAGTCTCCCGCGACTTCTGGGCATCAATTCCTGATTTTCAGTACAATATACCGGCGGTGAGTTGGGTAATCGGGCAACACTGGCTTTCGCTGCTGGCCCTGTTGTTGTTTAGTGGGGGACTCCTCTGGCGCATAGCATCCGGCCTGAAAACGATTACACTTGATTAACGCTAGCTGATAGATGAACACCTTTCTACTGATTTTAAAAAACGACTGGCTTCGTCTATCGCGGGGTCGGGCGTTAAAACTGCTGGCGGGCCTGACTCTGGTAGCCGGGTTGTATGCGCTCCTGTACGGCCGGACGTTCGTGGGGCGGCAAAAAGCTACCATTGCCCAACTGACCCTGGACGAACAGACCCGACTCGACTCACTGGCCACCTGGGCGCGACTCGATACAAGTCTGGCAGCCAACAGAACCCCCGACCGGCTGGAAAAGTGGACTAAAGCCAGAAGTGCGTATGAGGTAAACGTACCTGAAGGCTATCACTTTGTGCCGCATGTCCCCTCGTCCCTGGCCCCCCTCTCGCTGGGTATGCGCGATCTGTTTCCTTATTACTATTATCTGTGGGGGGCTGCTTTTTACCGGCAGGTATTTACGCAGGAACTGGCCAATCCCCAAAAACTGTCCGTCGGCCATTTCGACTGGGCTTTTGTCGTAGTTTTTCTGTTGCCCCTACTGCTGATTGCCTTGTCGTATAACCTGCTATCGGCCGAAAATGAGCTGGGAACGTACACCTTGTTGCGGTCGCAACCCGTTACGCTGAGGCAAATCGTATTCGCCAAAGTGGCCTTCAGGCTGTTACTCATACTGGGCTTTTTAGTGATCGTCAGTGTACTGGCGGTGCCAATCCTGGGCATTAATCTGGCCGAAAGCGGCTGGTTACTGGCCAAGTTTCTGCTGGTATCGGTGGTCTACAGCCTGTTTTGGGGCGGGGTGATTGTTGCGGTCGTCTCTTTTCAAAAGACCTCGGCCTTCAATGCGCTGGTTTTGCTGGGGTGCTGGCTGGTGCTGGTGGTAGCCCTGCCAACAATGTTACAGCAGGTGCTCACGATCAGCCAACCCATTGACCGGACTACGCTGGAAAATCTGGTTCGCGATCAGTACAGTCAGCACTCACCCGACTCGGTAGTGCTCAAACCCTACTACGCCCGCCATCCGGCATATTACTTCCCCAGCGACACCGCCAAACGCGACCCGGAACTACGCCCGTACTATGCCCGTAACGAAGCGGTTGACCTCACACTTGGCCCGTTGGTCGAGCAGCACGAAGCCGCCGTGGCCGCCCGAGAGGCTACCGTCCAACAGTGGAGCTGGTTTTTACCCGCCGTCAACACGCTGGACCTGTTCAATGAATTGGCGGGTACATCGGCGGCTGCCCACCGCGATTACCTCCGGCAAATTCGGGATTTCCATAGCCGCTGGAACGCTTTTTTTCTGCCTAAAGTCTTTAAGAACGAATTATTGACCCCAGCCGATTATGACCGGCTTCCCGCCTGGCAGTTTCAATCGACAGCACCCGGTTTTGCCATTTGGGGTGGACTGCTGAAACTCCTGCTGGGTACGTTGCTGCTGGTTGGACTGGGCTGGTGGAAACTAAACAAATAACTGCTACGGATGGATAAGGTCGGTACGACGTACATACTAAATCGAGTGGCAACCTATTTACTGGTGGGTAGTTTACTGCTGTTCATGAGTTGCCAATCGGCTTCGCAGAGAGAGACCTCAAGCGGAAAAGCTACAGCGAGTCAGAACGATTATTTTCCGGCTAAAGCCGTTCCGGTTCATGCCAAACACTTTACCGTTTCTTATCACGGTAATTATAAAGTGGTGAAGACACAGGCCGAACTGCGAAGCTACGAGGGCAACGACCACGAAGACCAGCAGGACGTTCTGGTGCTGGTGCAACGCGGAACACCAGCACCGGCTCTGACGGGCGAACTGACTGGAGCTACCATTATCCCAATCCCGGCTCAGCGGATTGCGGTCAACCTGGAATCGAGCGAAGACTTTTTGACAGAGCTGGGTGCTAAAGATCGGATAGTAGCCGTCGGTGGATTGATTTCGTATGACGATACGCTTCGGCAGAAAGCCCAATCCGGTGCCATCGGGCAGATTGGTTACAGTTGGCTTCAACCGCCGAACGTCGAAGTGCTGCTGAAACGGCAGACCGACCTGTTTCTGATGCTGCTCGCCAATCTGGATTACAAATCTTCGCTGGCCAAATGCCGACAACTGGGAATCCCTACCGCGCCGGATTTCAACTGGGCCGAAGAGCATTACCTGGGGCAGGCCGAATGGATTAAGTACTATGCCCTGTTTCTCAACGCGGAAGCGCAGGCCAATGCCCTCTTTGCCGACATCGAGCAGCATGTGACCGACATCAAAAAACAGGTCGCTGCACAGCCAGCAAAACCCACGGCCATCTGGGGCTATTATGCCGGTAAAGACCGCTGGATCATCCATAGGAAAAGTGTTGAAACGGAGCTAATGGCCGACGCTGGGCTGATTAACGTATTTGGCAATCCAGCCGGCCCCTTGCGGAACAGCGGTGAGCCGATGACGGCCGAACAACTTTTGCAGGAAGGCAAAACGGCCCAGCACTGGATCATCGGCGACATTCACTCGGCGGCACTCCCGGCCGCTACGTTGCTGAACACGATGCAGGCCTGGCGCACCGGGCAGTTGTACCACAATTTCAAGCGCAGTAAACCAAAGGCCAACGCCTATGACTGGTACGGCATGGCCGTTGTATGGCCCGACCGGGTGCTGGCCGATCTGGTCAAGCTGACGCATCCGGGACTACTACCAGATCACCAACTGTACTTTATGGACGTATTCGATAAGACCACCAAATTCCCCGTCGAGGGGGGCGAACTCTGATGAGAAAAACGGTCTATTTCCTGCTATTGATTGGGGGGCTGCTGGTTTCGGCTTGCCAGTCTACAACAACGCGCACCTCCGACGATCCGAAATCGGACGTAGCCGGAAAGGACTATTTTCCGCATAAAGCCCAGGTCAACTACGCCAGACACTTTACGGTCTCGTATCACGGAAATTATAAAATAGTACGGACCAATTCCACCTTACGGGACTGGGGAACCAATGACCAAAGCCCCATTGAAGACGTAGTCGTGCTGGTGCAGCGCGGTACGGAACCGCCCTCCCTGAAAGGCGACTTAGCCAGGGCGCAGGTCATCATGGTGCCGGTAAAAAAGGTGGCCGTCAACATGGAGGGTACCGAAACGTACCTCGAAACGCTGGATTTGCTGCCGGGCCTGGTAGCCGTAGGTGGAACAAAATCATACAACGATTCGGTAAGGGCTCGAACGGAGCGGGGCGAACTGGGTCAGATTGGCTATAGCTGGTTTGAACCACCCAAGCTCGAAGTGCTGCTGCAACGGAAACCGGACATTTTCTTCATGGTTTTATCGCGGCTTTCCTTTGCGGGCTCGCTCGACAAATCGCGACAGGTAGGCATTGCCACCACACCGTTGTTCGATTGGGCCGAGATCGACTATCTGGGCCGGGCAGAATGGATCAAATACATGGCTTTGTTCTTTAATGAGGAAGAGAAGGCGAACGGGCTGTTTGCAACCGTCGAGCGGAACGTGGCCGAACTGAAGCAAAAAGTCAAAGACGTACCCCATAAGCCGGTTTGTGCCTGGGCGGAGTTTGCCGCCAAAGGGTTCTGGCTTTGTCAGGGAAATAATGTGGAAGCGCGTCTGTTACGCGACGCCGGAGCCACTAACCCCTTTGAAGATTTTTCTAAACCCGCCAGCGCCATCGGCGAAGCCTATACCGTTGAAGAATTTCTCGACCGCGCCCTCAACGCCGATTACTGGATATTGAGTAGCCGACCCTCGGTGGAATGGCCCCCTTCAGCCTACATGAATGGCTTTAAGGCCTGGCGGGAGGATAAGCTGCTGTACAATCACCTGCGCAGCAAGCCCGAGCATAACGCCTACGATTGGTACGGTCTGGGGCAGGTAAGGCCCGATCTTATTTTAGCCGACCTCATTCATCAACTGCACCCGGACGTATTACCCCATCACAAGCCCGTTTTCATTGGAAACTATGAACGAACAACGACGACTAAGTAGCGCGTGGGTGCTGGTCCTGCTGCTGGCTGCCGTGGGTTGCCGGACCGTGACTGACGAATCGAAAGGGGACGAAACTCAATCGGCCGGACCAGCCGTTGATTCGATTTCGACAAATCGGATGTCGATTCGGTACGCCCGTAATTTTTCGGTCAGTTACCACGACGCCTACAAAATCATTCGGCTGGCTTCCAATGATGAAGAGCATAACCAACTGAAGCCCCGGTACGTAGTCCTCGTCCAACGCGGCAGACCTAAACCCCAGTTGCCGGATAGCCTGGCGGATGCTTTAGTGATGGAGGTACCGGTCCGAAGCGCAGCGGTCAATGAAGACGGCGATGCGAGCCGAATCACGGCACTGGGGGAAATCGACAAGCTGATCGGCCTTGGGGGCGGAGAGATTTACGACCCCGAACTCCGTAAACGTTGGGAGCAAAAGCGGATTGCTTCTTTGGGCTACAGTTTTCATAGCCTTCCCGAAACTGAAGTGCTGCTTAGTTTACGGCCCGACGTGCTGTTTCTGTTTACCCATGACCCCGAGCAGATGAAGGGACTGGATCAGTTTCGGCAATTGGGCATTCGGGCCGTGCCGGTGCTGGCCTGGGATGAGCCTTCGTTTCTGGGTAAAGCCGAATGGATCAAGTTTACGGCTTTGTTCTTCAATGCCGAGGCCAAAGCCGACTCGCTGTTTACCCGCATCGAAACTCGTTGCCTTAAGCTGATGCAGTTAGCTCATCAACAGCGCCCACCGGTTAAAGTCCTGAGCTTTCATCCCTCCAACGGCCTGGGTTTCGCCCACCGCAACGATTTTTTTGCCTCCTACCTCACGGCGGCCGGGGGCGTCAATGTGCTGGCCGACCAGGGACCAAATCGAGTGGCCCGGATGACGAACGAAGAAGTGTACGCCCTGGCCCGCAACGCCGATGTCTGGATTGTGGCTGATACCTCCGATACCAGTTCTGAATGGCCCCCCGCCAGTTATCTGAACGGGTTCAAAGCCTACCGAAATGGGCAACTGTACCATTACCACCGGCGGGTTCATTATGCACATAATGCGTACGACTGGTACGAGACCGCCGAAGTTCGGCCCGATCTGGTACTGGCCGATTTAGTCTCGATTTTCTATCCCAATGTCCTGCCCGATCATTCGCTCTTCTTTTTCAAAAAAGTCCATTTGACGAAACAAAACTAGTCGTGACACCCCAAATGAAACTACGCTTGTTCTCCAATCCAGCCCTCCCGTACCGGCTTATCGTAGCGTTACTGGCGCTGGGTGTCCTGTGGCAATGTCGGTCGCGCTCTTCAGCGACTGCCGACACCAGTACCGGTGCAACGCAGCCCGATGCTTTTGCCCACAAAACGAGTGTCCGCCACGCCAGGAACTTCTCGGTTTCGTATCATGGCAATTACAAACTGGTCCGGCTATCCTGCTCGGCCGAAAACCGCAACATGGTCACCACGCAGTACGTCGTGCTGGTGCAGCGGGGTACGCCCAAACCCACGCTGCCCGACAGCTTAGCCGATGCTCAGCTCATTGAGATACCTGTACGAACAGCCGCAGCCAATGACGACGGCGACGTGATGCGGATCGCTACGCTGGGCTTCACCAATGCGTTGATTGCAATGGGGGGCGGTGGCATCTACGACACGACCCTGCGCAAACGCTGGGAACAAAAGAAAATAGCGTCCATCGGCTACAGTTTTCACAGTGCCCCGGCCCCCGAACTGATTCTGACCCTGAAACCCGATGTGCTGTTTCTGTACACCTACGACCACGAGCGGCTCAAAGCCTACGAAAAACTCCGACAGCTGGGTACCGGGGCCGTTCCGGTGTTTGCCTGGCAGGAATCCTCGTTTCTGGGCAAGGCTGAATGGATTAAGTTAACCGCCTTGTTTTTCAATGCCGAACAAAAAGCCGATTCGCTCTTTACAACCATCGAACAGCGATGCCAGGAGTTGACAAAGACGTATGGGCAGCAACGCCCCCAGACAACCGTTTTCAGTTACTATCCCCGAAAAAGCCCCGGTATAGCGCACCGCAACGACTTTATCGCCAGTTATTTTCCTGCTGCCGGGGGGCTTAATCTACTGGCCGACGAGGGGCCTCACAACCCCGTCGAGATGACCCACGAGCAGGTTTATGCCCTGGCCAAAGATGCCGATGTCTGGATCGTTGGCGACACCAGCGATGTCAGCTGGCCCCCAACTACGTACCTGAATGGATTCAAAGCTTACCGAACCGGGCGGGTCTACACGTATCAGGGGCGGGTGCGTCCGGAGCACGATGCCTACGACTGGTACGAAACGGCCGATGTCCGTCCTGACCTGGTGCTGGCAGATTTAGCCGCCATCTTTTACCCCAAAGCCCTGCCCGACCACCGCCTGTTTTTTTTCAAAAAAGTCCTACTGACCAAAGGGGCAAAAACCACGAACTGACGTCTCCATCAACCCGAAAACCGTATGCAATCAACTGCTTCACCCTTGCCAACAAAAGCGATTCCCGAACCGCTCATTCGCCCGTCCACAACGCCCCGTCGTGTGCTGGTTTTTAGCCTGATTAGTCTCGGGGTCATCGGCGTTTTTTTGCTCGAAATCAGCATTGGTGCTGTGTCGATTCCGGTTCGCGAGATCATAGCCGCCTTAACGGGAACCGCAGCTGATGACAGCACCGGCAAAATCATCATGGAACTGCGGCTCCCCCGCGCACTGGCGGCCTTGCTGGGCGGGGCGGCCCTGGGCGTAGCCGGAATGCACCTGCAAACGGTCTTTCGCAATCCCCTGGCCGAACCCTGGTCGCTGGGACTCATGGCCGGTTCGCAATTGGGTGTGGCACTGGTCGTGACGACGGCTTCGGTCGTAGGGTCGGCCTTTCTGGAGCAGCTGGCCTTTCTGAGCAACCTGAGCATTGTGGCCGGGTCGGCCCTGGGCTGTATCCTCGTGTTGCTGCTGATGGTGTCGGTTAGCCGGTACGTCAATACCGTTACCCTGTTGGTGTTCGGGCTGATGCTGGGTTTTCTGTCGCAGGGACTGGTCAGCATCATTCTGCATTTTACCAACCAATCGCAGGGAAAGGTGTTTGCGGGCTGGAATGACGGAAGCTTCGCGGGGGTGTTCTGGGAGCAGCTACCCTACCTGGCCCTGTTCGTGGGGCTGGGCTTAGCCGTCAGCATTGCGCTGGTCAAACCGCTAAACGCGCTGCTGCTGGGGGAGACCTACGCGCATTCGCTGGGATTGAACCTCAAGACAACCCGCATCGCTATTTTGTCCGCTACCGTTCTGCTGACGGCCCCGGTTACGTCTTATTGCGGTCCCATTCTGTTTCTGGGTATGATTATCCCGCATCTGACGCGGGGCCTGTTCGGTACGTCCGATCACCGGGTACTATTGCCGGGGGTAATTGGCGTGGGCGCATTGATTGCCATGAGCGCCGATCTGATGGTACACCTGCCCTGGGAACGGCATTTTCTGCACCTCAACGCCATTGCCGCCGTACTGGGTGCCCCCGTAGTGATGTGGATTATTCTGCGTAACAAACGGATGCGTTCCCTCTAATCCTACCGAGCCATGAAAAACGTGTTTCAGCTTCGTGACTTAACCATTGGGTACCAAACCACCGGGCGTCAACCGGTTTTGGTCGCCGAGAAGATCAACCTCGATCTGCGGGCGGGTGAGTTCGTATGCCTGCTGGGCCCGAACGGAGCCGGAAAGTCGACCTTGTTACGTACCCTGGCCGGCATGCAGAAGCCCCTGGCGGGTGTGGCCGAACTGGACGGAACCAATGTCCACGAATTGCCGCCCCGCGCCCTGGCCAAATACCTCAGCGTTGTCTTGACCGAAAAAGTGGACGGGGGTCTATTAACTTCCTACGAAATCGTCAGTCTGGGTCGCTACCCGTATACGAACTGGTCGGGGCAACTGACAGCGCATGACCACGAGCGGATTGCCTGGGCCATTGAGCAGGTTGGCGCTAATGGGCTGGCCCATCGCAGCCTGAACGAGCTGAGCGACGGCGAACGTCAGCGGGTGATGATGGCCCGGGCGTTGGCGCAGGAACCTCAGGTGATGTTGCTGGATGAAATTACGGCGTTTCTGGACCTGCCCCGTCGGGTCGAAGTCATGCAACTGCTCCAAAAAATGGCCCACGAAACCGGCCGGGCTGTGCTGGTCTCCACCCATGATTTGGACCTGGCCCTACGCAGTGCCGACCGAATCTGGCTGCTGGCCAAAGGTGGTGAACTGGTGGCTGGGGCACCGGAAGACTTGGTCCTGGACGGCAGCTTTGAGCGGGTCTTCGGCAACGACGGGCTTCTGTTCGACAGGCAAACGGGTGCCTTCCGGCTGGAAAAACCACTGACCCGAACCGTCACGCTGACGGGCGATGGCGAAACCTATACCTGGACGAAGCGCGCGCTGGAACGCAGTGGTTTCGCCGTAGAGCCCCTGGCCACCACCCGGATTACGATTGATTATGCGAACGGTCAACCCACATGGCTGCTGACCGAAAAATCGGAGCCCATCCGTTGCGATTCGATCTATCACTTAATGGCTACGCTGACACAATTGCACTGACTGAAGTAAATGACAATAATTCATTGTTTACAGTCAGGTGTTTGCTATAATTCGGTACTCATTATTCATCTACTACGTAATTGCCAATTTTTACTTTAATATACACTTCGAATGCCAAAACGCTTATTTCTCCATGCGCTCTTTGCGCTGGGCATCAACTCGGCCCATGCACAAACGAGTAATTACCCAACACATGCTCAAGTAGGGAGTCGCCTGACATCCCTGGCGGCTCAACACAAAGGTACTGCCAGTGTCAGCTCCATCGGTAAAAGCCGGGGTGATCGCGACATCTGGGTGCTGACAGTCGGCAAAGGTGATGCGGCCAAAAAACCAGCCGTACTCATCACCGCCGGTATCGACGGTACGCACCTGGCCGGTACGGAAATTGCCCTGCAAATGGCCGAGAAGATGCTGGCCAGCTCAGCCGACAGTGTAAAAAAACTGCTCGACAGCAAGACATTTTACTTTATTCCGAGCGTGAATCCCGACGCTCAGGCGCAGTATGCAGCCAAGCCACGCTACGAACGCCATGGCAACAACACGAGCTACGACGAAGACCGCGACGGCCATCTGGACGAAGACCCGGTTGAAGACCTCAACAACGACGGGTTAATTACGATGGTACGCGTCGAAGATCCGACCGGTACGTTTGTCGTCAGCAAGGATGATCCCCGGGTGCTGGTCAAAGCAGATCCCGCCAAAGGCGAAACGGGCAAATACCTCTACCTGACCGAAGGCACTGACAACGACAAAGACGGCGTGTTCAATGAAGACGGCCCCGGCGGAGTGGCCATCGATAAGAATTTTACGTTCGACTACCCGATTTTTACGACCGGCGCGGGCGATTACGCGGCCTCCGAACTCGAAACGCAGGCACTACTTCGGTTTCTGTACACCCATCCGGGCATTTTTGCTACGCTGACGTTTGGCCCGGCCAACAATCTGTCAGAGGCTCCCAGGTTTGACCCGGCTAAGGTGGCCAAACGGATTTTAACGGGTCCCTTAGCCAAAGATGCGACGGTTATGGATCAGGTATCCAAACTGTATAATGCCCGCACTGGCTTGAAAGATGCCCCGTCGATGCCGCAAGCCAGGGGAAATTTTGCTCAAACGGCTTATTTCCACGCGGGCCGGTTTAGTTTCACGACCCCCGGCTGGTGGGTTCCCCGTATCGAAACGCGGGGCGACAGTACCCGGCGTACCCCGCCATCTGGTGCCCCGAACGCAGGCGGAGCCCCTTCCACCACTCCGTCTGCCCCAGCCAGGGGCGGTGGCGGGCGTCCGGGAGGGGGGGCAACAGGTAGCACCCCGGCCCCGGCGGCTCCAGCTACGGGCGACGAAGACCTGCGGTTCCTGAAATGGGCCGACCGGGAAAAACTGACGGGTGTCTACACCAACTGGACTCCCGTTCGCCACCCCGATTTTCCGGATCAGAAAGTAGAAGTAGGTGGCCTTGTTCCGTTTGCCAAACTCAATCCACCGGTGTCTTACCTGACTGAGGCCGCCGATAAGCACCTGATCTTCCTGACGGGTCTGAGCGGGCAAATGCCGGAGGTCGATCTGGTCAATGTAAAAACGGAATCGCTCGGGCCAGGCTTGTCGCGGGTGACGGCCACCATAATGAACAAAGGGCTGCTGCCGACTTATGCCGAAATCGGAGATCGGGTACGTTTTGTGCAGAAAGTGAAAACGGAAGTAAAACTCAGCAACGGGCAGACCATCACCTCGGGTCGGCGACTCAACCTGCGGGCGGCCCTCGGAGCAGGTGAGAAAGAAGAGTACTCGTGGCTGATCACCGGTGCCGGTAAAGTCACTATCGAAGCGGGTTGCCCCACCGCAGGTACGAAATCAGTTGATGTCACAATTCGCTAAACGGCGGTTAAACCGGAAGCTTTGTTCTAAAAAATACGAACCATGAAATACCTCTCTTTATTTTTTCTGCTCGCGTGCACGGCCCTGCAAACGGCTTTCGCCCAGCAAACCGATCCCGATCTGAACGGGATGCGGGCCATTGGTACGCCCGCCAACCCCAAAGTCCCCTGGACGTGGAATTACTACATGGACTTTGCCGGCTACACCAAACTGGCCCAGGAACTGGCCAAAAAGCACCCCGATCTGGTGCGGGTCGAAAGCATGGGCAAGTCGTCGATGGGGCGCGATATGTGGGTGATTACGGTGAGCGATTTCAAAACCGGTAAGCCCGAACAAAAACCGGCCTTCTGGATCGATGGCAACATTCACGCCAACGAGTTGCAGGGAACGCAGTTCAGCATGTATACCGTCTGGTACCTGGCCGAAAATTTTGGCAAAGTCGATTTTATTACCCAGCTGCTGAAAGACAAAACGTTCTACATTTCGCCGTCACTCAACCCCGATGCTCACGAAAATTTTATGCACAAAGCCAACACGACCAGTTCGTCGCGCTCGGGTATGATTCCCCTCGATGACGATGGCGACGGGACGGCCGATGAAGACGATGTGGACGACCTCGACGGCGATGGGAATATTGTGCAGATGCGCCGTAAATCGCCGACCGGTCGTTGGAAAGTGGACCCCAGCAACCCCGTGCGCATGATTCAGGCCGCTCCCGACGAACCGGGTGAGTATGAACTACTGGGCAACGAAGGCATCGATAACGACGGCGACGGGCGGGTGAATGAAGATACGCCCGGTTCCTATGACCCGAACCGCGACTGGGGCTGGAACTGGCAGCCCGATTACGTGCAGAATGGCGCTTTCTACTTCCCCGGTACGCTGGCCGAAACTCAGAACGTAAAGAAATTTTTCTATAGCCACCCCAACATTGCCGGTGCCCAAAGTTACCATAATTTTGGGGGGATGTTTTTGCGCCCACCGGGTGCCGAGGAAGACCAGATGTACGTGCCCCAGGCCGACATTGCTGTATATGACCTGATCGGCAAGACCGGCGAGAAAATGATTCCAGGATACAAATACTATGTGCTCTGGAAAGACCTGTACACGGTCTATGGGGGAGAGATCGACTTTATCGGGTTGAATCGGGGTATCTTTATGTTCTCCAACGAAATCAATAACTCATACCGCCTATTCAATAAAAACTCAACAGCCGACCGGTTTTCCAACACGGAATTTGAGGAATTCGATAAGTTGTTGCTCCTCGGCGATGCCTACGTAAAGTGGAAGCCCATCAAACACCCCCAGTACGGCGACATTGAGATCGGGGGCGTAAAGCGAAACTATGTGCGGAATACGCCGGGCTTCATGCTGGAGGAGGAAGGCCATCGCAACATGGCGTTTACCTTGCTCCACACGTTCCATACGCCCAAACTGGAGATCATGGACATCAAATCCCGCGAACTGCCGGGGGGATATTCGGAGGTAACTGCTACGGTGATGAACCACCGCGCCATCCCGACCCACTCGGCCCAGGATCTTCGGTTTAAGATCGAACGGCCCGATTATATTACCCTCAAAAATGCACAGGTGGTGGCGGGGATGATTGTCGAGAATGCCGATCTGGGCCTAACCCGCGAACAGAAACGAAACCCGCAGACCATTGAAGTAGCCAACATTGGCGGCACGGTGTCAGGGGGCGGAGGCAATGGCTTCGGCGGTTTTGGTGGCGGGGGTAACTCGGTCCGGGTCCGCTGGATTGTTAAGGGCAAAGCCGACAAATACACCGTCGAAGTGGATAGCCGCAAGGGCGGGGTTGTAACGAAAACGATGTAATTCTTTTCAAGCGACTAAAAGCCACCCGTCTGGCCGACCGTGCTTTTGATGGTTGACCAGACGGGTGGCTTTTAGTCGCCTTCACTATTCCTTTTTTTACGTATACGTATATGCTAAAAAGACATCACGTTCTGGCTGTCCTAGTTTTCCTAGTCTCTATGGAGACGATGGCGCAAAATCTGAATTCGGTACGACAACAAATTCAGCACATCGTTGCCGGAAAGAAAGCCACGGTGGGCATCGCCTTAATGAGCGACGATGGGAAAGATACGGCCTCCATCTACGGTAACCGGCATTTTCCGTTGCAGAGTGTGTTTAAATTTCATATTGCCCTGGCAATGTTGTCGCAAATCGATCAGGGCAAGTTTTCGTTGGATCAACCCATCAAAATTCAAAAGAAAGACCTCTTACCGAAGCTGTATAGTCCGATTCGGGACAAGTATCCGAATGGCACTACGATGAACCTATCCGAAATGCTGGCGTATACCGTATCGCAAAGCGATAACGTGGGGTGCGACTTGCTGCTCAAACTACTCGGAGGGCCGGAAGCGGTAGAGCGCTACATCAAACAAAGCGGCACGAACGATATATCCATAAAAGTAAACGAAGAAACGCAGCAGGCGAATTGGGACCTGCAATTTAAAAACTGGACAACACCCAGGGCCGCCGTCAATGTACTGCAAACCTTTTATGTGAACCGGAACAAACGGCTGTCAACCCAAAGTCACGACTTTATCTGGACGGTGATGAAAGGCACCCAAACGGGTCAGGCCAGACTAAAGGGGCAGCTACCCAAACAAACGATTGTGGCTCATAAAACGGGTTCTTCGGGAACGAACAAGGCAGGAATAACCGCAGCCGTTAACGACATTGGCATTGTGTTTTTGCCCAATGGCCGCTATTATTTCATCAGTGTCTTTGTAAAGGACTCCAGAGAGAATGAAGACACGAATGAGAAGCTAATTGCCGACATTGGGAAAGCCACCTGGGACTATTTCATGAAACGGCTTCAGTGAACGGCACGATTACCGTTGACAATTCTTCCGGGCGAAATGCCCGGCTTTTATCATTCAGGCAGTAGGTAACGTCTACCAACCGGGAGCGTCTATCCGCAAAATCGCTTACTACGCCTGCAATAGTGATCAGTTGGGTAAATCTAAAAAACGGATCGCACCGGCCACCCTGCAAATTTGTCACTTGCCCCGATAGATGACGTAACCATCGCACTAATAGAGCGTTTACGTGAGACTGTTGTGTAGGCAATAATATTCTACAGTATTTCCAACTTCTAAAGGCCAAAAGCCATCACAGTCCGCAAAATCAGACCGCAGCTACGAACGGTCGCCGAAGCGGAACTTTTACGCTTAGTTAACCTTCTTTTACAGGCTATTGATAGATGATAAAAGCGAAACTTTTAGCTTTGAGGCCCACCGCAATGGTGGCTCAGCGCAATGGTTGATGTCCTTAAAAATAGAACGAGTAATGACTAAACGCGTATACGTTTGTGCTCTATGGATGCTTGTTTTGGGCACGTCCTGTAAAGGACAAAAAACAACACAACTCCCGAAAGATACTATCAATTACAATAGCAAAGACCCAGTCACTTCCTACGGGCCAAACTCAATGGTTCGGAATGTAAAGCAGGGTAGAAACGGAACTATTTTGATTGCCTCATGGAAGGGTATTCTTCGATACGACGGAAAATCGTTCACCAATCTCACCAGTAAAATAAGTTCGCCCAGCTTCTGGGATGTGCTGGAAGATCGAAAAGGAAACCTCTGGTTAGCTACCCGGGATTCAGGTGTTTATTATTACAATGGGAAGTCTTTTGAACATTTTACAACCAGGGAAGGACTTGCCAATAATTTTGTTTGTAAAATTTATGAAGATAGAGCTGGCATCGTTTGGTTTGGCACAGGAAATGGCCTGAGTCGTTACGACGGGAGATCCTTTCGAAATTTTACCACTAAAGAAGGCCTTTCCAACAATAGTCTTACTACGATCATGGAAGACAAAACCGGGAAATTATGGTTTGGCACCAGAGGTGAGCCCTGTTTTTATGATGGAAAGACATTTACTGTTTTCAGAACTAAAGAGGGTAAAGCTTTTACCAACGTTTGGTCGATCATCGAAGATAAAAAAGGGGCTATTTGGTTGGGTGACAATGATGGACTTTGGCGCTATGACGGCAGTAGCTATACATTGGTATCGAAGCGAGGTGCTTCAGCCATGATCGAAGATAAAAAAGGGAACATCTGGACTACTGGTAGCGTACATCCTCCGAATGGAAATGTCTGGGCACTTTCACGGTACGATCAAGCATCGTTGTACAAAGAAAAGCCAACTGTAACAGAAATCATGTCAATAGATGGACCGGGAATGCTTTGTGGGATTCTGGAAGCTACCGATGGGAGTATTTGGTTTGGCGCTTTGGAGGCAACAAGTGGCGTGTTTCGGTATGATGGAAAAAGCATTACGGACTTTAGACGGAAAGAAGATCAGAAATAATGTGTATACTATCTCTTTAAACGCCCTATTCACGAGATATAAAGATTCTCTGATCAGAGAATTCATACCATAAGGTATAGATCCTCACAATGTCATCCGCACCTGTGGCCCGGTCACAAATCAAACTCGAAATCTTACAAGCTTGCTGAGTTTGTGACCGGGCCACAGGTGCGGTCCCTTTTTTTAGATTTACCCTCAGTTGATGGGTAAAATACCGAGAAGCGCGACATCGTTCGTCCAACCAAGCGCTCTATTCCTCAGCAACCCCTTTGCTGGCCTGAACTCAACGGCAACAAGCCGTAAGACAAAAAAGTCTATACAAAATTTATAGCGCAGCTATTTGCAACGTTGTTGCAAATAGCTATTTTTGACTCGTAGATACAAATCGTTCGAATGATTCGGGCATGACGTTTATATCTTGAAGGTCTATGAACTATGCTTTACTGATTGATTAACCTGTTAAAAATCACAAGTTGGCGATGAAACAAATCACAGGTAGCATAGTGTGCTGGCTGCTTCTGAGTAGCCTGACGGTAGCTTCGGGACCGCCGGTTATTAGATGGGAACAACTGCGCGATGTACAGTTTAAGAAAAAATGGTATCCTGAAGAAAGTGTGGTCATGCTGTACCCTAAGTTCGGCCCTACAGTGAAAGCACTTAACGGGAAAGCTATCTCGATCACCGGTTATGTTATTCCCATCGACCTCGAAAGTGGGCTATACGTGGTGTCCGAGTTTCCTATGGCGGCCTGCTTTTTCTGCGGAGCTGCCGGGCCTGAGTCAATCATGACCCTGAAATTTAAGCGATTACCGCGCAAATTTCGTACCGACGAACGGCGTACCTTTTCGGGCACGCTTCGGCTGAATGCCGATAATATCTATGAGTTGAACTACATTCTGGACGGGGCCGAACTGCAATCCGACAACTCATGACCGTTTTGATCCGTACCTGCCTGTTGTTAGTTTTCCTGGTCGGTTTGCTACGGCCCGGTTATGCACAGGACCAGATGGACGCAAACCAGGGTGAAGCCGATACCTACAGCCAAACCTACGTAGCTCGTTTGCGCCGGGAATTAATAACTCTTGTCTGGTCATTCTATGCTCCCCCCTTCCGGCCAGGTGCTTTTGATTAACTACCTCCATTTGCTACATGACCGCAGGTTCTATACAAAAAACGGTTTTTTAGGCCGGATACATCGATTCAAACCACTACTGTGCTAGCCTATTCCTGATATGACTGAGGCTGAACAACTGTTACACAAAAAAGGTATCCGCATCACGACCCTCCGAACGGCGGTGCTCCACTTCCTGATGCAAGCCAGGAAAGCATTTACCCATGCTGATCTGGAACGGGCCTTTGATAAGCAGTTGGACAGGGTAAGCCTATACCGCTGTTTGCTGACACTGACCGAGGCTGGTATCGTTCAGAAATTGATCGACTCAGATGGCAACTGCTCGTACTTTTTCGAAGTAACGTCGGCAAACAGCCATCCCCATTTCAAATGTTCGCAATGCGAAACGGTTACTTGTCTGCCTGGCCTACCCGAAGACTACCTGAATACCCTGCGTCAATACCAGATTGATACACTTCACCTGCTAGCCGAAGGGCTTTGTGGCACGTGCAGGCAACAGGCAGACCGACAGAATCAATCGATAACAACCTCATTATCATAAGTTTAAACGAATAGTCATAACGTATTCTGCCACATCAGCGATCGTCCGCTGCGGCAATCTGATCCAAATCAATGAAACGTCGAGATTTCTTCCGCAATACAACAGCCGCTGCCCTGAGTACCTCACTGGTCGGGTCAGGCCGGGCTGCCGAGGCTAATTTGTCAACAAGCAAAGGCAAACGGGCCCAGAACATCATTTTTATGGTTAGCGATGGCATGAGCACCGGTACCCTGAATATGGCCGATCTGCTACGGCAGCGTAAAGAGGGCCGATCGAGCAACTGGTTAGGCTTATACCGCAACAACCGAGTACGGCGAGCCTTGATGGATACGGCTTCGGCTTCCTCCCTCATTACGGATTCGGCGGCTGCTTCCTCGGCCTGGGGCGGTGGCGTACGGGTCAACAATGGGGCCCTGAACGTAGGGCCCGATGGACAGGCTCACCGACCGATCCTCCAGAAATTCAAACAGGCAGGCAAGGCGGTTGGCTGCGTGACGACCGTACCCATCACCCACGCTACGCCCGCCGGTTTCTGCATCAACAGCAAAAGTCGGGGCAGCATGGCCGATATTGCTGAGCAATACCTGGGTCTGCGTTTCGATGTGATGATGGGGGGCGGTACCGAACAGTTCAGTGCCGATAAACGAGCCGATAAAAAAGACTTATTCAGTCAGTTTAGCCAGCAGGGATATCAGGTGGCGCAAACCCGCGCGGCCATGTTGGGGGCACCAGCTGGCCAGCCGCTGCTGGGCGTATTTCACGAAGATGGATTACCGTATTCGCTTGACCGGGCCAATAATACCGACCTGCAAAAAACCATTCCGACCCTGGCCGAAATGACTTCCACGGCTATCAGCCGGATGCAAGCCAATAAAAACGGGTTTGTGTTGCAGGTGGAAGGCGGTAAGGTAGACTGGGGAGCGCACGCCAACGACGTGGGAGCCCTGTTGTATGATCAGTTAGCGTTCGACGATGCGGTGCAGGTAGCCGTTGACTTCGCCGACCGCGACGGGAATACACTGGTGGTCATCACTACGGACCACGGCAATTCAGATCCCGCTCTACTCTACGGTCCGCAGGCCAACGCTAATTTTGACCGGATTCAGCAATTCCGGCATACGAATGAGTGGATTCTAACCGGAATTTCCAAAGACAGCACACCCGCTCAACTGATTGAACGGATCGAAGCCGCGCAGGGAATTGTCATTAAAGCCGATGAAGCCGCTGGCTTGTTGACGCATTACTCCCAGTTGGATGAGACGGGTGTGTACAATCCACGTAAACTTCCGTATCGGCAGTTAGCTGCCCTGCAAACGGCGCATACGTCGGTGGGTTGGGCTGGTATGGACCATACCGCCGACTTTGTGGAACTGGCCATGTTGGGTCCGGGAAGTGAGCAGTTACCGGGCCTGGTTAAAAATACGGATTTACATAACTTCCTGCTGAAAGCCGCTGAGGTGGACCACCAGACGGTAGACGCCAAATAAACCCATGCCAATAGACGTAACCTTACTAACGGGTTTTCTGGGGGCGGGCAAAACCACCCTACTCAACGCATTGATGGCCGACCGGCCCCAAACCCGTTTTGCCCTGATCGAAAACGAATACGGCGAAGAAGGTATTGACGGACAGCTTGTGCTTCGGCCCGATGCAGAAATTATTGAGTTGAGCGACGGCTGCATCTGCTGCTCCCTGAACGATAGTTTGCTCGATGTGCTGGAAGATCTCTACGACCGGCGCGACAGTTTCGACGAGCTGCTTATCGAAACCACCGGTATTGGCGATCCGGCGGGCGTAGCGGTTCCGTTTCTGATGCTACCGATGGTGCAGCGTGTGTTTACGCTCAAACGGGTGATTTGCCTGGTCGATGCCGAACTCATTGAGGATCAGCTACGCGATACGGAAGAAGCCATCCAGCAGATTTCCTTCAGCGACGTGTTGCTTATTAACAAAACGGACCGGGTTTCGGCCGTGTACCTTGCCAGCCTGGTCGAAACGCTGCGGGGCCTTAACCCATTCGCGCAGGTACTAACCGGCCAGAAAGAAAACTACCCGATTCGTGAACTAATGGCCATCGAACGGGAAACGGCCATCGCTCTGCAACCGGCCCGCTTTGTACCGGCCAAAGCGACTCCACGGCTAACCTTCCCCGGTTCACCGCCAACCCCTGCGAACCGCCCGCGTCCGCTGGGTACGTTGCCGCATCGCCACCATCATCACCGGCACAGTGATATTGTTTCGCTGAGTTTCCGCTTCGGAGAATCCTTCGATCTGATCCAGCTTCACCACCGGCTAACCATGCTGTTACTGTTTCAGGGCAAGGGTATCTACCGCGTTAAAGGGATCATTTACGATGCCAGCCGTCCGCAACGCTGGATTATTCAGTCGGTAGGCAAAAACCTGACGATGATCGACGGAGCCACCTGGGAAAACGACGAGCCGCGCCTTAGTCGCCTTGTGTTTATCGGCAAGTTGCTCAAACCGGCAGGCTTCGAGAAAATGCTGCGTCAGTGTTTTACCAAAGAACCTGTCTGGCAGATTACGAACCCGGCAGATTCGGGGTTCTCGGAGTAACGGGATGATGACGCCTACATGTACCGATCCGCTGTTCAACAGCACGAGTGGCTGCCATGTAATAGCTGACGTACCTGAAACAAGTTTAGCGTTCTTATAACATGGCCCATTCGTAATCAATCTAAATGCATCATTGTTGCAAAAACAGGCGAATAGATTATATTTGCAACAATGATGCATATATTCATTCTGTCTGATAACTTGTAAATGAACCGGTTGCTTTACATACAACTGGTTTTTGGCTGGCTTATACTCCTTATAAATCAGGCGCAGGCGCAAACGTACCGCTTGTCGGGGCAGGTGCTGGATACCAAGCAGCAGCCAATAGTCGGCGTCAGGCTGACTCTCGCCAACCGGTCATTATCGACGCTGACGGATTCAACGGGCGCGTTTCAGTTTATAGACTTGTCTCCGGGGTTTTACCAGTTAACTACGGAGCTATCTGACTATCAAACGCTTAGCTTTTCCGTTACCATTCGGCGAAGTCATGTCGTTATTCCACTGATTCTTCGACCTGCCCAAACGCAACTTGGGGAAGTAGTTGTGAAAGGCGATTACACCCAGGCCCGAAAACGGGATGAGTCGCTTAATCTGGAAGTGGTCAACCCAGACTTTATTCAGCGCTACTTGGGCGGAAGCCTGATGAAATCGCTGGAACGCTTACCAGGGGTCAAAACGATCGGCATCGGGTCGGGGCAGTCGAAGCCTCTGATTCGGGGGATGGGGTTTAACCGGATAGTCGTTGTGGATAAAGGTGTAAAACACGAAGGGCAGCAGTGGGGGGCTGACCACGGACTGGAACTCGATCAGTTTGCCGCCGGCGAGGTGCAGTTGCTAAAAGGAGCAGCCTCGTTTCTGTACGGTTCGGACGCAATCGGTGGGGCCATCGACGTAAAACCCGTTCCGTCACCGGCCCCGCACACGCTAGGCGGCTCGGTCGATCTAATCGGAAAAACCAACAATAATCTCTACGGTACATCGATCAATCTGTTTGGCCGCACACAGCGCTGGTTCGTTGATGCGCGGTTCACCGGACAGCGCTACGGCGACTACCGCGTGCCGACCGACCGGGTATACGTGTATGACTATGCCGTTGACCTGGACAAAAAACGCCTGCGCAACACGGCCGGACGTGAAACCGGGATGCACCTGAACATGGGTTACCTCAACGATCATTTCAGCTCCATCGTTTACGTCAGCCATACCTATAGCCAAAGCGGTTTTTTTGCCAATGCGCACGGGCTGGAACCCCGTCGGGTAGATCGCGAATTACACGACCGCTCGGATCGGGATATACTGATGCCCAGCCAGCAGGTAGCCCATGACAAGCTCATCAACCGAAGCGAGTATACTAAGGGAAACCACCGACTGTCGCTGGAACTGGGCTACCAGCATAATTTTCGGCAGGAATTCAGTCAGTATGTCAACCACGGCTATATGCCGCCAGTCTACCCCGACACGCTGGCAATTTCCCCTACCCTGGAGCGTCAGTTCGACAAACACGTGTATTCCATCAACGGACGCGACGAGCTGAGTCTGGGCCGGCACACGCTGACCGTGGGGTTTACGGGCGAGCGGCAGCAGAACCGGATCGGGGGCTGGAGTTTTCTGGTACCCGCCTTTACGCAAACGACATCGGGCGTGTTTGGGTACGATAAAGTACGGCTCAGCGACCAACTGGTGCTGCACGGGGCGCTCCGGTTCGACTACGGTCAGATTCACCTGTTGCCCTATACCGACTGGTTCCCCTCAACGGTGACGACCGGTACCACGACCGTTTCACAGCGATTGAACCGCGCCGAAGAACTTACCCGCACGTTTCGGAGTATGGTCTGGTCGGTAGGGGTAAACTACAACCGGGAAACGTTTGCCCTCAAAGCGAACCTGGGTAAGAGCTTTCGAATGCCCATTGCCAAAGAGCTATCAGCCAACGGGGTCAACTACCATTATTTCAGCTACGAGCGGGGTGATCCAACGCTTTCCCCGGAGCAGTCTTACCAGGCTGACCTGAGCGTAAGTGTGACTACCAGTAAGGTAACGGTGCAGCTCAGTCCATTTTACAACTACTTCCCTAATTACATCTACCTGAATCCCACGGCCCAGCACGACTACTTTTACGGAGCGGGAAACCAGGTGTTTCATTATGCACAAAGCCGGGTTATGCGCTATGGCGGGGAAATCCAGCTGAAATACAGGTTACTCAGTACCCTTAGCACGGAGTTACTGGGCGAATACGTGTATGCCCGGCAGCTATCGGGCGAGAAGCAGGGCTATACACTTCCGTTTTCGCCCCCGGCCTCAGTATTGTTCAACCTGACCTGGTCGCCTACCCTTAGCGGTAAGGTACACAACACGTATTTCTCAGTAGACTACCGGTTGTCGGCTGCCCAGAACCGGATTGTGCCACCTGAGAAGAAAACGCCGGGATATGGCGTGATCAATCTACAGGCTGGTACGCACCTGCATTTGTATAGCCAGCCGGTCAGGATCAGCCTCCAGGCGCAAAACCTGCTCAACACCAGGTATTTTAACCACACCAGCTTCTACCGGTTGATTGAACTACCCGAAGCCGGGCGGAACATCATTCTGTCGCTTACCATCCCCTTCTCATTGCTTACAACCAAATTAAAATAAACTAGTAATCAGTACAACCATGAATCGACAAGTCAACCAACGATTTGCCCACCTAAGCCGCACCATTTTTGCCTTTCTGCTTTGTGCCGCCACCTTTACCGCCTGTAAAAAAGACGAAGAACCCGCGCTGCCCATACCGACGGTTTCCAATGTGGAGATTGGTCTGGGCAACAACGAAATCGGGGTGATTGGCAAAGATTTTCATTTGAACGTCGAAGTATTGGCCGGCGACAAGATCGAAAACGTACAAATTAAAATTCTACCAAAGGCCGGAGAAACCTACGCCAAAGCCTGGCAACATGAGATCACCTGGACCGACAGCTATCAGGGTGTCAAAAATGCCACGGTGCATAAGCACTTTGATATTCCAGCCGACGCACCCGAAGGCAAGTATGACTTTCTGATTATTGTTAAGGATCAGAACGGTACTAAGCTGGAAGAGAAACGGAATGTTGCTCTCTACCTGGAGAAAAATCTGCCCGTTAACCCTGTTCTCTCGATTTTTCTTACCTACCGTAACAACGCACGGTATTACCGCAATGGAGCCTTCATCACGCCAGGTCAGGCATTAATAAAAGGGGACACGATCAAAACGCAGGCCACCATCTCCGGAGTGAAAGGTGATGGTAAGATGTACCTGCTGTTAATCAACAAGAAGCATAACCACCGCCCCGAGTCAATCGATAAAATTGACTTCAGCAAAGCCATTGTCTATGATGTCCTCGAGCACAAAGGCATGGCAACGGTAGGCGATTTTTCTAATGCTACGTTTGATCTGGTGTCGTTTAAACCGATCCGCGTCTTCCCGGCTTTTGCCATCGGAGCCGCCAATGACAACAATACGCCATCGCCCAGCCCGGTCAGCGGTGCTAAAGCCTGGGAATCAGGTACGTATTATTATGGGGTGATCTATAAAAACACGACCTACAACATGAGCTTCTTCCAGTACATCGAAGTTCCTGTTGAGATTAAGTAGGCCGTCAACGCAGGTTTGCCATAGCCGGCAAACCTGCTTCCCCGAATCCAAACGACCTGGCTCTGCCACTATTGGGCAGCAAAACCAAGCCATTTTCTAATGCATATGAAAACCAGAAGCTTTTCCGTGACGGTTGTTTTAGGCACTTTGCTGTTGCTTGGCGGCTGTAGTAAGGAGAATGAAATAACCCCCGATACCGAATATCCGGTAATCGACATTACGAGTGCCACGGCCTTTCCCAAGGGTTGTAGCACCGTCAACCGGGGCGGAACGTTTATGTTCCAGGCGCAGCTGAGCGACAACGCCCAGCTGGGCTCGGTGAGTGTGGATATTCACAACAACTTCGATCATCATAATCACAGTACGGAGATCGAAACCTGCAACCTGGACCCGGTGAAAACCCCAGTAAAACCCTTTCTGCTCATTCAGACGTACCCCATTCCGGCCAATTTGAAGACCTACGCCGTTCAGCAAGCCATTCAGGTGCCCGCCGACGTAGATCCGGGCGATTATCATTTCCTGATCCGGCTGACCGACAAGGAAGGCTGGCAGACCATCAAAGGCCTGAGCATCAAAATCAAGTAAATACACAATAGTAACTCATCCCAATTTTTATACTCATGAAGTTGACTAAATTCCCCTTTCTGGCGATTGCCCTTTCGGCATCGGTGCTGTTCTCCTGCGAAAAGGAAGAGCCTGCTGATCTTGTTAAACCTGAAGTGAAGACGTTTGAGCTGGGCACCTCCAACAGCCAGCAGGCCTACGCCGGTAAAGACATCCATATTGCGTCCGAGCTGGTAGCTGTCAATACGATCAGTAACATTCAGGTGAAGATTACGCAGAAAAGCAATGTAACGTATGCCTCGAAATGGCAAAAGGACACGACCTATACAGGCGTGTATGCCAATGTCAAGAATACTACGTTCCATGAGCACATCATTATACCGGTTACCGCAGGTACAGGCATGTACGATTTTACGATGCTGGTAAAGGATACTAAAGGCGGAGTAACGGAGGTAAAAAAAGATCTCGAGATTTTGTCCCTGAGTGATTTTACGCCCCCGGTCATTACCGTTACCGCTGCCCCTGCCAACGGCGCAACCTTTAAGAAAGGCGATGTTATTTCGATAAAAGGTACGGTTACCGAAGACAAAGGAATTGGTATCGTTTACGTGGGCCTGCTTCGGGAGGATCAAAAAATAAGCGACACCAGTCTAAACTCGACAAACTCGATTTCACTGGCCCTGGGGTACGATTTTAAAACGCCCACGATGGCCTACCCGTTTGACGCCAATATCACCGTTGGGGCGGCTAAGGACATGTTCAAGGATATCACGGGTACTAACGCCTGGCAATCCGGCAAGTATTACCTAATCGTCGTAGCGACCAACGCCTATGGCGCCAATTACGTCGTGTCTCCGCATTATCCCATTACAATCAATTATTGATTGTGAATTGGCGTGTTTGCAAACGGGTATTCTTTTCTCAACCAGATGCAGAAAGAACTACCATATGCCGATATACCTGTGAAGTACCTTTGTTGCAACCAAAAACGGACGACCTGATTGATGGTCGTCCGTTTTTGGTTGGTCATAGAGCCAGAACGTTACTGCTTCTTGCGGTGCTCAGCCATCATCTTTTCGTGGTCTTTGATCATCTGAGCTTCCTCGTCAATCATGCGCTTATCGTCCTGCATCATCTGCTCGTCTTCGGCCTTCATACGCTCATGATCTTTTATCATCTGTTCGTCCGACACTTCACCTTTCTCATGTTTAGCTTCCAGTTCGGCGTGCTCCTTCATCATTGCCTCATGTTTCGCTATGATCTGGGCATGTTCGACCAGCAGTTTTTCGTGTTTGGCTTCGATAGCTGCATGCTGGGTAAAGCTCTCGGGTAAGGCGTCATGAGCCGCTTTCATTTTTTCATGTTCGCCTTCCATCTGGTGATGGGTCGCTTCCAATTGCTGATGACTGGCTTCGAGTGAGTCGTGCTGAGCTATCAGCGTCTGATGCGATTCGCCCGATTTATTGTTTGATTGACAACCGACCAAAATGGCAATAACCAACGCAACGGCAGTCAGATAAGAAAAAAGTCGCTTCATGTATGTATAAGTTTGCCAAATGCAACAATGTAGCAAATATACTATTTTGGTTAGCCTATTGTTTGAGCTTCGACATTAAAATTTGACGGATTAAAAGTCAATGAATGGTCAATCCAATCAATTGCATAGTACCGGGCTACCTACATGATTGTCGGCTTTTTTATGGGTAGCGGATCTTTTCGGCTTCTCCCCGCTCAGAAATAAAACTCTGTTAATGAACAACTTATCGCAGTAATTGGCATTGACTAAAATCGTACGCGAAAACGTCGATCTATTTTGGCCTATTTATAATACGGATTACCTACTGAATCAATGGAGGCCCAGGGGTAGTGCCATTTGTCCATGTAAATATTACCGGGTGAAAAACTGTCGTTCGCATCCCGAAGTTTTTGCGTCAGTATTGTCTCCAGTTGCTGTTTGGTCTGGGCCATACCTGACTGATCGACCAAATTTGTCAATTGATACGGGTCTTTCAGATTGTCATACAATAGCCATGGACCATTCAGATCCCGTACATACGTGTACCGGGCTGTACGAATACCGCGATACTCGCGCCCACCCCGTGCGTAATTCCATTGGTGGAAGGGAACAATACAGGCAATCAGGGCTGCATCATCAGGACGAGGTGCACGCGGATTTCGGAAGAGAGCCGCAAAATCATGCCCTTCCACACTGGCAGGAATTTTCTGTCCGGTCATCGACAGTAAAGTCGGCATTACATCGGTTAAAGTAACGGGGACGTCGAGCGTGCTGCCTTTGCGGCTCAGTCCGGCGGGGTATTTGAGCAGGAAAGGGATGCGAATGGATTCATCCCAGGGTTTTTGTTTGTTGATCTGATCGTGCGAATACAGCATGTCGCCGTGATCGGACGTGAACACAAAGATGGTATTATCCTCCAGTTTGGCTTGTTTCAGGGCAGCCTGCAACCGACCAATGCAATCGTCGAGCGCGTTGATATGGGCGTAATAGCCTTTTAAAGCCCGGTTGGCTTCCATAGTATCCTTAACTGGTACATTTGGGCGCAACTGGATGGTTTGATTGGCGTATTTCTGGCGATATTCCTTCGGAGCTGTCTGGTAAGGATCATGCGGTGGGCCCCAGGCCAGTACCAGCAGGAAAGGCTTATCGCGGGGTTGAGTCATGAACGAAATGGCCGAATCGGTCTGGCTGATGGCGTCGTATTGTTGCCAGACAAACCGCTTGTTTACTTCATTGTAGTAAGGCGAATTGTTATAATCGTGGGTACATTCCAGAGCACGCCAATACTCGAAACCCTGCCGCCGATCGACCGGAATGGGCGCCAGTCGCCCCGGTGCGAAGTTCTTGTCCATTCCACCGTTGATGTGCCATTTCCCGATAAATCCCGTCCGATACCCATTTTGCTGACATACCTCCGCCAGCGTGACGGCTTCATTGCGAAGTGGTCGGTCATTATAAAATACTCCGTGGGTAGTAGCGTGTTGCCCTGTCAGCAGGCTTGCCCGGGTGGGCGAACAGACGGGCACTTCGGCAACGCACAGGCGGGCATTGACTGACTCACCGGCCAGTTTATCCAGATTGGGAGTGATCACCTGTTTATTACCTGCATAGCCAATATCCTGAGCCCGCCATTGGTCGGCCATTACGATCACAATGTTAGGTTTGCGACTACTGGGGGGAACTACGGCTGGGCGGCTAACGGGTGACGATGGTTTCCAGGCAATCAGGCCCATCAGGAATGCACCACCTACAAAAACAAAAGAATATTTCATAGCGGAATAAGCAGGTTATCGGGCGGCCTCTTTTAGTCGCTCAAAGATGGGCAGTAACGTTGTCTTCAGAGCCTTTCCCTGCGGCTGAGCCGCCAGATTGACAAGTTCCTTCGGATCGGCTTTCAGGTCATAGACTTCTTCGTAGGTATCGGCAGGTTCCCGAACGTTATAATAGTGAACGTATTTCCGATCAGCACTCAATACTCCTTCCGATTGCGGAATAAATACAGCCGGAATATTAATCGGATGCTCGAAATAGAATTCTTTTCGCCAGGGAGTTGCGGGGGTATCCATCAATTGGGTCAGCGTATGGCCCTGCATTCTGGCTGGTACCGACACCCCCGCAAACGTTAGCAGGGTTGGCGCAATATCAATGTTAAGCGTATACTGGTCCGTAGTTCGTCCGTGCCAGGCTTGTTGCCTAGGATCGTAGATGATCAGCGGTACCCGAATCGATAACTCATGGCCATACCATTTATCGGCAAAGCCATACTCACCTTCGTAAAAACCATTGTCGCTCGTATAGACGATGATCGTATTTTCTGATAAGCCACGCTGCTGCAACGAACGACGGAGCTGCCCCACCACATCATCTACCCCGGTAATCAGCCGATTGTAGGATTTGGTGGTTTGCTGAAATAGCGAATCGGTCGCAAATCGGCGGCTCCAGCGAATGCGGGACTCGTTCTTGTCGTTATGCCGAAACCACTCCGGAAATTGCCGATAATATTTATCCTGAGCCAGAACAGGGCGTTTTATGGTTTTGTCAGTGTAGAGTTTTCCGAAACGGTCGGCATAGGGAAATTCGGGATTAGCTGCATCCTGGGCGTGGGGAGCCTTAAAGCTCACCGAAAGGCAAAACGGCTTGCCCTGAGGGTTGGCCTGGAGGAACTCCTCCATTTGCTGGCCCATCAAATCGGTCAGATGAATCGGCTGGCCCTGGGCGTCCTTCGCAGCATAATTACCTTGTCCTCCGAAGCCACGCCAGTAGTCATAGGCTTCGGTCGGCATTTTGTTACCAACCCCATATTTGCCAATAAATCCGATTCGATAGCCTGCTTTTTTCAACAACATAGGATAGGTATTAGCCAACGCAGAATCGGTAAACGGGGTGGCAAAATCGATGATCCCATGACGGCGGGCGTATTGTCCGCTAAAGATGCTGGCCCGGCTAATGGCACAGATGGGAGTCGTCACATAGGAACGGCGGAAATAAAATCCATCGCGGGCCAGTCGGTCGAGGTTAGGGGTTTGGATGATGGTATTCCCTGCCACCCCAAGCGCATCCCATCGCTGGTCGTCGGCCAGCAAGAATATAATATTGGGAGCTGTGGGCAGCTTAGCTGAACAACGGTCCATCGGTCGAAAGCCGATGGCTACGATTCCGGCGACTAGTAAGAAAAGGAATGGTTTCAAGATGCTAAATATTAGTTGGGTTAATAGCCAGGATTCTGCTCAATTTTATTGATAGAAACCTCCGTATTCGGAATGGGCGCTACTAGTTTGGCGGGCGTAATAGCGTATGCTTCAGGATACAAGAACGATTTAAGCGATTTCTCCCGTTTGCCATGGGCAGTCATCACCTCAATCGCTTTTCCCGTTCGTTTTAAGTCATACCAGCGCTGATTTTCAAAACAGAATTCAACCTGCCGTTCTTTGGCAATCAGGGTTTGCAGTGCTGTCTTATCCAGGCCAGCCAGGGAATTTACCAAACCCGCTCGGGTACGAACCTGCTGCACGTAGGGAAGCGCTTCGCTCGTCCTACCGAGTTCATTAAGCGTTTCGGCATACATCAACAGTACATCGGAATAGCGCAAAACGGGCAGATTATCGCTACATCGATCGTCGGGAGCCGAAATAGGTGGTTTGTATTTGGCACAATAGGGTATGGAACGAATCTGAGAATCCCAGTCGACACCTTTCCAGAATCCGATGGAGACGTCTTTTCGTTTATCACCCGCTTCGAATGCGTTTATCAAATCCTGCGTGGGCTGATTCCACCCCGATCCAACGACACTGATATTCGGGCGTTTGGTTATCTCCCCGCCCGAAGTGTTGGGCGCAAACCAGAAAATGAACCGACTCGCCAGATCAGCGCTGCTTTCGGAGTACTGAATGGCAAAAAGTGTTTCTTTGTAATCCTTACTGGCTGGGTTAAAAACGTCAGCATAGTTGGGTTGCAGGCTATATTTCCCCGCCATAATCACCGATTTTAGCACCTGTTCGGCCTCGGCATAATTAAGTCGGGTCAGATACACCTTACCCAGCATGGCCAAAGCCGCCATTTCATTAGCGCGGCCCACCTCTTCCACATCCCTGGCGCTGGCAAAATGGGTAGCCGCCTGCTTGAGGTCGCTGATGATACTGGTATACACCTGCTCTTCCGTACTCCGTTTCACGTTTCCCGCTTCCTGCGACGTAATGGGCGTTAATACCAGCGGCACGCCCCCAAACTGCCGAACCAAATTGAAATAGTACAAGGCCCGCAAAAACAGCGCTTCGCCGGCACAGCGATCTTTATAGGAAATCTTTGACCAGCTTACACCGGTTCTTTCCAGTTCGCTGAGTAGTTTGTTGCACCGGGTTATACCGTTGTAGGAGAGGTTCCAGAAGCTGGAATAGGCTACGTTGTCGGAGGTGAAGATGAACTGGTCAATCACCCCTTTAGACGCTTCGCCCGTTTTGGTATTATACTGGAAACTGGCGTTATCGGAAATCAACTCCGCCATCACCCAGTGAATATTCTTTTCATAATCCCGAATCGGTACGTAACAACCATTGGCCAGTAAAATGTACTCCACTTCCGATTGGTAGAAATTCCCTTCGTTTAACGTCGTTTTGGGGTAGAGTTCCAGAAAACTGTTGGAGCAGCCTGTCAATACCAGGAGGAGGAATCCGCAAATGAGGTGTCTCATTTTGTTTGACGGTTAATGATGAATATAAAGCCCTGAACGAGTAGGATCAGAATTGTAAATTGAGGCCAAACGAGGTTGTCCGGGCCAGCGGATAGGACGTAATATCGAAACCGGGCGACAGCGTGTTGTCGATGCTTTTCGACTGTCCTTCTGGATTGGCGCCTTCGTAGCGGGTAAACATGGCCAGGTTTTGAATGGTCATGTACAGACGGCATCCCTCCAGAAAACCACTTTTCCGAACGAGTTTATCCGGAAGGGAATAGCCCAGCGATAGGTTGGCGATGCGTAAAAATGAAGCATCTTCAACCCACATCGTATTGACCCGGTGACCCCAGCTTGGCGTCAGCTTGGGCACTCCATATAACATACCCGTACCCGGATTGTCTGAACTCCGCCAGCGGTTTACCCACTCTTCGCGAACATTGAAAAATCCCTGCAGGTTATCGACCGTTTGCCGAAGTCCGTTCATTACGTGACCTCCAAAGGAGCCATTCACGATAATGCCCAGATTGAACCGCTTATAAGTCAGGTTATTCGTCAGCCCAAAAGTGAACTTTGGATAAGGATTGCCGATGATGGTGTAATCCAGCAAATCATTAACAATACCATCGCCATTGATATCCCGGTATTTAGGATTACCGGCATATACCTGTGCGGTTTTAGCCAGATTCGGATTGGCAATGTCGGCATCCGAATAAACGCCATCGAGTACAAAACCAAAAAACTGGCCAACAGGCTGACCCACAACGGTAACGTTCGTTGGATTGTTGTCGTTATTGCCCGATAAAATCCGGTCGCCATTGTCATTCAGGGAGAGTACTTTATTCCGGTTGAACGCGATATTAGCGCCAATGTCCCAGTTCAATGTACCCATAATGGGTTTGGCGCCCAGAGCAATTTCCAGTCCCTGATTGCGGACGTTGCCTTTGTTGACAACCGCTGTATTATAGCCCGTAATTGCCGGTATGACGTCGTTCAGCAGCATGTTTTTGCTTAACCGGTTATAGACATCGACCGTCAGCGAGAACCGCCCATTAAGGAATTCGGCATCCACCCCCGCATCGACCTGTTGCGATTCCTCCCAGGTTAAATAGGGATTGGCTAACCCTACATAAGAAGCGGATACCTGAGTCGATCCAAAAACGTAGGCACCTGAATTAATGGAGGCCAGATGAGAGTAATTACCAATGTTGTTGTTGCCGCTTTTGCCGTAGCTAACCCGCAGTTTAAGGTTATTTACGTACGGATTATTCTTCATGAACGCTTCTTCCGAGATTCGCCAGGCCCCAGCCAGCGACGGGAAATAGGCATACCGATTTCGGGAACCAAAGCGGGATGAGCCATCGGACCGGATGGTTGCCGTGAGCAGGTATTTTTCTTTGAATCCGTAGTTTATCCGACCCAAATATGAGATGATACTCCATTCGTCAATCGTTTGTCCCCAGGCACTGATGGCGGGGGCTGCGTTGATGGTCTGGATCAGGTCATTGCCGTAGGGGCCCGCCGTAAGGGTCAATGTATTCGTTGTATTTTTCTGGGTTGTGTAGCCCGCCACAGCATCGATTCGGTGATCACCGAACGCTTTTTTATAGGTCAGTGTGTTTTCGATGAGCCAGTTGAAACTCTGCCCGTTTGTATTGACCGAGCTTCCCGTTCCGGCTACCGGTGGCCGGTTTGACCCACCGACCGTACTGGGAACGTATTGCGAAAATTTGGAAGTCGACCAGATCGTATTGACGGAGGTTTTTACTTTCAGATCCGGGGTTATCGACCATTCGAGGAAGGCAATACCAATATTTTGAAATTGCTGCTGAGACTGGGTAGTTTCCCGAAGAGTAAACAAAGGATTAGCAAAACTCCAGGCCGAATGGTACTTACTTTGGGGCGAAACAATGTAGGGAATCAGGTTTCCGTTCGCATCATAGGGCGACATTACCGGGTTGGCCCAGTTCGCAACCCCAATCACATCTTCCCGGCTGGTGTTCGTATTAGTACGGGTTTGGTTGATGAAGGTTGGCTGGAGAGAAACGCCCACCCGAAACGCTTTTCCCAGATTCGAATCCATACCGAGCCGGGCACTGTATCGTTCAATACCGGTAAAACGCAATACCCCATCCTGTTTGAAATACCCAAGACTGGCACTCAGCCGCGAATCCTGTGATCCCCGGTTGAGATTGACGTTATAGTCCTGAATGGGTGCCGCCTGGAGAATCAGATCGTACCAGTCCGTTCCTTTTCCAACCAGTTGTTCGGGGTGCTGATACTCAGCTGGATAGTCGGCCAGGGTAGTGGCCCGATTTTCGGCCCGAAGCACGGCAATGTCAATTTTGTTGCGTTGCAGGTCAATAAACTCCTGCTGGTTCATCAATTTAGGCCGTCCTTTTTGGGGGACAACCTGAACACCCCGCATTACTGAGCCAGTGATCTGAGTGCGGTTAAACTGGCCTTGTTTGGTCGTAATCATGACCACACCATTCGCCCCGCGCGAACCGTAAATGGCGGTCGACGATGCATCTTTCAGAATGGTGATGGATTCAATGTCATTAGGGTTGATGAAGACCAGCGGATTCAAGTTTTGATTTAGCCCCGATGAATAAGGCATTCCATCGACTACGTATAAGGGCTCGTTACCAGCGCCCAGCGACCCACTCCCCCGAATGCGTATCGACGTACCCGCCCCCGGTGCTCCAGACACCTGCTGGATCTGTACACCGGCCACCTGACCAATCATCTTTTGATCCAGCGACGATACCGGCAAATCTTTAATTGCAGACTGGTTGAGGGTAGCTACAGCCCCCGTCACATCTTTAGCCTGCTGGGTACCATAGCCGACGACAACGACTTCTTTTAACGCTCGGTTGTCGGTCAGAAGGGCAACATTTACTATTGACTGATTGCCCAGAACCACTTCTTGAGGAATGTAGCCTACAAACGAGAAAATAAGAGTCGGATTTCCATCGGGTACCTTAAGGGAGTAGTTTCCATTATTATCGGAAGTTGTGCCTCGCTGGGTTCCTTTGATAATAACACTTACTCCTGGTAGTTCTTCCCCTTTTTCGTCTGTTGTTTTTCCGGTTACGGTACGGTCTGCCTTAGCGGGTTCGGCCATCGGCTCAACCGTTTCCAGCGTTGGGGGGATCATGAGGATGTCTTTTACATCGACCTGCATGTCGGCCCGTTGTCTGGGAAGCTCTTCCCTAGCGGTTGGCAACCGACGCACAACATAGCCGCCTTTAGCTAGTTTTTTATACCCAAATCCATTTGGGATCAGCACTTTGCGCAGGTTTTTTTCCAGTGAGCCGCTAAAATCAAGCTGATTGGCGGGCACCTTGATCTGCTGCATACTGGCCTCTTCGAATAGAATATCCACGTGATAAATCCGCTGCAGTTCCAGTAAGGCATCCTGCAAACGTATGGTTGAGGTTTGTGCCTGATAATAAGTTGGTTTTACGCGCGAGGTCGCCAGTAATTGCGCCGGTGCCGGAAAAAAAGAGAACAAAGCAAGTCCCCAGCAACTGGATAGTAGCCAAATTTTCATAGAGAAAAGGATTTAGAAATTAGTTTAGGGTCTTCGTTGAATCAGATAAAACCAGCTTTATTATCTTTCCCTGACGGATTACGTCAAACTCGAATAGTTCTATGAGTGCCTGTATGAGTTCATCTGCATTTTGCGCGTGAAATGTACCGGTAACACTCCGTTTGGTCAGGGCTTCATCCAGTTGAACCGTGACCCCGAAATTATCGCTGATCAGGGCTGCAATTTCCGGCAACGGTGTGTTTCGAAAGGTGTACTGATAATTTTTCCAATTGGCTCCCG
The DNA here is from genome assembly GCF_002056795.1 of Spirosoma aerolatum. Taxonomy (NCBI): domain Bacteria; kingdom Pseudomonadati; phylum Bacteroidota; class Cytophagia; order Cytophagales; family Cytophagaceae; genus Spirosoma; species Spirosoma aerolatum. The sequence goes on along the minus strand of NZ_CP020104.1, from coordinate 661,355 downwards.
TAGTTTGGTCAATGGACTGACGTCCTCGTTTTGGCCGTTCATTTGGGGTGAGGGTAACCCAATCGCCCGGTTTCATCGTCAGCGTATTGATTTGATTAGGCGTCGGATAACGTACCTTCACCTTACCCCGATTTAGTACCACCCGCGTATTATTCCGGCGCGTATTGACCGTAAATTCCGTTCCTAAAACAATCACTTCTACGTCATTGGCGGTATGCACTTTAAACGGGTCGTGCGAAATCGTATGCACGATAGCAAACTCTGCTTCTCCCTGTAAAAACACATCGCGGGATGAGGTTCTTAGGTGAAATCGGGGGATCTGAAGTTTTGAATTCGCGTTCAGCGTTACCCGGCTACCGTCGTCGAGTACCACAGATCGCACTTCCCCATAGTCGGTTGCAATGGTACGCATACTCCAGTACGGCTGGGTTAGGTACATAACGGCGAGCAGAAAAATTGCTACCGAAGCGGCCGCTAAAAAGCTCCTTACATGCCAACGTTTCAGTATGGGAACCTGACGGGTTGAGACGGATTGTGGTGATGCATCCAATTTGTGTAGAAACAGGGAATAAGCTTGATCGGGGTCGGTAAATACCTGTGGATTTTGGTGCTCCCATTCCTGTAACCAGCCATAATAAACCTGCTGATTCTCCGCCGTTTGCAGCCACTCCCGAAGCAGTTCGATCTGAAGCGGGGTGGTTCGCCCGTCGAAATGGGTGAATAGAAGCTCTTTGTTTATCGCAGTATTCATAGGTGAGGATTAGCTTACTAGTGCGTATAATAATCCTGGTAACAACAGACACAGTTCCTGACGAAGTAAATGCCTTAGGCTCGACAAAGCCCGTGTGATATGGCTTTCAACCGTTTTATGATTGATCTGTAACTCCTGGGCGATTTCAGCATGCGATCGACCGTCGAAACGGCTCATGATGAACACCCGCTGGGCTTGCAGCGGCAGCGTACGCACGATTTCATTAATACGTCGTAGCAGCTCATCCACCTGTAAAATTTGATCAGGTTGTTGAACGGTCGTATCCGGCTCGCTGTCATCAGGAAGTAAATCCAGCGAAGCCGATCGATTCAGATCAAATTTGATGTAGTTGAGCGCCCGATTCCGAACAGCGCGGAACAGATAGGCTCGATACGAAATGGTTATGGTTTGATAAACCTGATTATTCCAGAACAGCAGGAAAACTTCGCCGACAATATCTTCGGCTGCCTGACGGGAATAGACAAATCGGATGGCCGTACTGCACAAATCGCGGTAATAGGCCCGGAACAATAGTTCGCAACCCCGCTTCGGGTCGGTTTCAAAAGCCAGACGAATAAAATATTCGGCATCCAGCTCCTGGTTAGCATCGGTTGCTGACGGACCGGGTTCTGTGGGTTTCACGGAACGTTGTTGATTATACCTGAAAGCGACCGTCTGCATGGGCTCCATTCGTAGGGTTCGTAGCCTATAGACAATAAAAGCAGCCCTACCCCCGAGCCCAATTGAAACTTTTTTAGAAATTTATGAATCTCTCAAAGAATCCGGCTTAGTTTTAACGATTATTTTCTCCACTCCAGCGTAACTCGACTTAACAAATAGGAAAAGGCTGGGATGGCGAAGCGGCCCGACCAGAAGCGGCAACTTTTCTGACGAACGCATTAGGAAAAATCGCCCAAATGGTATCTATAGAGAACCACATATCAACTATGGGTCCCCTACCGTCTAATTCATTCCCAGGAAACCAGTCTGTTCGTCTGCTGCCTTCAAGCGGGCCTGATTCCATCGTATCGATGTATACTCAACGATGCTGACCGAAGCTATTGTTGCCGATCTGTTCAGCTTTTCTGGCAGAAGCGCCTGTTCGAGCGAATTACTTTTTCGTACCGGGCTTACCTGTATTGGGCCGTTCGTCAGCATTGTCTGCTTTACCTGCAACGGGAAGCTGGACATACGGTTTTGCAGGAACTGCTGTCAATTAACGAACAACTAAGCCCGACGACCCAGCCTTCCGAACAGCTTCATTTCGATGAACTCAGCGGGCAGATCGAAGGCCTTACTAATAGTTTTAGTCCACCCATTCGACAATGAAACGAGAAAATATTATTTAGTCAACGATCCCAATAATAACAGTTAGTGCATATCTTTCATCCACTGGTGGATCCGCCCAAACCACTCGTCGAACGCTGGGGTTTTGCCGAAGCCATGTTCGCCTTTGCTGTATATATGCAGGTTGGCTGGTACACCGTTTTGCTGGAGGGCCTCATAGAAGACCAAGCTGTTTTTAACGGGCACTTTCGAGTCATCACCCGCATGGGTTAAGAAAGTTGGCGGGGTCGTTTTGTCAATATGCAATTCGTTGGAATAGAGCCTGATTAGCTCCGGACTAGGTGACATACCAAGCAGATTTTTGCGTGTTTTCTCGCTGCCAATTTCATGCGACAGGCTAATTACCGGATAAATCAGGATCATAAAATCCGGTCGTAGGTTTATGGATTCAGGATTGTCGATGACCGGCTTTTGAAAATGAGTTCCGGCGGTAGCCGCCAGATGACCACCAGCCGAAAAGCCCATAATCCCGATTCGGTTTGGATCAACACCCCATTCGGTTGAACGTTGGCGAATGGTTCTCAGCGCTTGCTGGGCATCCTGCAAAGGACCAATAGATGGATCGATCATTGTTTTCTCACTGGGCAGCCGGTATTTCAGCACAAAAGCAGTCACGCCTATTTTAGCAAAGGCTTCGGCAATGTCGAAGCCTTCCCGTTTCATAACCAGCGTTTCGTAGCCACCGCCGGGGCAGACAATGACAGCCGTACCGGTGGCTTTTTCCTTGGCTGGTAAAAAGAGAGTCAGCGTTGGCCGAACGACATTGGATACACTCTGATCGGCTCGTTTTATTTCGTTGACCTCCGATGCTTTCACATTGGGTATGGCCCCCGTATACAACGGAATTTCTTGTTGAGCCAACCCGATGAGTGCTGAAAAGCAGCAGTAACCGATTAGTAGTAGTTTTTTTATCATGTTGAATGTGAAGCAAGATCACAGTTATAAAAGAAAACAATCACACAAGACGGTGGTGCTTTGCTCAATTACCAACCTATCATATAAGTAAATGGACAATGTAGAATGAAAATAAGATGAATATCAAGCATTCAGGGTCGGCCGTGCGGTTCATTTTACATTATTTATTGAACTATCCTTACCCTTTAATCGCTTTTGGCTTCAGCCCTGATACTTCTTCAATACGAACAGACTGACCGGTTTGCTTACTTTTGCGCGCGCAAATGCCGACCAGGATCGCCATGGCCCCATCCCGGCTTCCGGCCGTCTGGCGGAATGCATCCGGGGTGCTGGGGTTTCGAAAAATCTTATCCCGAAGGCGTGCATCCCCTCCGCCATGCCCTTCAGCCTGAGGCACTTTAATGTACTCGACCTCGCCAAAGTTTTTGGATAGCATGAGTTCGTCATAAGCTTCGATTGGCATTTTACCCGTTTCCTTGATCCAGGCTTCCAGTCGTCCCTTCGTTCCGTTAAAGGCAATCCGGTAACCTTCGTAAGGGGAATAGGTGGTCAGCGAATAACTGACATTAACCCCGTTGGCATACCGAATGGTAGCCGCCATTTTATCGTCGATGTTGACATCGTCTTTAAATACACAGCCATCTCGCAGGTAGCCATCATACTTCTCGTTGTCGACGTAGAGCGCCGTTAACCGTTTATCCTTCGTGATGTCCCAGTAAAAGTTACAGTCCTTCTTGTGGGAACAGCTTCGGCAGTTTTCCGCCCGGAAGGGCCCTTTTTTGCCGTAAAAATCTAACGTTCCCTGCGCATAAACCTGCTCCGGCTCGGACTCCAGCCACCAATTGAGCAAGTCGAAGTGGTGACTGGCTTTGTGTACCCACAAGGAACCGCTGTTTTCCTGGAGCCTGTGCCAGCGTCGGAAATAATCGGCCCCGTGATGAATGTCTAAATACCAGTGGAAGTCAACCGAAGTAATCGTCCCGATGACGCCTTCGCGCAGCAGTTCGTAGAGTTTCTGACGGTGGGGTGAATACCGATAATTGAAGGTGACCGTCACTTTTTTGCCTGTCCGCTTTTCGGCATCCAGAATAGCCCGGCATTTGGTTTCATCGGTGGTCATGGGTTTTTCGGTAATGATGTCGGCGCCCATCTCCATCCCTTTGATGATAAACTGATCGTGGGTCGCATCGACCGTGGTGACGATCAACACGTCGGGTTTGGTCTCCCGCATCATTTTGTCGAAGTCGGTATAGACCGGGCAGGTAACGTTCATCAATTTTTGGGCGGTAGTCGCTCGTCCAATGTTTTTGTCGCACAGCCCGACAAAATCGACGATATCACCAAATTCCTGCACGACGGGTATCCCCCACATACTGGTTCCCCGATGCCCAGTTCCAACCATGGCCACCCGACGTTTGGGCGCGTTTAATGTAAGAGAGGGAAGCGATGAGGCAGTAACCACACTGGCGGCAGCCATAGACGATTGTTGTAAAAAAACGCGTCGGGTAAGTTCGTTCGATTTCATTCAGGTATGTTTTGGTTGTCTATAAGCCGAAGACCAATTGATCAACGGGTCTTGGCGGGCCATTGCCAGTTCAGCAGGTCATCGCTCCAGGCAATGCCTATGGACGCATTTTTGTCGAAGTCTCCAGCCTCTTCACTCAGTGGCCCGGAACCGTGGAAGAGCATCACATATTTGCCAAAGGCAGGAACTTGTTTGAGGTTCAGGACCGCGCCCGCCGTCAGTCGCCCCTTGGCCCAGGGCCAATCCGACTGGCCCAGTGTTATGAGTCCGCCCCAGTCCTGCCAGCTTTTTAAATCCGTTGAGCGTTTTAAGCCGATACCGTTTTTCGGGGAATGCATCAGAATGTACTGGCTATCTTCGACTAACACACAGGCATTTTCGCCTGACTCGGTATGGCCGACAAAGGTCCAGTTACGTAGATCGTAAGAACTCGACATACTGACGCCATTCTGTTTATAAAAACACCACCATTTCCCCGGCGCGTCTTTGTCGGCCAGCAGATACGGATCGATCATTCGTCCCATATCCTTTTCTGTTACGGAAGACCCTTTCACGCGAAGCAACTCCGGGCTACTCCAGTGATGTAAATCCCGGCTGCGCATCGTAAAAATCCGGGCATCCTGGGTGGCATACCGAGGCATTTGATCAGTCGTATAATCGGGTCGGGGGTAAGTTTGCAGGCACAATACCCATTCGTCGCCCTGCCGGACAACATTGCCGGGACTACTGTAATTGAGCCGTTGGTCGCGGGGGGTTAGGGTGCGGATGGGTGTCCAATGCTGGAGGTCTTTAGTCCGACTCATGGCAACGTAAGCGTAAATTTTATGCTCCTCCTCAATGCGTACCAGTGTAAAAAAGACGTACAGACTATCCTGGTGATAGAGGAATGCCGGGTCGCGATAGGCCGTGTGCTCGTCACCTCGAAACAGAATAGGCGATGTCAATGCGGTCAACCGATTGTTAACGGGTGGCTCCGCTGGCCCAGACCGGGTAAATAACCCGGCGATCAGGTATAAAATCAGAAGCGGTTGCATACCAGTAGGCTAGCTTATTTTTTGTCATGCTGACGCAGGAAGCATCTTAACGCATCCATAATTATCAATGAGGAAATTTTGAGATGCTTCCTGCGTCAGCATGACAAAAACGCCTTTTTTTATAATCTATTTGTATCCCTAATAGACTAGCCCCTAGTGTACTTTTCTTCCGCCGATTGGCGGAAGAAAAGTACACTAAAATCAATACCCCGTGTTTTGCTTTAAAAGCGGGTTTATATCAATCTGCTGCTGGGGAATCGGGAACAGTAGATCCCGCTCCGAAACAGTCTTACCCGTTGCTTTCATCACCGTCAGGGCGCGGCCTGTTCGAACCAGGTCGAACCAGCGATGCCCTTCAAAGGCTAACTCAACGCGACGTTCCTGTTCCAGTGCGAGCCGGGCATCAGCCTGCGACAGACCAGTACGCTCCGCAAGTCCCGCCCGGACCCGAACCTGGTTGAGAAAGGGAAGCGCCTGACTGGTCTGCCCCTGTTCATTCAGGGCTTCGGCATACATAAGCAGCACATCCGCGTAACGCAATACAATCCAGTTGCCATCGCCATCATACGCAGTCGCCAAGGGGGTAATGAATTGCTTTTTTACGTAGGGATCATTGTACACCTGCTTACCATCGGTCCAGGTTTCGCTTAACGACACAGGTTTGCGCAGATCACCCGGCTCATAGGCGGCAATCATGTTCTGCGTAGGTCGGTTGTAGCCCTGCCCATTCCCCTGGCCCGTGACATAAACGGCGCCCCGTTTCGGCGAAAAATTGGTAGCATAGGTGCTGCCCTCACCTTGACTGCTGGCTTTATAGGCTACTTCAAAAATCGACTCTTTATTCTGCGCGTTGGCATCCAGAAACACGCTGGCGTAGGCAGGCAGCAAGCTGTAGGTACCAGCATCAATTACTGTTTTGAGCGTCTGGGTGGCTTTATCATATTGCTTTTGCGTCAGATACACTTTCCCCAGCAACGTTGCCGCAGCGCCTTTGGTGGCTCTACCTAGGTTGGCTCCGGTGTAACTCGCGGGCAGTTTTGCACTGGCATCGGCCAGGTCGGCTCCAATTTGGGTATAGATATCGGCTACTGGACTCCGATTGACTTGATAGGCATCGGCCCCGCTAATGGCCGTTGTTACCAGCGGAACATCGCCATACACCCGTACCAGATTGAAATAGGCTAGTGCCCGCAAAAATTTAGCTTCGCCGATCAACTGGTCTTTTTGGGTGGCGTCCGAAAAATTTACCGACGGTATCCGGCTCAGAACGGTATTGCACTGATTGATCAACCGATAATGGGCATTCCAGGCATCGGATATAAAACTGTTGGTAGACAGTAGGGTAAACGTATCAAAATCGCCATAGACCTGCGTGGTCCCTGCGTAATCTTCCTGTTCGGTATTGTCGGAGCGTTCTTCGGCAAATAAAAACCAGTTTCCGTACATGCCGCCCGTCTGTAAGGTCGAATATGCGCCCAGAATAGCCGTCTGAAAATCGGCCGGAGTCTGGTAAAATTTATCGATGTTGGCCGACGAAATCGGTGATAGGGCCAGGAAGTCGTCCTGGCAAGCCGAGGAGGCCAGTCCGAGTAGAAGGAGTAAGCTAGATGAAAAACGTTTCATGGAAAAGCTAGGGGTTAGAAGGAAGCATTCAGACCAACGGTGAAACTGCGAGCGAGTGGGTAAACCCCATAATCGACCCCTTCGACAAGCGGATTACCGCTGTAGTTTCGGTTGACTTCAGGATTGTAACCCGCGTATTTGGTAAACGTATAGAGGTTCTGGCCCGTCGTATAGATGCGTAAGCCCTGCATCCCGATGCGTTTGGCCCAGGGAGCCGGCAGTCGATACCCCAGCGAAACATTGCGAATCCGCAGATACGAGCCATCTTCCACATAGTAGGATGTTACCTGATTGGAGTTACCCGCCGGATACGCCCGTGGATGTTTGCCATCGCCCGGATTAGCTTCGCTCTGCCACCGGTTTACCACATCCGCATACGAATTGCTGGAATTGACGAAACCGAAGAAACGGCGCTGCAAATACAATACCTGATTTCCCTGCGATCCCTGTAGTAATATACTCAGGTCGAATCCTTTGTAGCTAATTGTGTTTGTTATTCCAAAAACAAATTTAGGGTAGGGCGTACCAATGACGGTCCGGTCGTTGGCGTCGATTTTTCCATCCCCATTGATGTCTTTGAATCGGAAATCACCCGGCCGGGTAATGACCGGTGCTGCCCAGGTTGGCCCCGCATCGACCTGCGCCTGGTTCTGGAAAATACCATCGACCTGGTAGCCATAATAATTGCTGATGGGCGATCCAATCTGGGTGATGTGCGTATCGGCTACGTCGGTAGAGCTACGAATAGGATCGCCTTTGGGCCCCAGAGCCAGCACCCGATTTCGGTTGAAGGAGATATTGGCGTCCGTAGTCCAGGTAAAGCCTTTCCCCACAATATTTCGACTCATTAGGCCAAACTCCAGCCCATAATTCTTTACCTGACCAATGTTTTGTAAGGCATTGGTAAAACCCGTGATCGACGGAACCGGCACATTCAATAGTAAGCCCGAGGTTAATCGGTTGTAATAATCGGCAGTCAGCAACAGGCGGTTGTTGAACAGACCAACTTCCAGACCGACATCTACCTGCTTGGATTTTTCCCAGGTCAGATCGGGGTTCGCGATGGATGAAGGTACCAGGCCATTGGCCAGCGCGCCCGTACCAGCCCCGGTGATGTAATTGGACGTGCTAATTAGCCCAATCGAGCCGTAGTTACTGATAAAATTATTTCCGTTTAGCCCGTAGCTGGCCCGCAACTTCAGGTCGCTAATCGCTTTGACCGACTTCATAAACGGTTCGTCGATGATTCGCCAGGCAGCCGCAACCGACGGGAAATTACCCCAGCGATTATTGGACCCAAACCGACTGCTGCCGTCCCGCCGGAAGCTAACGGTTAGCAGATACCGATCCTGGTAATTGTAGTTGATCCGACCCAGCCAGGACAAAAGGGCCCATTCGTCACGCGTTGTATTTCCCCCGTTAATCTGCCCCGCATTGAGGGTCGTCACCAGATCGTTGGGGAAATTGATAGCCGTTAAGGAGGTTCCATAATTCCGGTTTTTCTGAATGGTATACCCTGCCAGCGCCGTAAAGCCATGGTTTCCAAGCTGCCGGGTGTAGGTGGCGGTATTTTCGTTCAGCCAGTTATAACTCATCCCATCGTTGGCAAATCCTGACGGTACGGTTGGCGCTGGCTGGCCGGGGTTGCCAATTTTGGACGACCGAAACCGATCTTCCCGCGAGGCATTCAGGTCACCCCCAACGGTTACCCGCAGGTTGAGATCTTTCAGAAGGGAATAATCAGCATACACCGTTCCCAGCATCCGGTAGGCCAACTGCTGCCGATTTTCTTCATTGACAATCACCAGCGGATTTTCGGGCGTCTGAAACCCATACTGCATGTTGGTCATGGTACTATAGGTTCCATCGGGGTATTGAACTGGCAATTGGGGCAGGAAATTAAGCGTACCCGTGATTGCCCCCACCGACACGTGCCCTTCCACATCGACAACGCGCTGGGTTCGGACAGATGGCAGCAAACTGACCCCAATTTTGAGTCGGTCACTAGCCTGCGATTCGATATTGGCCCGAATAGAGTAACGCAGCAGGTTGGTATTGGGAATAATGCCCTGCTGGTTGAAATACCCAGCCCCTACCGAAAACGTAGTCCGTTCATTACCACCACTGACCGACACGTTGTAGCTACTGATGGGCGCGGCTCGGTAAAAGGCCTTCTGCCAGTCGGTATCGTATGGGCTGGGTTGAGTAAAGAAGGGCGGAATCAGGGCCAGACCGGCCGATGTTTTCTTCAATCGCTCTTCGTTGCTATCGGCCGGATTTCCCCCAATCACATCGCGATAATATTCATTTCGAGCCTCGATACCGATTTCGGCCAGTTGTGCGGCATTGAGCATCTTGATGGGTCGGTCCAGCGACTGGGTACCGACATACGCATCGAAATCAATCCGCGTTTTTCCGGCTTTTCCTCGTTTAGTGGTAATGATTACCACGCCATTTGACCCTCGAGAACCATAAATAGCCGTTGAGGAGGCATCTTTGAGTACGTTGATGGATTCAATATCGGCGGGATTGAGGGTCGTCAGCGGATTATAGTTCTGATCAAAGTTTCCCTGTACTGGATAGCCGTCAATCACATACAGCGGCTCGTTGCTGGATGAAATAGAGCCAGATCCCCGCACCCGTACTCGAACCCCACCACCTGGCGCGCCTGAGGGTTGGGTAACCTGAATGCCCGGTAGTTGCCCGGCTAATGCCTGATCAATACCGGCAACAGGCTGTGACTTTAGCTTTTCGGCTGTAATGGTCGATACCGCGCCAGTCACGTCCGATTTCTTCTGGGTACCATAACCGACCACCACGACTTCGTTAAGCGCTTTGGTGTCAGCGACCAGCTTGACGGTCAGTATGGTTTGGTTCTTAACGGCAACTTCCTGAGAGATGTAGCCGATGAACGAAAACACAACGATTTCAGCTTGATTGGGAATAACTAGTCGAAAATTGCCGTCCGTATCGGTAACGGTTCCCTTGCTGGTATTTTTGATCAGAACGCTAACCCCCGGCAATCCCTGCCCGGATGCGGCATCCACGACTTGCCCACTCAGGGTACGTTCCTGCACCTGCTCAAAAACGATAGAAGTAAGCGAAGGGGTAATGATTGGACGTGTGTCGGCAGTATTTGGTGATTCGGACTTTACTCCTTTTTTTGTACTGCTTACGGGTTGGATGACATAGGTGCGGGCATCGATCTGGATACACTGCAATTCCTTTGGTGCCAGAATCCGGTTCAGTGTTTCGGGAATATGCTCACTAAAATCGGCTAACGGGGGTGTCAAAATCGTAACCGAACGCACCAGGGCCGCCCGGTAATTAAAACGAACCCCATACTTACCTTCCAGTTGTCCAAGCAGGGTTTTGAGTTCCAGTGAATTGAGCGCTGGTTGGTTTACACCAGACGGGTTTTGATAACGAGCCAGGGCCAGGGTCTGGGCAGAAACCGAGCCGATTCCGCCCGTCAGTAGTGCCAACGCAGCAAAATGAAGGCACTCACGATGTAAGGGTTTAGGCATTTTTTACGTTCTTTGTTTTAGAATTTATAAATTGAATAGGCCACGCTCGCTGAGTGTGGTTTTATTTTTACAGGCCGACTGCCTGCGTCAGTTCACTGGACTGGGAATAAAGTAGATGCGGTTCTGGTACGGTACCGCTTTGAGCCCGAAGGTTTCGGAAAGAATGCGTAGGGCTTTCTCCTGATTATCGATAGGCAGTTCACCGGTAAATTGCTGATCGGCAAAGCCCTCGCCTTCCAGCACCAGTTGCACACCATATACCTCTCGGAACCGTTGCCCGAGAACCGCCATCGACGCATTTTCAAACACCAATAGTTTGTCGCGCCAGGCCGTCAGCGGGCGTTGCTGAGCGGCATTGACCTTGGCGAGTGTATAGCGCGATGCGCCTGTCTGGTAAGTTGCTAGCTGCCCTGGCTTCATCACGATTGTTTTTTGGCTAACCGGGTCGGTTAGAGCGATCCGCCCTTCTTCCAGCAACACCTGCGTCCGTTGAGATCTTGTATAGACCGTGAATCGGGTCCCCAATACGGCAATATCAGCCCGCTCGGCATGAACGATGAATTTTCGATAGCTTCCAGTCGCGTCGTTTTTCTGTTTCTGAACGGCAAAGAAACCTTCGCCCGTAAGCCAGACTTCCCGGTTCGACCGCCAATGGAAACGCGAGGGAATGCGCAGTCGACTGTTGGCATTAAGTCTTACCTCCGTTCCATCGTACAAGATAAGTGTCTGAAACTGGGCATTCCCGTTCTGAATCAGCCGTTCCTGAAAAAAATAGAGGTAGGCCCAAATGCCGATCAGTAGTGGAATCAGCGCGGCAGCGGCATAAGTCCAATACGATACGCGTGGCATGGGTCGGATCGTAGCGGTGTGCTCCACAGGTTCGGGCGTTCGATTGGCCAGCGTCCGCTGAAACAGATCAGCCGTGTATTCATCAGAAAAGGGAATCCAGGTAGCGGCCAGTCCCTGGGCGAGCAGCCGGGCTTGCTCAAACGAGTCACGCAGGTGTGGATAGGTTTCCACCAGCCCTTGCCAGTACGCCGTCATCTCTGGAGTTGGCTTCGCAATCCAGTCCCGAAAGGAAGCATCCATCAGAAATGCTTCGGTATCGTAAGGCAGGTAATCACTGTATGATTTCATACCATCAGGTTATTCTATCATACAGTGAAGAAAAAGCAGCCTTTTGTAGTATAAAAAATGTAAAAAATTTTCCTAATTGAAGAAAAAGAAGGAAATCAGTAAAGACAACTCTTTGTCTTTCAGAAGTATACGCAATTGTTTTAAACTCGAATAAATCTGTGAGCGGGCAGTTTGGTAGTTAATGTTCATCAACTCACAGATCTGCTCATACGACAGGTCGTTAAAGTAGCGGAGGTAAATTATTTCGCGTTGCCGGGGCGATAAGGCATTCATGGCCAGCCGGATTTTTTCGGCTCGCTCGGAATCAATATCCAGGGCGATGAGTTGCTGTTCAGCCGACGGCTCAATGCTAAACATCGATTGACCGACTTCATCCCGATCATCATCCCAGCCTGAAATAAACGGCTGCTCCCGTCGGTACTGCGCTTTGAGCCGGTTGCGAAGTGCCTTCAGCAAATAAAAGCGCACTGAAGCCGGCTGGGCAACCCGTTGCCGATAGTGCCATAGTTCGGTGAATACATCCTGAATGCAGTCTTCAACGGTCGCTAACGAGTCGCAAAGACGCAGCCCATAGTTGAGCAGATGCCGAATATGGAGTTGATAGAGTTGCTGAAAAGCCCCTTCATCGCCCGACTGGAACGTAAGCCAGAGTACTTGTTCGTTGGTCGGCGGTGTTACACTCATCTATCGACTGGTCTACTGGATTAAACAATCATTGCTCCACACTTCTAGTAAGCCTGATTACTGAAAAAGCTAATGATGAGAGGAAGTAGTTCAACGTGAACCTGTACTGGGTAGATTGGCTTTAAGTACGCGGGATTGCTTAAATTGGGCAATGATAGAGCCGCTTACCTGGCGATAAGGCAATTGGCTGCTTGGGGGAAGGCCAGAAGAGTCGTCAGCAAAAAAGATCCCCAAAGCAAGATTAATCGAAGCATCATAGAGGGTGAAGTTGAAAAGGATTCAGCTAATGTCCTCAATGACACCTGTGTAGTTAGAATGTTGCAGATTAGTAGCCGTCGTTTCCTGGTAATTGACTAGTTCGGCATGTAAGCTGGCCTAAGTACGAAAAACTTCATGTTGAAAAATAGGTCCCTTATGCGTTTCATGAAGCGCCGTTTATGTGGGTACACTTTATAGAAAAACAAACCGACTAATCAAAAGTAGTCGGTTTGTTTGTTCCTGCTAGGGCGCTTTATTGTATTCTTCATCCGTAACGGTTTGGAGCCAGTTGACGGCTCCTCCCTTACTCACGTTTGGATTGATAGCTATGTGGGTGAATTGGCCAGAAGGGCCTGCACCATGCCAGTGTGTCACCTGGGGAGGAATAGTAACCGAATCCCCTTCTCGGGGCACAGTAAAGAACTGATTATCGCGAATTTGGAATTGCTGCTGAAATATTGTTCCCGCTTTTACGACCGCCAATTTATGACCCGTGGGCATGTGAATCATGGGCTAATTGAACAATTTGAGCAGAAACTAAACGAATATTTATTAGGCGAAAAACTACGAACCGATGGCGTGCCAACGGTTGCTTACTTTGCCCAGGAGTTGCACTTATCACCCAATTACTTCGGCGATTTAATCAAAAAAGAAACGGGTAAATCAGCTCTGGAATACATCCAGCTTCATTTGATTGATCTAGCGAAAGAGCGGATTTTCGATACCAGCAAATCGGTCGGTGAGATTGCGTATGAATTAGGGTTCAAGTATCCCCAGCATTTTACTCGGTTCTTCAAGCAGAAAGTGGGGGTTTCACCTGTCGAGTGCCGAAGCTTAAACTAATTTAGCATTATCTGTGATCCCTGCAATGAAAGCTTGATATGCCTTACTGAATGCCTCATAAACCGCCCATTTTATGGAGCAAGGTTCTATATATCAGCATCCCCCTGCCAAGCTAAATACCGGTAAACCGTCGCTCGGCTTAAATGCAACAGACGACCGATCTCTAAAATAGAAGGCGTCTTGATGCTGCCTTAACTCCCTGAATGACTGGACAAAACTGTAAAGTCAGCCAGGGCACCGGTGCAATTAGCCCCTTTACATTCAGCAAATATGAGCAAATCAGGCTAAATTTCACCTCTGAAGATCGGTACTCTACAGTTCAGGAAGCCCTGCGTGAGGGCCATGCCGAAACCTGTCGTAAATGCAATCTGTAAGGTTGATATGCTCAGCCGAAAAGACAATCTCGCACTGACTAATTCGCGTTTGAGTCGTAGTATTATCTCTTCCAGTACCGTTGCTTTCTGTTCGCTCAGGCTGGTCAGCTTTTCCTAGGCCCCGACCTGCTTACAACTACGATAAAGCATTTCTCTTGGCATAAACTCAATAGTCTTCTAACGAAGTAGGTATAGCCATTAGATTCTTCGGTATCGCAGCGTCTTTCATGATGCCAAGCATGCAGATGTTCTTATCCTTTAGCTGCTTTTGACTTCGCCTGTAGCATTATAGCTCTTCAGCCGCCAATTGGCATTTTACCGAATCCAATTAACCATGCCTACATCCGACAACAACTATAGGTATTTTTCTCTACAGCAAATTAAGTAGTCCGCCCAGAAACACCAACAGCCAACTATTTAGCTATCTGTTAATTAGCAATCTATTCTTCCCCCAGTATAGCTTGGTACAATATTTAGGTGACCTACATATTAGTGTTTGTCTATTCAGTATGCGAAACGCTAGTCCATCATTAAAATATGGTTAAATTATCACCTAAACTAACGGCACGACAACCTGGTTTGACCAGCCTACGAGCGCTGGATGCTGCCAATTTCTTTCTGGCTGATGTTCGGGATGGCCTGGGGCCTTATCTGGCTATTTACTTATTAACAACTCTGCACTGGAATGCGCAAACTATCGGTATCGCTATGTCGGTGATGGGCATTGCTACTGTGGTTGCGCAAACACCAGCCGGTGCCCTGGTCGACCAAACCCGCCGAAAGCGTGCTTACTCAATCGTTGCTTCACTTCTGATTGCCCTGTCAGCCATCGTTACCATTACCGTACCAACCTACTCAGTGATTCTGGGAGGCCAAGCTATTATGGGCTTGGCAGCCGCCTGGTTTACGCCCGCTATTGCGGCCATCACACTAGGGCTGGTTGGCCCTAAAGGATTGGACAAACGAGTTGGGCGCAACGAAACGTTCAATCACGCGGGGAATGTTTTTGCTGCCATGCTGGCAGGCTTGCTGGGCTATTACGTAAGTACAAAAGGTATTTTTCTATTACTGGCGGCAATGTCTGTTCTGAGTAGCTTATCGATCTGGCGCATTCGAGAGGAAGACATCGACCATCAACGCGCCAGGGGATGTTCGGAGGAAGAGGAACAGGCGAACAACAACAGTTCAGGCTGGCAGGCATTACTCGGCAATCGGTCAATTCTCTTTTTTGCGCTGGCCTGTGTACTCTTTCATTTCGCTAACGCAGCGATGCTGCCACTGCTCGGTCAACGACTGGCCCAGGGAATCAATGCAGGGACATCTTCGGCATATATGTCGGCCTGTATCATTGTCGCTCAGCTCGTTATGATTCCTGTTAGTTACCTGACGGGGAAGCTGGCCCCGACCGGTCGCAAGCGGTTGTTACTGATTGGCTTTGCTGTACTGCCCCTTCGTGGCTTATTATACACCTTAACGGGCGATCCCATTTTACTAGTTGCCATTCAGGTTCTGGACGGTGTTGGTGCGGGAATTTTTGGTGTTTTGTCCATCCTGATTGTCTCGGATCTGACGCGCGGATCGGGCCTGTTCAATACTACGCAGGGAGCTATTGCTACAGCTGTTGGGCTGGGGGCCTCTCTTAGTAATGCCTTTGCCGGTATACTCCTGCAACAAACCAGTTACAATATCGCTTTTTTAACCCTGGCCAGTCTAGCCCTCATTGCCCTGGGTGTATTATGGTTTTTTGTACCGGAAACAGGGCCTCAGGCAAGCTAACTTCTTCAGCGCATAACTCTACCAATCAGGACGTTTTTATAAAACTGCCTTTACTAGATGACCAACTATAGCTTGTATCATATACCGAGTTTACTGGCCCAGTTAATTATTGTTGCTTCGCTAACCAAAGTTGCCAGTGATGACTGTGCGATTGATTCCAGCGGTTACAGCATAATGAAGACGGCTAGACGCTAACAATTTGACTTTTAGTAAGTTTTTAAGGAAACAACTTTATCTAATGAACGATGAACTTCCAGGAACTCATGCTCACCTACGGCTATCCGATGCTGTTTCTAGGCGTGCTGCTGGAAAGTGAAGCCTTTTTACTGGTCGGAGTGTATTTAGCCCAACGCGGGTATTTTTCTTTACCAGTCGTTATTGGCCTGGCCGCACTTTCCTCGTTTTGTATCACTCAGCTCTGTTTTCTGCTTGGTAACCGATACGGCTCAACCTTTATCAGCAAGCGGCCTCGCTGGCAGCTTCGTTATAATCGAATTGAGAAATTGATGAATCGTTATGGTACAGGACTGGTAGTAGGCTTTCGGGCACTATATGGCTTACGGGGAGCTATACCAGCCGCCGTAGGGTTGGCAGGCTTTTCCTCGATCCGCTTTATGACCTACAACGCCCTGGGGGCGCTCGTCTGGGCTATAACAGTGGCACTTATAGGGAACAATTTGGCCCAGGGGCTTCACCAGCTATACGATAGCCTTACTCCTCCCGAAACAATGATTCTTTCTGTAATAGCTGGTCTGGGCCTCTTATGGTTTCTTTACCGATTGGTGAAACGATCACGCTTAAAAAAACAGCCGTTATACAAACCTATAGAGTAGCAACATTCGATTTATGCGGTGAAGCCTTCATTAATTCAGAACGATCACCGACTTTCCAATCGATTTGCCCCGACGGGATTCCTGATAGCCTTGTCTGACATTTGAAATGGAGTATGTCTTGTCCAGTACAATCTGCAAGCCATTTTCAGCTAGTTCAACTAATTTACGGAATCCCTCAACGGTCGGCTTTAGGATCAGGATTTTCATTTTTTTTCCTGAAAAAAGATTATTTACAAATGAGTAAACAAGCGTCAGCGGGGAAGGTAGCGTACTGACAAAGAAGGCCTTGGGTTTCAATAAACGCTTGGCATCGGCAAAAGAGAGTTTGGTAGAAAGGTCAATCACTGCGTCGTACTGATTAGGCAGGCTACTGATTGGCTGTTTTGTATAGTCGATTACAGTATCTGCCCCCCATTTAGCGGCCTCGGCAACACCTTTCGTACTGACAACTGCCGTTACAGTAGCCCCGCGTTTTTTAGCAATCTGTACGGCAAATACACCAACACCGCCCGTAGCACCGTTTATCAATACGTCCTGACCAGGACTGATTGCGGCCAGTTGGTCAACAATTTGCAGGGCCGAGAGACCGGTTACGGGCAGAGCTGCGGCCTGCTCAAATGAAATGTTAGTGGGTTTTGCGGCAATATCTGTCTCTTTAACTACAATATAATCGGCCAAGGCTCCCCCTTTGAATACGTCCAGCAGGCCAATGACCGCATCGCCAGTTTTAAAGCGTGTAGCGGCACTGCCTGCCTGTTCAACAATACCCGAAAAATCGATGCCTACCGATTTGGGAAATTTAGATCCTGACATCAATTTCATTTCTCCACCATACACCTTCCAATCCAACGGATTGATGGAAACGGCTTTTACGCGGATCAGCAGTTGATCCTTGTTGATTTCTGGTACTGTCTGCTCGACTAATTCCAATATACTCTCGTCGCCAAACTGATTATAAATTACTTTTTTCATGTTGGTTAACTATTTTACGTTGAACAAAAGGCTCCAGGCCTGATGATAGCTTATCGGTGTATGCATGCACTTCTGGTTCCAGATCGACTGCCCTGATTTACCACTAGAGCTCAAACTCCCTAAAAAATGTTACTAAGTTGTTCTTTGCTCTGTGATGCGATTTTGTAGGGCAAAGTTGAAGCTTCCAATGAAGGGGAAATAGCGCAAAAAGCCAGAAAAATAGTCGAATCCGACAGCGCATCTCAGGCAAGCCATTCTCTTTCAGATACTCCTGTCTTATACTGGACAAGGATGTAAACGGATGTAATTTGGTTTGTCCCTGCGGGACTGGAAACGTTCTTCGAGGAGATTGGCCAACCGTTACATCCGGTCAGTTTCTGCTTCCGCCCCATATTGATGAAGTAACCATAAAAAACTACAGGTTATTGCCGAGAAGTACAGTAAGAAAGTGTTCTCGTCCAATTATTTGGGGGAAACTGCGCGTTATGAATACGAGTAGCGCTTCGGGTTCAGGCCATAGTGCTTTTCAAATATTCGGCTGAAGTGACTCAGATTGGAAAATCCCAGCTCATAGCCCACTTCGCCAACAGAGTGCTTGCCCTGCTTTAACAGAAATGCGGCTTCTTCCATTCGAGCCTGCTGGTAATAGTTGTAGATCGTGGTACCGAACGTTTGTTTGAACAGCTGTTTCAGTTTGGTTTCGCTCATGGCTGCGAGCTGCGCCAGGTCACGGATTACGGGCGGTACGCTCAAATCGCTGATGATTTCATTGCGAATGTGCAGGAGTCGTTCGGCATCAGCGTTGTTAATTGCCTGATGAGCAGCATTTTCCCGTAAAGATAATTTATAAAAAACCAGATAAAGCAGTTCCTGCACTTTGATCTGCATATAGAAGTGGCTCAGGCGATCATTCATATCTATGGCAGCCATGTTTTTAAGCAACAGCTTGGTTTCGGCTTCCATACGTTCGAAGAACAAAAAGGAATTACCACTGCCCGTAATGGTTTGAAGTACCGAATTAGGCTCTCTGAGGGCTAATAAGTCGGTTAAGCGAGGGGGCTTTATGGCAACAACGACGTAATGGATTGTTTGATGAGCAGGGAAGCGAATGGTTGAACTCATATCGTTAGACGTAACCTGGATAGCCGACTCATCGCGCTGCGAAAACTGTACTTGCGGGTCGTCATTGTAAGCAATTTCAAGAGCCTGGTCGTTGCTGTAAAAGAACACAGTGATCAGGTCATTTCCCTGGCCAGATGCATTGCGTTTAAGGACAAGCTCTTCCTTGAGTACGTACCGATGTATGGTTATTTTAAAGTCTGGCCCGAATGCTAACTTGCGTATATATCCCTCTCCTACATGATCTGGTATGACCAGTAGGCCGTTCTGTACCGTTGCCTGTATATACCTGGCAAAGTACGTCATAAAGTCAAAATCGGGGGTAGCGGTAAAACTGAATATCATGCCGATAAAACCTTCGGTTATTAACGTTCAGCTAATATTGCACAATGATGATCTATAAGAATAGGTTTGATAAGGAAAATGAATAGAGGCCTAAAATCCGTACAGAACATCACAGCTTGCACAGAACAGCAACCAAGCGTTGCGATTGCCTGCTGCGGGCAAAATAATGATCGAATCGCGTGGTTCAATCATCATACAGATTTAGAGCACAAACCCAGAGCCGATATTGGCTATCAACCAGCAACGCCGAGCAACTGTTGTCAGCGGCAATGGTTAAGGTCTGCCAGCTTTTACTGACAGGATCAGTTGGCCAAACAAGTAGGCGGCAGTGAGTCAGATTCAATATCTATATCATTAAGCGTACTATTGAGTGCAATAAGCCTATCTACGCCAAACCGTTTTACGAAGACCTACGTACCCACCAATCGTATTCGTATATAACTGACCAATATCGGCAGCAACGCTAGCCGTCAGCGAAAGCCCGTCTAACCAGTTCAGAGGCATACCTAATTGAATTACCGACGACAATTGTTTAGGCTTATTCGAAAAAAGAATGCCATAGGTACCCATATTCCGACTATATGACACCTTAGCCAGCAAACTGATTCGTCGCCCTACTCCGGCACGCATGGCTAAATGTGCTACCTGCACCCGGTTGTTATTGACGGCCAGGCTAGAGGGGTACACATACTCAGGGAGTACATCATCCTTTAGGGTAATAAACGGCGTACCTATAATACGATTTTTATAGGCCCAGCCCTCCTGGTACTGCCCATTGTTGAAATAATTATCATTGCCAGATAACCCATTCCATGGTTCAAATATCGGTCCTCCCTGGTCAAGCGTGCTAAGAAATTCAATTAGGAAATCGTCGACATGAAAGCCCGACGAACCTGATCTGACAGGCCGGATTCGTAACCCAGTCAATCCATCCGGTGCATTCTTAAAAAATACACCCGAGGCATCTTCATAGCTATGCTGATGATAAAGCATCAGATTAGCCGAGGGTAATCTCACTTCAACCCCCAGGTCGATACTGCCTACATGGTTCCCGTATAGATTTGTATAGTCGAACGAAGTGATTCGTGGATTATTTAGCCCATTGGTCCGAATCGCCAGAAATACATTCGGGAAATCACGAAGTTCGCCCGGAAGCTGGCCGTCAACCGCATAGTGGTAATCCAGATAATCGGAATGGCCGCCCCATTGAACGCTATGGTTGATACCCACATACCCTCGCACGGTGGCCGAAGGTTTACCAATTCGAAAAATAACCGATTTCTGATGCAGAAAGGAATGCTGCATGTACTCCGTATTGGCGAACCAACCATGAGCCATAAAGGCGTTGATGGCCAGCCACTGCTTGCGGCCCAGTGGTGCAAACCCCCGGGTTCCAAACTGAACCTTAGGAATCGGAAGCGCATTGCCAGACCAGGAATACGATCCCGATGTAAGAGTTGTATCGACTAACCCAATTACCTCTCGTCGACGACCAACGACAAACTCAATCTGCCGATGTGTGAGGGAAATGTAATACTCAGGGGCCAGCAGTTGGTTCTGTTTTCCGGCATTTCCTATGGCCTCGGCGCCATAAGTAAGCCGCCAGGCTCGATCTGGTGCTTTACCAAGTGTATCCGAAAGTACTACAGTCCCTTTAGCGCCCACACGCAGACTGCCAATTGGCGTCGAGTACGGAACAGTGCCAAACTGATTGGCCCGAAGCCAGAAGGGCGTTCGATCAGTTGACGAAGCCAAAGCCCCCACCTCTACATAAGCCTGATGAAAGCCTGCTGATTGGGCATGTAATAATTGATGAACACTAAAAAAGAGGATAGAAAATAAGTATATCTGCTTCATATGTAAAAATAGCTCTTTAATCTACAGAACTTCATATATGGGCAACTTTAGCTGTCTTTAAAAGCAATTTAGTAGTAATAGAAGCTCCAGATTATACAAATTGAACCCATGGTCGAACACATTCATTGGTACTTTTTTAGGCTGGGAATAGACTCAAACAACAAAGCCCGGCAAATGCCAGGCTCGTTGCAGCTTTTCTTAACTTAACCTATCTCATTCTATTGCATTGCAATTGTGCGGCTCGTTTGCTGAACGGGTTGAGTCGCCACATTAACCTGTTTGGTAATGCTGCCTTCAGCAGACTTAATTTCCAGTTCGTATTCGCCATCTGCCAAGTCGTTAATATTTAGCTTAACTGCGTATCGCGTCTCTTTTTTCCCCATAATCCGCTGATAGAGAACTTCTCCACCTTTATTACGAAGGAACACTTCAACTGGTTGATCGGCCGACTTCTGAACGGCCAGCCGAATTTGATGGTCAGCAGTAACATACGCGCTGGCATCGAAAGAAAGCGTTTTGGGGGTAGTCGGATTGAACAGAGTCGAAGCACTTAACAGGAAGGCAGCGGTCAGATTTGTCATTAGTGGTAACATGGCAGTTGTTGTGTTTACGTTTAACGATGTTGTTTACTGGTCTGCCCTAGTTAATCCAAAGCCTGTGCCAACTAAATCCACTAACTGATAATCAACATGTTAACTATTACATCTTACACATATAATGTCCACTAGTGGACAAGACCTGTTCGATGCCGGACAATGCGGACAACAAAAAGTCCCAACTTCCGCCGGGACTTCTAACTAGAAATAGCCTACCGATACCTACCCTCATAAACCGTTAATAATTCGGGCATACACATTGTTGGTGGGATTGGTATCGTACGTTCGACTACTATCATTCGTTACATTAATAGTTACATTAGCCGTACTGCCCGCATTGGCCGACGTTCGTGTAATCGTTACGCCCAGTATGGAAGTTTCTCCAGCACCGATGGATTGCCCGGAGTTCATTGTCAGTGAAAGTTGCTGGTTACTCACATTACGACTGATGGACCATTGGCCATTATTTACTGATGTCATTCCCGACCCCGATACATCGATGGTCGTCAATGACTGATTGAAGGAAAGCGAGTAGCCAGTCGGGGCCGAAACAGTAACGGTCACGCTACCCGGCGGTGTTGCGTAGCCTTCTGCCTCAAAAATAGTTACCGCAAAATTGCGAGAGTCGTTAGGGTTAAAATTAGATTGAGGCAACACGATTGTAGGGCTTAAGTCGGGAGCCTGATACATGAATTTGTAGAGCGCCCCCGCATCGCGACTCAGATAATATAGTTTTCCGTCCAGGCCCATCGATATGTTTAGGGAACTTCCCGGAAGGCCGGTAGCAAACGATGATGATGTAGCGGGAGTTGTCGACAGATCGAGGCTATAAATCCAGTTGCTGCATAAATCCTGGTAAAAATAGCGGCCAACAAGAGCAGGAGGATAGGTTGTACTGGCCGGATTAAAAAACGCTCCCCCCGTAATAGCACATCCACTCCCATTGCCTGAATGCGGATAAGCGAATACAGGGTTCGTATAAGCCTGGTTACTGCTGTTGCCTTCAGCATTGGGCCAGCCAAAATTCAAACCCGCCGTTGTTGCCTCATTGATCTCTTCCCAGGTACTTTGCCCAACGTCGTTTACAAAAATTCGCCCCGTGCCCGGTTGAACGGCTATCGTATATGGGTTACGCAGTCCATAGCCCCATATGCGTTTGCGCGGCTCCGACCCGGTTGGAAACGGATTATCGGCCGGTGCGCTTCCGTCGGCATTGATCCGCAAAATCTTCCCTAAATAATTGTCCAGGTTCTGGGCATTGGCGCCATTAGCGTTTTCACCAACGCCAACGTATAGTTTACCATCAGGCCCAAAACACATAGCCCCCCCATTGTGATTGGTAGCACTGCTCAGTGAGGTTAAATCCAGAATCACGACTTCGCTACCAGTCAGTACCACATCGCCATTGGCCGTATACCGACTGATTCGATTATGCGCTGACGAGCCTGGAACCGTATGGTACAGATAAAGGTAATGATTGGTGGTAAAACCAGGGTCAAGCGCTATACCAATGAGCCCGCGCTCACCAGAGTCATCGACCGTTAGCTGAATAAAAGGTGTAGGCAGCAACGATCCATTTTTTATCACCCGTAAAGCCCCTCCCTGTTCCGTTACGAAAATGCGGCCATCAGGCGCAAATGCCATAGCTGTTGGGCTGGTAAGGCCATTCGTTACCTGAACCTGGCTAAAGCTGGCAGGAAAGGTCTGAGCCTGAACACGACTCATTAACACCACCATCAAAGTGCCAACCAAAGTAATCAGCGTGCTCTTCTGAAGAATTGACCGATTAAGCTCCGCAAAATGGCCAGTTGAACCGTAAAAAGTTATCATAAAACGTTGGAATTATTGAAGAAATGGACATCTACAACAATCCAACAACAGAAGCCCTTACATCAATGTTTTTAAATATAAAATTCCGTATATATAATATAATTACATGATTTACTCTTAGGTAATTAGAGTAACAGACAAAATTGCTCCCCCAGCCAAAGGGTGTTATTAGATACCTTTATGCCAGCTATTCAGGCAGGTCATCACCTGTCTTACGGTATGCTGAAGTTCTTCTGCCGTATTCGGCTTTATTAGGTATTCGGCAGCACCTAAGTCAAGATAATCTTTCTTATCCTTCGAATTATATTGAGCGGAGAGCAGGTAAATGGGAATATCCTGACAACAGACATGTTCTAGAAAGGTAGTTAACCACGCTTTCTCCGATCCGTAGGGCACAATCCCATCCAGAATCATAGCCTTGGGCTTACTCTTTATTTCAGTAACGTTGGCGAGAAATGTTTCGGCCGAAAGAAACCAGTGAAGCTCAGTTGCATTGCCCCATTTTTTAAAGCCAAACTGCCAAAAGATAAAGTCTTCTTCATCTGCATCTAAAAAAGCAATCCATTGCTGAGGTACTACAGGTGCCATAGTCAATCCTAAATAAATACTCTATATACTTGTAGATCACCTGTAGTATACTCTGACTAAGCCAATTTTGTTTGGCCTCTCTTCATATGAAAGCGGATTAAAGCTGTTTAATCTTGCTTGTCAATAGAAAATATGCACATTAATTCTTTTATATTCACCTCAACTATACGTGTTATTATACCTTCCTTCAGCAGTAACCTATTCAGGCTAGTTTATTCACAGATGGCTCAACAGGAAATGCAGGCAGTGTTTATCGCTGACGATGATGAAGACGATCGTTTTTTATTACAACTCGCTTTTCAGGAGCATAGCCCTGAATGCCAGTTAGTATTTGCGGAAGATGGCATGGTATTAATTGATACACTTTTCCAGAGTCCGTTTACGCCCTGCCTGATCGTGCTGGATTTGAATATGCCGCGCTTAAATGGCTTTGAAGCGTTGACCGTTTTACGAAGTAACTCTCTGTATCAGCATACTCCGGTAGTTATCTTAACTACCTCAAATTCTCTAAGCGAACGTCAGTTGGCGTACGAGTTAGGAGCAAATGATTTTATTACTAAACCAATGAACCTAAAGTTGCTGGGGGATATTGTTCGCGAAATTCGGCAACACTGGCGATTGGATGCCTGCCTTTGATACTTCTGCATAAGGAGTTACTAAGGCTACCCTATATAGCCTTAGTAACTCCCACAACTGTCAGGCATCATCCTAATGAATTATCGGTTTTTAACAGTTCGGACAATACTGACAGTAGCCATTTTATTTCGGTTTCTATACGACCAATCAGTTCCTGTACCAATTTTGTCTCGAATTGTTCCAGATGTTCAGCTTCGAAGGCCATCTGGGCCAAAGCGGGCATACCTGCGCTCAAGGCTGTTCCTCGTAATTTATGCCCAGTCGCTTTAATCCCAGTTAAGTTCTCGTTGGTAAGCTGCTGCGAAAAAGCCGATAAGGCTCCCTGTAATTCGATTTCGGCCGCTTCGATTAGCATATTGGTAAAATCGGCATCATCCCCGGCCATCAATTTTATTACCTGAGGGTCAAAGTGTATCTCCTGGCTTTCACCCGGCTCCATTGGTTCGTCTCCATCCGCTGATGTTCCTAACCAGGTCTGGAATAGGGCAACAATGGCAGCTTCAACGATGGGCTTTGTGATGAAATCATCCATTCCGGCAGCAAGGCATTTTTCTCGTTCGCCTTTTACTGTACCGGCAGTCAACGCAATAATCGGAATAGGCTTTCCTTCTTCCAGTTCACGAATTTGCCGGGTAGCTTCATAGCCATTCATAATCGGCATCTGGATATCCATCAATACCAGATCAGGCTTATGTATGCTATAAGCCTGTACGGCCTCCTGTCCGTTAAACGCTTCAATCACCTGAGCGTCAGGCATAATCCGACCAATAATAGTTTTGGTCAGTAGCTGATTTACCATATTGTCCTCAGCCAGCAGTATCTTAACCGACCCGGCTCCCACCTGAACCGGCTGACTGGGAGAATCGGTACTTAACGGCTCGTCATGATGAACAATGCGCGATAAGGCCCGGTATAACTCTGTCATTTTAACGGGCTTAACCAGACGCTGGTTAATGCCTAGCGATTCACTGCTACGGATAATCCGCTCATCGTCGGATGAACTGTGTAATAGAATAATAACCTGCTCGTCGGCTAATGGTCCGAAGTTATCCCTAATCTTTTCAATCGTTTCCAGACCATCCATAAATGGCATATGGTAGTCCATCAGAATCACATCGAAGTGTTTGTTACGACTAATTTGCTGAAGGGCTTCGAATCCGTTACTGGCTTCTTCAACGTTGATTTGTCGCAGCAGAAACATCTGCCGTAAAATCAGGCGATTGTTTTCATTATCATCAACAATCAATACATTCTTAATCAGGCTTATATCGCGCCAGATAATGGGGTCGCCAGGCTCTGTTTTGAGCGTTACGTCGAAGAAAAAACAGCTTCCTTCGCCAGGTTTACTAACTAGTTGAAGACGGCTGCCCATCAGGCCCAGCAGTCGGTTCGAAATGGTTAGCCCTAACCCGGTGCCGCCATACTTTTTGGTCGTTGATGGGTCTTCCTGAGAAAAGGCATCAAAGATACGACCCTGCATTTCAGGCTTTATGCCAATACCCGTATCGCGCACTTCAAACCGGAACGTAGTAAACTCGTCTGTAGAGTCCCCTATGGGCATTATTTTCAGCTCGATCTCGCCTTTTTCGGTGAACTTCACTGCATTGCCCAGCAAATTGACCAATATCTGTTTTAGCCGTACCGAATCTGAATAAATAAAGCGCGGCAAATTGGCCTGGAGGTTGAGCAACATCTCAAGGCCTTTGTTCTGTGCCTGATAGGTAATAATATCGGCTGCCTGGCTGCTGATTTCGTAAATATCTATCTTTTCTAAAGCCAGTTCCAGCTTACCAGCTTCAATTTTAGAAAAGTCCAGAATATCGTTGATCGTGCTTAATAAGGCATTCGCCGACTGATCAACGATCGACAAATACTGATGCTGGGTTTCGGTTAAGGAAGTTTTCAAAAGTAGATCGGTGAAGCCAATCACCCCATTTAGTGGCGTTCGAATTTCGTGGCTCATGTTGGCCAGAAATTCGGATTTAGCCACACTAGCCTGCTCGGCCTGGCGCTTTGCTTTTTTGAGTTCATCACGTTGCTGGCAAGCTTCTGTAATATCCTGCGTGTACATCATGATGCCTCCAATGGAACCGTCGAACTGATACCACGGCCTTACTTCCCAGCACAAATACTGATCATGGTCCCAGCCCTCCGGTCGCCAGATGTACTCGTCCTGCCGTTCTACCGCTCCGTCAATACAGCGATTAATTATTTCCCGCCAGCTTTCCAACATACCGGGAAATACTTCGTAGAGCGACCGGCCAATTACGCTATCCGTCAGGTGGTAATCCTCCATCCACCGCTTACTGACCGCCAGGTAATTGACATTTTGATCAAACATAGCCACTGCCGCCGGTGCATGCTCAACGAAGGCCGCCAGCCGTAGCTTTTCATTAATTAATGCCTGCTCTGCCCTTTTTCTGTCGTCTATGTCCTGAAAGGCGCCATATACACGTTTGCAGATGCCGTTCTCAAATTCAGGTGTACCAACCACACGCACCCATATTTCCCGATCGAGCGCCGTAACAATCTGTAATTCGATATCGAATGGAGTGCCTTTTTCAATGGCCTGATCTACAGCAGCAACGATCAGCTCGTAATTGTTTCCTCTAAAGAACGTTTCGTCAGTATCGATCAAGGGTATATAATCGTCCGGTACGTCGTGAATAGCCTTGGTAACGGCCGACCATTGCATGGTTCTATGGATCATATCGGCTTCCCAGGTACCAATTCGGGCCACTTCATTAGTTTGTTCAAGCATCTGCTTGGTGGTTCGCAGATCAACTTCAAGCTGGTGACGACGCGTAATATCGATCGCATTGCCAATAACGTACGGCTCTCCATTCAGCTCATTTTCGAGAACATTTGTGAATAGCCAGATTTGCAACGACCCGTCTTTATGGATGGTGTGCATAATCCCGCTGGCTTTACCCGTTTTCTGGATACTTTTAAAATAAAAGCCTAACCCCTCCTGTTGTTCTGGGGGTACTATATCGTGCAAACGTCGGCCGACAATCTCTTCGGGTTTATATCCTAGTGCCTTGGCCCCTGCTGTATTGACGCTCAGGAATGTTCCATCAAGTGCATGGGTACACATCAACCCATGCGAGTTTTCAAAGAAGGAGCGAAATTTTGATTCGGACTGAAACAGTCGAATTTCTTTCTGTTTTTCTTCAGTAACGTCACGAGCAATGGCAAACAAGTAACCAGTTGCCGATTCGGGCGTAGCTACCCACTGCAAATGTCGATAGGAGCCATCCTGGCAGCGGAAGCGATAGGTAAAATTGAGCGTAGGTTTACCAATCGCCAACTGATTTATTTCCCGCTGAGCCTCCAGCCGGTCGTCGGGATGAACCAGGTCGAACAGAGAGGTAGCTAATAAGTACGCTTCATCCCATCCTAATACCTGTCGAAATGCCGGATTGATCTTCTTTAAAGAACCATCTGTTCCTGCTACAAAAATCAGGTCATTAGACAGGGTAAACAGGTTTTCAAAATAGATTAACTCCTGTTTCTGGCGATGCTCAACAATCAATCCTATAGCTATTTCGCCCAGCAACTTCAATGCCCTTTGCTGTTCTTCTGTTAGCTTTCGGGGGGTCTGATCGAGTACACAAAGAGTGCCTAATGCATTCCCGTCCGAATCCGTCATCGGATAGCCTGCGTAGAATCGAATATTTGGATTGTTGGTAACAAGAGGGTTGTCCCGGAATCGTTCATCCAAAGCAGCATCCTCTACTTCAAATAGGTGGTTATCCAGAATGGCATAGCTACAAAAAGCTATATCCCGGCTGGTTTCATCCATATCCAGCCCCACTTTCGCCTTAAACCACTGCCGATCTTTATCAATTAAGGATACTAATGAAATAGGGGTCTGGCAAATTAAGGAGGCCAACTCGGTCAACCTATCAAATGCCTCTTCTGGTAACGTGTCTAGGATTTGATAACGATGCAGAGCCTCCAGTCGCTTATCTTCGTTGAGTGGATAAGGCATATGTTTAATTGTTGATCTAAAAGAAAATAAAGATACAGACCCAAATCACACAAGTTCTCAATATCTATTATTCGTTAATTTTTAAGTATTGTTCTGTATTTTAACTATACAATATATTTCTAATATGAGCCATTTACGACCGATTAGCCTACTCAAGTCCGCTTACTAGTAGAATTATACCTTATCTTTAAACTAATTAATTACTAATGAGCCTGTTAATCATTTTGATAGATAGCTCAAAAAACGCTGATTCTAATAGAACCAGCGTTTCCAAATATCCTTTTTCCAGTCGTTCTCATCGACTTGGTAACAAAATAGATATAAATACAATAATTCGGTAACTTATTAATTATGCGGCCATCATTTTAGCGTGTTTTACAGGTGGCCTAGACGGCTAAAAATTAGATTTTTCCAATCAGCTTAAGGTAGGCTATAGGTTTAATTTATGCGTTAATAAGCCGGCTGCTGCCTATAGCAAGCTTAACAGGCCGACCTAAACCTGACTGTAACTCCCACATTTAATTTAGGGTAAGGGTTTACTTTAATATAACTGAGTTATTCTTATACCATAAAAGTAACAAATATCATTCTTTCATATACCATTTTATTGTTTTGATTGACATATAACCCATAAACTGTAAGTATCGGCACCATTTAATAGTTTTATGCAATTAAATTTTAACAATGAACCATAAAATAGGCATACCTATATTATATAATTTATATTTGTCAATAAAACCTAACCTATTGTTACCATAAAATCATGCATATGCCATTAAGTGATGAAGAAATGATTCGTCACCACTTACCTCATCAACCCAGTGAATGCTTTGAAACACTTTATACTCGGTATGTAAGCAAAGTTTATAAGCAGTGCTTATCGATGACTAAAGACAGTGAGCAAGCGCAGGACTTTACCCAGGATATATTCCTGAAGGTATTTAATAAACTAGATGCTTTTCAGCAGCGATCGAGCTTTTCTACCTGGATTTATGCAATTGCCTATAATTACTGCGCTGATCAGCTCCGCTTAGCAAAACGGCTTCCTACTGTAAATTTGGGCGACAGTATTGAGCAAACCTGGGACGGCCCGGCAGAAACGTCTGTTCACGATGATATGCTACAACTCGTGGCACAGGCTATGGAACGCCTTACCGTTGAAGAGCAAAAGTTGCTGAGGCTGAAATATGAAGATGGATTGAGCAACGAAGAGATTGCGGCCTTGTACAAAATCAACCTCAGTGCAGTAAAAATGAGGCTTAAGCGTAGCCGCGAACGAGTACAACGGTTGTATAGCCACTATTTGCAAGCCTGATCAACTATTTTCCTATTGCTTAAGAAATAGTCTGAATAGCCCGGTATTTAATCGGGCTATTTTCATAATCCATCGTGTAGACATACAACGTCTAGCCCTATATCTGGCCGACGCCCTTGTCATTCTTGAAGTTATTTATAGAACTGTCAACTCTTTACGGATACAGGACCAGCGCCGACGAGAAATCGGCAATGCCTGTCCCGTAGCCAGATGGACAAATACCCCGGTTGGCGTGAACTCAATCCGATCTATAAACTGACGGTTAACCATATAATGGCGATGCAATCGGATAAACCAGGTCGATGGGAGCTTAGCTTCCACTCGTTTGAGCGTGTAGGAAACCAAAACTCGCTGCCCATTCGTCCAGTGTAGCCAGGTATAATTCTCTTCTCCTTTCAAATAAACTAAATCGGCTACTGCCAGCCACTGTGCACCCCGTTCAGCATTATACACACGCATAGGGGGCCAGCAATGCAACTCCGATGAGTTCACTGCCGAAGAGTCGAAACGAAAAGTCATTGACAAAAAACGAATTTAACACCACGAATGCTAACCTGGTATATATCAGCAAAATGCGCCTTATAAACAATCAGTATCAATAAACTCTATCATCACCCTGTAAATACTAGTCCTATTAGTACCAGCATTTATCCTTCTCTTTTACGAGTTTACAATTATATCTACTTGATCACAATAATAAACAAATTATATAAATATAAACAATATCAGTAACAAAAATCATCTATTTATTAAACCTTGCTTTTGTCAAGTAGCTATTTCGTTAGTTCATTCGTTAGCTCACGTCATAGAGTTCGTATAAACTTTACCTATCAATTCATTCGTTGTATAGTACTATGTGATTTAGCGATCAGCCATTGACATTCATGCAAACAAGCTTACTTTCATAACAAGACTCATTTGATAGGAGCCGACATTCGTACGACAAAACAGACTCACTATGAACTACTATAACTCGATCATCGATACGATTGGGAATACTCCGCTGGTAAAACTAAATAAGGTAACAAAGGGTATACGAGGCACTGTTCTGGCCAAAATCGAATACTTCAACCCCGGCAACTCGGTTAAGGATCGTATCGCCATCCGCATGATTGAAGAGGCCGAAGCTCGGGGCATTATCAAACCGGGTGGTACAATCATTGAAGGTACGAGTGGAAATACAGGCATGGGGCTCGCCCTGGCGGCTATCGGAAAAGGGTATAAGTGTATTTTTACGATGGCCGATAAACAGTCGAAGGAGAAGATTGACATTTTACGTGCTGTAGGGGCTGAAGTAGTCGTATGCCCTACTAATGTTGCGCCCGATGATCCTCGTTCGTATTACTCCGTTGCCAAACGCCTTAACCGGGATATTCCAAATTCGCTATACCCAAACCAATACGATAACCTGGCCAACACAGCGGCTCATTATGAAACCACTGGCCCAGAAATCTGGCGCGATACCGATGGAAAAATCACTCATTTTGCCGCAGGTGTAGGCACAGGCGGTACGATCTGCGGCACATCGAAATTCCTGAAAGAACAGAATCCAGCTATTGTTTCCATAGGTCTGGATACCTACGGCTCCGTCTTCAAAAAATACAAGGAAACGGGTATCTTCGATGAGGGTGAGATCTATCCGTATCTGACCGAAGGCATTGGAGAAGATATTCTTCCTAAAAATGTTGATTTTGATCTGATCAACGAGTTTGTTAAGGTTACGGATAAGGATGCAGCTATCATGACGCGTAGACTAGCCCGGGAAGAAGGACTATTTGTAGGCTGGTCATGTGGCACGGCTGTACATGGTGCGCTGGAGTGGGCCAAAGACCATTTGACCGATGATGATGTACTGGTTATTCTTCTACCTGATCATGGCACTCGTTATCTGGCCAAGATCTACAATGATACGTGGATGAAAGATCATGGCTTTCTGGAAGATCGTGCATTCAAAACAGCCCGCGATATTATTCAGCATAAAAATGGCGGCCCCGCTGATCGCCGTTCGCAGCTTACGACGATCGGCTCAGGGGTATCGGTTAGCCAGGCTATTCATGTACTAAATCGGTACGGCATCTCGCAAATTCCGGTGACCGACGATACCGGACATATTGTGGGTAGTTTAACCGATTCAGCCATACTGAACAAGCTTATCGAGGACCCCACCGTGAAAGATCATCCCGTTAGTGAAGTGATGGATAAGCCCTTTAAATTCGTGGGGCTCGATAATACCATTGATGCCCTTTCTTCGCTTATCGACCGCGATAATAAAGCCCTGCTCGTTCGGGATGAAAAAGAACAGGTCCATATTATCACACAGGCCGACTTGCTGGCCGCTATGACAAGCTAACCGATTTACGCAGATTGCATAAGGCCATGGTGACGGAAACAACAACGCAGGAGCTGACAGCCCAACAGCCAATACCTTCCTACTTAATTTACGAAACCCTCAATGGACGCCCTCTTTATCGGAAAGGGTATAAGGAAGTATTTGCCAAACAAAAAACACCCGGCGAAATTATGGGTTGCAGGGACCTTCAAGCGATTATTGTATCGACTCTACACGCCTACATCTATAACCAGGCAAATCGGAAAGCTTACTGGATTGTTACAAACGAACCTGGTTAACAAATCCAATTGGGCGATAATTTGTCTAACGATATCGCGGTTTACGAGAAAGACAAGGTGACCGTGAAAGGCAAATTTTTCGATGTAGCCCCAAAGGTCGTTGTCGAAGTAGAC
This sequence comes from Spirosoma aerolatum, assembly GCF_002056795.1. Classification (NCBI taxonomy): domain Bacteria; kingdom Pseudomonadati; phylum Bacteroidota; class Cytophagia; order Cytophagales; family Cytophagaceae; genus Spirosoma; species Spirosoma aerolatum. The sequence continues at coordinate 628,734 of NZ_CP020104.1, read as the reverse complement.
ATTAAAATTGACCAGGAAGCCTTTCCGGCGCGAGAGCAGGACTATATATATGAAAAGACCCAGTCTATGCTCGATTTCGGCACCGAACGGGTTATCTGGCTTACAACCAAATCGCGTAAGATCTTTGTCGCTAAGAAAGGCGAAAGCTGGCTTACGCTAAACTGGGATGCCACCGTTCCGGTACTGGATACCGTCACCCTAAACGTAGCCAATCTACTCACCGAAGAAGGAGTAATATAACTGTATGATGTAGGGTGTATGATGTATTTTGTTAGTACATACATCATACACCCTACATCATACATCTGTACCTTATCGCCGGTTGTCACTACCCTCCATCATGCTCAGATAGCTTAGATAACGGCTTTCCGCTATTTCACCTTCGGCAACGGCATCTTTGACGGCACATCCTGGCTCGTTGATATGCAGGCAGTTATGAAATCGACACTGATTTAGCCGATCGCGCATTTCAGGGAAATAATGACTGATCTCTTCTTTTTCCGTATCGATCAGCCCCAACTCCTTAATACCGGGCGTATCGATGATAAATGTATCGGGCGCTAGCTCAAACATTTCGGCGAAGGTTGTCGTATGAACCCCTTTATTGGCAAAGGTCGACACTTCGTTAGTACGCAAGTTCAGGTCGGGAGAAATAGCGTTTACGAGCGATGATTTCCCAACTCCCGAATGCCCTGACAGAAGAGTCACTTTGTGATCGAGCAGTTGCCGAAACGCATCAACACCTTCACCTTCGGTAGCCGACGTAGCCAGACACTGATAGCCGATTTGCTCATACATGTCCATAATCTCTTGCTGATAGGCCAGTCCTTCGTCGTTCAGAATATCGGTTTTGTTGAAAACAAGGGTAGTCGGAATCCGAAACGACTCTGCCGACACCAGAAAACGATCAACAAACCCTAATGAGGTTCGTGGTAATGTCAATGTTGCCAGTAATACAGCCTGATCAATGTTGGCCGCCAGAATATGACCATGAGCCGTTTTATGGACTGACTGCCGGATTATATAATTTTCGCGGGGCGCAATGTCGGTAATGACAGCCGTATTTTCGGCTTCATCCTCAACGTCAAAGGTTACTTTATCACCCACAGCAATCGGGTTCGTAACTTTGAGACCTTTAATCTTGAATTTACCCTTCAGCCGCCCTTGGTAAACGTGGCCGTCAATGGAACGGATGTCGTACCAGGAGCCTGTAGAGCGAATTATTAATCCGTGTTGCAAAATGTAAAGAGCGAAAGAGTGAAAGAGTGAATAGCTGAAAGGCGATGTTTGGATTTCGCTCATTCACTCTTTATTTGTTCTACCACCTGCATAACCTTTGCCGTTGCGCCAATGTTCCGTTGCACATATTGACGACTGATCCGGGCAGCCTCTGCCGGATTGCTGTATTGCCGGGAGAATGCTGTCATTAGTTCAGTTGTCGTGCTAACCGGGAAAGCAGCCCCTTCGGCTACTAAATCGACAGCCTCCTGGTATTTACTATACGCAGGGCCAAAAAATAGAGGCATACCAAACGTAGCCGCTTCCAGGATGTTATGCAAACCCTGCTTGAAAGCACCGCCAATAAACGCAAATTCGCCGTACTGGTACAAAGAAGAAAGCATGCCCACGTTGTCGATGAAAAGGATTTCGGCTCGCGAAGCATCAGCAGCACTTGCCTGCGAAAAACGGATCGACGATTTTTTCAGTAAGGTACGCCATTGTTCTATCTCGGCTTCCTGAATCTCATGCGGGGCAATTATTGCTTTTAAAGGCTTATCGAATGCATTCAGAAAGGGAATTATTACATGCATGTCTTCCGGCCAGGCACTCCCCACGACGAGAACCAGCTGGTTGTTCTTAAAGCGTTGAGCCAGGGGAATTTCCTGCTTCGCTGCAGCTACCTGCGCCACCCGATCGAAGCGCGTATCGCCCGCCAGTGTACACTGTTTTAGGTCAAGTTGTTTTAACAAATCCAGCGACTCCTGATTCTGTACCAGAATATGGTCGAAGTAGCGAAGCAGGGACCGATAAAAGCCGCCATACGGTTTAAAAAAAAGCTGATCAGGCCTGAAAATCGCAGAAAATGAAATGGTTGGTACTGCCGCCCGATTCAGTTCCCGAAGGTAGTTATACCAGAACTCATATTTGATAAAAAACGCTAGTTGAGGCTTTACGATCTCCACAAACTGACGAGCATTTGACGGTGTATCGGCTGGCAGATAGAGGATATAATCGGCACCATCATAGTTTTTTCGTACCTCATAGCCCGAAGGCGAAAAGAATGTCAACAGGATTTTATAAGCTGGATAGGTCTTTCGAAACGCTTCCATGACGGGCCTGCCCTGTTCAAACTCACCCAGCGAAGCGGCATGAAACCAAACAACAGGGCTTGTGTTACCTGCCAGCATTACCGTCAGTTTCTCGGCCCAATCGCGTCGGCCCTCATTCCACAGACGCGCTTTTGGATTGAAACGAGCAGCCAACTTCACGAGTTGCTGAAAAACAAGAATCCCTGCGTTATAAAGTCCCGAAAACAAGCTAATATGCGGTTGATTACACAAACAAAGCTACGAACTACTACGCAAACCTCCTGTTATGAAAGCCTACGACACATTGACCGACGCTCTGGAAGGACTCCGTCAACAAGGATTTACGAAAGATTACAACCTGAAACCCGATTGTTTGTATTGCCAGTCGGACAGTATCGAGCTACAACCCGCTGACTTCGACATTGTGGAGGTCTATCGCTTTGAAGGGATGACTGATCCAGGCGATGAGACGGTTCTTTATGCCATCGAAGCCCAGAATGGCGATAAAGGTACATTAGTTGATGCATACGGCACATACTCAGAAGCCATCTCTCCCGAAATGGCCGAAAAGTTGCGATACACACCCGAGAATTAGCGAACTTTTAAATTAATATATTAATTTTATATCAACAGAATGCATGTTGATACAATGAATTGGAATAAGTTAACAAGTGAAGCTCAGCTTGATACAATCAAAGAGGAATCGGTTAAGCGTCCAGTGATGATTTTCAAACATAGTACCAGTTGCTCCATCAGCCACATGGCACTCAGTCGGATGGAACGTAACTGGAACGACCAGCTCGGGGTTAAGGCCTATTATCTTGATTTGCTGGCCAATAAACCTCTCTCCAATAAAATAGAGCACGATTTCGGGGTTGAGCACGAGTCACCGCAAGTGTTGCTGATCAAGAACGGCACTTGTATTTATGATGCCTCGCATATGTCAATCTCTTTCGCCGGATTGCAGCAGGCAGTTTAACAAAGCATTAGGAGCAAGGGGTTAGTAGTGAGAATGGCGGACGCGTAATGTTTTTGCTTACGCGTCCGCCATTCTCACTACTAACCCCTTGCTCCTAATGCCAACTTTTACCCTTTCATCGTAATCCGGGCCCGGTGACATACTCCGCCAATGGGTGGATTAAATTTCGAAACGCTTACTTCAACAGCTTCTAAACTGTTGTAGCGGATTCGTATTTCCTGAATAATCTGATGAGCAATATGCTCGAGTAACCTAGCCGGTTGTTTCATCACATCCGCTGTGATCCGGTATAAGTCTTCGTAACTAACGGTATCACTCAAACGATCCCGACGCGCTGCCTCCGAAAAATCGGTTGTTACGAGTATGTCAACGGAATATTTATTACCAATCTTCTGTTCTTCGTCGTAAAATCCGTGATAGGAGAAAAACTCAAGTCCTTCTAACGCAATTGTTCCCATTTTCTAGCGCGAGCCGAAAACCCGCATAGTTCGTGGCGGGGCTTACCCACACTCCATTAAATCTGGTCGAAGAATGATCCGCCTTTCTTTACAGGAGCCTCTTCGGAAGCTTCTGGCTCTGGAGTTGTTGCTTCTTCCAGAACAGACTCCGGTACAGTGACATTGGTATGCTCTGACTGGGTTTCCTGAATAGCATCATCCAACTTTTCCAGGATATCTTTATCGTCTGGAATCGCTTCTGGAATTGACTCTTCCCGATCAACAAGAGGAGGCAATTCGCTTGCATCCGCACTACTGACCGGCTCCGTCTTAACGTCGTCCGATGTTTCGGCAGTGGGTTTAGTATCAGCTTCCTTTAGCTCATCTTTAATCTGACTTGACACCTCGTCGATTTTACCTTTCAGATTCTGCTTGCTGAATTTCTTCTCAAATCGGTCTACGCTATCTACCGCATTACTGGCTAATAATCGAATCTGAGACGCCAGATTTTCTTTATACCCTTCCAGGGCTTTAAAGTCATGTTCCAGCGATTTCAGGTCGTTGAGAATATTATCTTTCAGATAGCGTGCCTGATTTTCAGCGTCCTGAACCATCAACGCCGACCGTTTGCGGGCATCGGCGATGATCTCATCCGCTTTCTGTTTGGCATCGGCAATATATTTTTCTCCTGCTTTGTTGGCCTGTTCGGTAATATTGGCACTATTTTCCTCGGCGGTTTTCAAGGTTCGGAAAAGTGTCATTTCGATCTCCTTGAGTTTACCTAGCTCTTTTTCAGCTAACTCAAGCTGCATTTTCAGCATTTTATATTCCCCCGTTACACGTTCCCATTCCTGAGATAACGAAACCAAAAAGGCGTCAACGTCTTCGGATTTATAACCGCGCAACCCTTTCTCAAATGTGTGCTGCCGGATTTCGATAGGCGTAATTTTCATTGGTGCGCTACGATTTTAGAATTTATTGATACCAATAATGGTGAAATAACAGCCATTCCACGTATTTTACAAAAAATAGCCTGAAAAATAGGAGATTCCTATTTAACCGATAACTATTCCGACAATTTCCATACCGAAATCGTACGATCATCGCTGCCCGATACCAGTTGGTGCGAATCAATCCATAACAGCTTATTGACCGATGTACCATGACCTGCATGACGAGCCCGGTCAACTACTTTCAATAGCCGATACGTTTCGGCATTCCAGATCTTAATAGACTTATCCATGCTTGCCGTAGCCAGATACCGCCCGTCGGAACTGAACACTAGATGATTGATCGCAAACATATGGGCAACAATGGTATGTTGTAACGCGTACCCATTCTCGACATCCCATACCTTCAGATGGGCATCGCGCCCGGCCGTGAGCAGATACCGAAAGTCGGGCGAATAAGCGACCGTGAACACCGAGTTGGTATGACCTGAAATCGTTCGCTTGAGTTCATATGTTTCCAGATCGAAAATACGAATGTTATAATCGCTATAGCCTACGGCAAACTCCCGCTCCACCGGGTTTACGGTAATACAACGCGCCGATTGGCCAGAGGCTTTCAAGTGTTTCCGCACTACGAACTGATTGGCATCCAGCACAATCACAACTCCGTCGGAAAGAGCAACGAAGGCGTCCTGCTTATAAATCTTGATGTCGAAGATAGCAGCCGATGTAATTTTTAGTGAATGTATCTGCTGTTTCTGAACAGGGTCGATCCAGTGGATTCCCTCATAATTCTGTCCAACCCATAATAAACCTGTTGTCGGCTGAAAAGCCAGCGCATACACAGAGGCTGGTACGCTCGCTACCAGTCTTCCCAGATCAGGGCGGTCGAGTCGCCACTCGACAATTTGTCCATCCCCCCCGCCGAAAAAAACAGGTTCGGGGCCGATGCCTGTTCGAGTGTATAAACGCAGTCGCGATGCCCACCGAAAGTATCAATCTTTTCTACGATCACGTTGCAATGTAATTTTGGTTTGACGATCAACGATTCAGGCGCCTAATCATCAAACTAGCGAATCAAAGGTCGTAAACCTTTCTTTTTGTTCAGCTACTTCCGACTTTTGATTTGTGACTTTTCAGATAAACATAAACAGCGACTGCATCGCCACCCTCCGGGCGATCACCGATGATGAACAAGCTCTCAGGGAAAATCTACCGCTTACGGTTGCGGAAGAGAGCGAACTAGCCAGTATCACCCACCCCGCTCAACGAGTAGAATGGCTGGCCTGCCGTGTGGCTATTCAGCAGTTGACCGAGGCTCAGGGCGTATTGTACGTTGGCCTGCAAAAAGATGAGTATGGAAAACCGCACCTGATCGGGTCGCCCTGGCATATTTCCTTATCGCATACAAGTGGATGGGCGGCCGCTATTCTCCACCGATCACGACCTGTAGGAATCGATATTGAGCCGGTCCGTGATCAGTTCACGCGCGTTGTCCCCCGCGTGTTATCGGCCGACGAGATTGCCCATGCCGCCGGAAATCCGCATCGGCTGGCTGTATACTGGTGCGCTAAAGAGGCACTTTATAAACTCTATGGCAAACGGCAACTCACCTTTCGGGAACATCTGCACGTTGAGCCATTTGCCGACGATGCCAGCCAACTAATAGGGCATGTCCGCCTACCCGATCACGAAGAGGAACTAACTATCCGATGTTTTAAAACCGGCCCCGGATTGCTGGCGATAGCGTTTTAATGCATAATGAACAATGGATAATTCTCTTCAGATGCAGTTTATCCATTGTTCATTATGCATTAAAATGCTACCGCTGCGTATAATCGGACAAGGGTAATCCATCGCCGTCGTCGCGAACGGCAGCCATAATTTTTTCGACCTCCTGTACCCGATCCGTATCGCCATTTTTTTCAAACGCCAGCGTTAGGTTGCGCAGTACCCGCCGGACAATATCGGTATTGGTACAGGGTTGATAAAAGGCATCCAGCCGCTGAATATTCAACTGGTCGATGTACTGGTCAATATCTTTCGTCGTAAACACCAACCCCCGATTAAACACATTGATGTAGAACTGTACCCCATTGGTTTTATAAGTAAGCACAAACAGATTGGGGAGGTTGACTCCATACACCGGTAGATTCAGTCGACGGGCAATGAGCATATATAGCACACAAAGCGTGATGGGATTACCCCGTCGCGATTCGAGTACCTGATTGATCATCGAGTTGGCTGGCGAGTGAAAATGCTTTGTGTTGGGCGCGAATTTCAGTTTCGAGAAAAAGGCCGTATTCATAGCCTTGATTTGTTCGTCGGGATGCATATCGACTTTAAAATCGACCCACACATCGTAGAACAACTGCTCGACATCCTGCCGAAGTTTAGCCAGCGATAGGTCAGGATACTGATAGGTAGCAACGATCCACAATCCTTCCAGCAAATCCATGGCGCCACCGTTTTTCCAGTCGCGCATTCGTTCCAGAACGGATTCATATTGAAGGTCATGAATCAGTTCTTCAATCCGTTTTTGCAGTGCAGAATTAAAGCTCCCCTCCCATTCTGTTTCCAAAAGCGGAATCATTTGTCCCCCTATCTGCCGAATTCGCTGTTCGACATGCTCCACCACCTCCGGGTCCTCATCGTCTAGGAGCGAGATTAGGGCTTTCAATTCGTTGTCGTTCATTCGTTTATACCGCCTGAGAGAATTACCTCACAATAAAAACTGCTTTCGTAAACCTCCTGAATATACTACTTTTGTCTGGTTTTACGAGTCGCTATGCTACTATAGCAACAAAATTTTCCTAAAAAACGGTTTGACTCCTACAGATAATTCCTCCAAAATTCTGGTTACTGGTGGCGCTGGTTTTATTGGCTCCCACACGGTTGTTTCGTTGGTTGAAGCTGGTTTTGAACCGGTTATTGTCGACGACTTTTCGAATTCCGAACGCTCGGCGCTCGATGGCCTGCGGGCCATTCTGGGTCGAGATGTAACCTGCTACCCGGTCGACTGCAACGATGCAGCCGCCATGAACGATATATTTCAGAAAGAATCACCTTTGGGCGTCATTCATTTTGCCGCTTTTAAAGCCGTGGGTGAGTCGGTAGCAAAACCGCTGAAATATTACCGAAATAATCTCGACTCGCTAATGCTCCTACTGGAGCTGATGCCGAAGTACAACATACGCAACTTCGTATTTTCGTCGTCCTGCACCGTATACGGCCAGCCTGAACATCTACCTGTCACAGAAGCAACACCACGGCTTCCAGCTCAATCCCCCTACGGCAATACCAAATCCATCGGGGAAGATATCATTCGCGATACGGTACGGGCTCAAACGCCGGTCAAAGCCTTTGCGCTTCGGTATTTTAATCCAATCGGTGCTCATCCATCGGCCGAAATCGGTGAACTGCCTCTCGGTGTTCCGGCCAATCTGGTCCCATTCATTACCCAAACAGCCGCCGGTATTCGCTCCAGTCTGACGGTGTATGGATCCGATTACAACACACCCGATGGTACGTGTATCCGCGACTACATCGATGTGATGGACTTGGCGGATGCCCACGTTCAGGCGCTCCGAAAACTAATCGAAAGTGACGAAACGGCAAGTTACGACGTCATTAATATCGGTACAGGGCGTGGAGAAACCGTTCTGAATGTGATCAAAACGTTTGAAGAAGCCACTGGCGTTAAGCTAAACTATGTACTGGGCCCCCGTCGGCCCGGCGATGTAGAACAGGTATATGCCGATGTATCGAAAGCGAATCAGGTACTGGGCTGGACCGCAAGGCGTTCTCTGGCCGACTCGTTGCGCGATGCCTGGCGCTGGCAGCAAAAGATTAGTTAAAACGGTAGGCTGAAGCTTATAAACCAAACTAAAATGAAACTTTTAATTACCGGTGGAGCCGGCTTTATCGGGTCGCATGTGGTGCGCCTGTTCGTAACGAAATACCCAGAGTACCAGATTTATAACCTCGATGCGCTGACCTATGCCGGTAACCTGGCAAACCTGACCGACATCGAAAACGCGCCAAACTACACGTTCGTAAAAGGCGACATTACCGATGCCAAATTTCTGGAGGATATGTTTGCCGAAATGGGTTTCGATGGAGTCATTCACCTGGCGGCTGAGTCGCACGTAGACCGCTCCATCACCGACCCCATGTCGTTTGTCATGACCAATGTAGTTGGTACGGTAAACCTGCTCAATGCCGCTAAAAATAGCTGGAAAGGCAATTTTGAAGGCAAGCGGTTTTACCACGTTTCCACCGACGAAGTGTATGGCTCGCTGCACAACCCGGAAGATTTCTTCACGGAAGAGACGCCATACGATCCACAGTCACCTTATTCGGCCTCCAAAGCCGCTTCGGACCATTTTGTAAGGGCTTACGGAAATACGTATAAACTGCCCGTTGTGTTAACCAACTGCTCCAACAACTACGGCCCCAACCACTTCCCCGAGAAGTTGATTCCGCTGATGATTCATAATATTCGGAACAACAAGCCGCTGCCTGTATACGGTAAAGGAGAAAACGTTCGCGACTGGCTGTTCGTGGTTGACCATGCCCGCGCTATCGACACCGTTTTCCACAAAGGGACGCTGGGCGAAACCTATAACATCGGCGGATTTAACGAATGGAAGAACATTGATCTGGTGAACCTGCTTTGCCAGATTATGGACCGCAAACTAGGTCGGGAAGAAGGCACATCGGCCAAACTGATTACGTACGTCACCGACCGGGCTGGTCACGATCTGCGTTACGCCATCGACGCCCACAAAATCATGAACGAACTCGGCTGGCAGCCTTCGCTTCAATTTGAAGAAGGTCTCGAAAAAACCGTCGATTGGTTCCTGGCAAATCAGGAGTGGCTGGATAATGTTACGTCCGGTGCCTATCAGAGTTATTATCAGGGAATGTACGCGAATAGATAAATTTTGAATGATAGAGTGATTGAATGATTGACTGGTTTATCGCGTCAGCTATTCAATCATTCAATCACTCTATCATTCAATCATTCAGAAATATGAAAGGAATCATCCTCGCCGGGGGCTCCGGCACCCGCCTTCATCCGCTCACACTGGCTGTATCGAAACAACTGATGCCGGTTTACGACAAGCCGATGATTTATTACCCTCTGTCCATTCTGATGCTGGCAGGCATTCGGGAAATTTTGATTATCTCAACCCCGCACGACCTACCCCATTTTGAAAAACTACTTGGTGACGGCGAACGCCTGGGTTGTAAATTCACGTATGCCGTTCAGCCTAGTCCTGATGGGCTGGCGCAAGCCTTCATCATCGGCGAAGAATTTATTGGAAACGACAAAGTGGCACTGGTGCTGGGCGACAATATTTTCTACGGCTCAGGCCTGTCGAAACTTCTCCAGGCCAACAACGATCCTGATGGTGGTGTGGTGTATGCCTACCAAGTACACGATCCTGAGCGCTATGGGGTTGTTGAATTCGATAACGATTTTAATGTCCTGTCGATTGAAGAAAAACCGACCAAGCCAAAATCAAATTACGCGGTGCCAGGTCTGTACTTCTACGACAACGAAGTTGTGGACATAGCCAAAAATATCAAACCGTCGCCACGTGGCGAACTGGAAATTACGGACGTAAATCGGGTTTATCTGGAACGTGGTAAGCTAAAAGTAGGTGTTCTGGACCGTGGAACAGCCTGGCTTGATACAGGTACGTTCGAGTCGTTGATCCAGGCGGGCCAGTTTGTTCACGTCATTGAAGAACGACAAGGGTTAAAAATCGGCTGCCCCGAAGAAATTGCCTATCGAATGAAGTTTATTGATGCCGATCAGCTAGCTAAAATCGCTCAGCCGCTTGTCAAAAGTGGGTACGGAGCGTATCTGCTGAATCTGCTGAAATAAAACTTTTGTCATTCCACCGATATGAGGAATCTTAATTCATTCATAAATCAAGCTTGAGATTTCTCGTTCCTCGAAATGACAAAGCTCCGTAATAAAGAAGCCGGTCTCAGTAGAACCGGCTTCTTTATTAATCTATACAAAATTTTGAAATTCAGTTCAATCTATTAAATTCTGCGGGGCTGCCGACGCAGTTCAGACGGCAAAGCTTTCGCCACAGCCACAGGTGCGGGTTGCATTCGGGTTTTTGAACTGGAATCCTTTACCGTTCAGACCATCCGAAAAATCAAGCTCAGTACCCGCCAGATAGAGCAGGCTTTTGCGGTCGACCAGAATTTTAATGCCTTTATCCTCAACAACATGGTCGGTAGGCTGCTGGGTTGCATCGAACTGAAGGTCATACATCAGGCCCGAACACCCACCCCCCTGCACAGCTACCCGGATGGCATACTCGTCAGCCAGACCATCTTTCTGACGCAGTTCAATAATTTTGTTTTTAGCGATCTCTGATACCGTAACCATTGTCAGGAATGTACAATGAATAATGTATAATTGAATTGGCAATACAATCGTAGGTTTGCAGTGCCATCTAGTTAACTTTTACTGTATTGGAAAAGTTTCCTGATCATAGCCTCCATTATACATTGTGCATTAACCACTGTCATTCCGTGTATGCTTACCAACGTCGAACATATCGGCATTGCCGTTCGGGATATCGCTACGTCAAACGAACTCTTTACCAAATTGCTCAATGTAGCTCCCTACAAATCCGAAGCAGTTATCTCCGAAGGCGTAACCACGTCGTTCTTCCGAGTAAATGAGACGAAAATCGAGCTTCTCGAAGCAACGAATCCCGATAGCCCCATTGCCAGATTTCTGGAGAAAAAGGGCGAAGGTATTCATCATATCGCCTTTGAAGTCGACGATATTCTGTCGGAAATGGAGCGGCTAAAAGCCGACGGGTTTACGTTATTGAATGAAGTTCCCAAGCGCGGAGCCGACAACAAATTAGTGTGTTTCCTACATCCTAAAGGCACCAACGGTGTGCTGATCGAACTATGTCAGGAGATAAAGGAGTCTTAAGAATGAAAAAAAACAGTATCAACTTTCTGATTGGTTTACTAGCCCTGGTGGCGACTTCTGCCTGCTCGCAATCACCCGGTTATTTAGCTCGGTATACCCAGCCGGGCGTCGACGTTCAAAACTATGCCTTTTCGCTTACCTTAAGTGATTCGACCAACCTCATCCGTGGCGAAGCGACCATTCGATTTACCCGCGCCGACGATCGGCAAACCGTCTGGTTCGACCTGATCGGGGGCAAATCAGATACCTTACAAACGGGCATGACGGTTCGCTCGGTGAGTCTGGCCGATGGAAAGACCGCTCCTTTCAGTCAACGAAACGATAAAGTATTCATCAACCTGCCTGCCCAGCCGAATCAGGTAACCGAACTAACTATTCGCTACGATGGCACGCCGAAACAGGGATTGATCATCAGCCGGAACAAATTTGGCGACCGCACCTTCTTTGGCGACAACTGGCCCAACAACGCCCGGAATTACCTGCCCGTTGTTGACCACCCGTCCGATAAAGCCACCTGCTCGTTTGCGGTAAATGCCCCAGCCACTTACCGGGTCATTGCCAATGGCAAGTTTATGGGCGAAAGTAGCCTGACTAATGGCCGCAAACTCACCCGCTGGCAGGAAAATACCCCCATTCCAACCAAAGTGATGGTGATTGGTGCCGCCCGGTTTGCGGTAGATGAAGTAGGCTCAGTCAATGGAATTCCGGTGCAAAGCTGGCTATACCCCAACGACAGCCAGAAAGGGTTTGTCGATTACCGTCCCGCCAAAGAAATCCTACAATATTTCATCGACCGGATTGGCCCGTATTCGTATGAGAAACTGGCGAACGTGGAATCGACCACCATTTTTGGGGGCATGGAAAACGCAAGCTGCATTTTCTACAACGAGAAGGTAATTGTAGGACATAAAGATTCGGATGTGGAAGCACTGCTGGCGCACGAAATCGCCCATCAGTGGTTCGGCAACTCAGCTACCGAATCCGACTGGTCGCAACTGTGGCTGAGTGAGGGCTTTGCCACGTATTTCTCCGCCCTCTATCTGGAACATGCCTATGGCAAAGACACGCTCAACGCCGTTCTGAACCAGAATAAAGGGCAGATTTTTCGGTTTTCGGCTTTAAAGCCCAAAGGCACCATTGTTGACTCGACGGCGTCGAATCTGATGGATTTACTGAATCCGAATTCGTATCAGAAAGGTGGTTGGGTGCTGCACATGCTTCGGCATGAATTGGGCGACGATGTATTCTGGAAAGGGATTCGGGCTTATTATGCCACTTATCGCAACCGAAACGCTCAATCCAGCGATTTACAGGCGATCATGGAAAAAGAATCGGGTAAAAAGCTCAGCCAGTTCTTCCAGCAATGGCTTTATGAGCCGGGCTTCCCGGAAATCGTCTGGAGCTCCCGTTACGATGCAGCTAAAAAATCGCTGGTCATCGACGTTCGGCAGGCCCAACGAACGGGGCATCTGTTTACCATTCCGCTTACGTTTAGCCTTCGCGACAATCGCGGACGCGAACTGAGTCGTTCATCTAAGCTAACCCTCTCGGAGCAAACCCAGACGTACACGATTCCGGCAGCGACCAAACCCACCACCGTCGTCATCGACCCCGACAATACCGTATTGATGCGTAGTACCCAAATGGGCAACTAATTTGTTACTTTGCGCTTAACTAACCGCTTTACTACCATGCTCAAGCGCGTTTCCATTCAGAATTTCAAAAGCCTGAAAGACGTCACCCTCGACCTTCAAAAAGTCAACCTCCTCATAGGCCCGAACAACTCAGGCAAAACCAATTTTTTGAAGGCACTGGAGTTTTTTTTCCAAGCATTTTTATCCGACACTAATGCCATTGACCAAGGGAATACATATACTTTTAAGAAAGATGCTTTTTCCACAATAAGATTTAATTTTGATTTGATTCCTACTCTAAAATTGGAGTTAACTGCAAATGTTCCTATATCGTCTATACAAGCCAATAATATACAATTAAGTAAAAAAATTACCTTCCAAAACCGAGCGATAGATTGGCCAAACCGTGAAGAATATGATTTAGATGATGCTTTTATTGTACATGAACATATTCAAGTCCCATACAATAGTTTACTTATATACAAACCAGATCCTAATAAACTCAGTAAGCCAGGTCCTGTTGGAAGAGGAGAAGAGTCAGTTATTGCTGATGCGTCAAATCTTATTGCTTTTTTTGATCGAATTAGAGATGAGTATCCAGAATCTTTTGCCCAAATAAAAGCTGACATTTCTAAGTGTGTCCCAGAATTTACAGAAATTAATTTTCAGAACGTTGCGGCTACAGAAGCTTTAGTGAAAGAATTTGGTGACAAAACATTTAAACGAATTGGATTAACAGACGGGCGTCAAAAAACAATTTATTGGGCTAACGAGCTTTCCGAAGGTACTCTTTACTTTATCGCGCTCCTCTGCATCATCAATCAACCCAATCCACCAAAGCTTTTGCTTCTTGAAGAACCCGAAAAAGGAATTCATCCACGACGAATAGAAGAGGTCATCAATTTTATTTTTGGATTAGTTGATGATAAAGATATTCAGGTAATTATGACGACTCATAGCCCGGCCGTTGTCGATATGTTTAAAGATATGCCGGAGTCCGTTTTCATTTTTGACAAAGACGAAGAAGGAGCCACGCATGTAAAAAATCTTCAACGTGATATTATTGAACCAGAAACGGCCGAAAGCGAAAAAGCGGGCTTCGATCCTCCTCAATACCTCAATGGCTTAGGGGAAGCCTGGAAAGTTGGATTTATAGGCGGTGTACCTCGATGAATCAAGTAATTAGCTATGGCATTTTGTGCGAAGACAAAGCACATAAAAATTTCATTGAGCATTACCTCAACCAATGTCATCCAAACGTATTCCAACAAAATGACTCGTTTGGCTGGCAAATCAAAGCGTCAAACGCTAAAGAAGTAGAAGACGTCCTGCCCGATGCAACCCGACAAGCCTTCACAAAATTCAACTTAGATATTCTATTTGTTGGTAGGGATGCCGACTCTGTCGAAATCAGGCAAATCGACGCATTAAAGGTAAAATTAACGACACTCTGCCGGGCACATACAAAAGTGATTTTGATGATACCTGTCCAATGTATTGAACACTGGTTGCTTTACCTTCAATGGCGTCAGCAAAATCCAGGGTCAACTAAAAATGAGCCATTGGACCAAATGGCACGACATGAAGCTAAAGCAAAAATATACGGAGGCAAACTTCGGGTTGAAAAACAGCTTGAAAAAGCGAATGAAATCTTAGTTGATTTAGCTGCCGACTGGCTCGAATCTCGCTCTGGCAGTTTCAAGCATTTCCACAAACAGGTCGTTTCGTTTCTTGACAGCTATACCCGTTAAAACGAACCCGTTTCGCTGTTTGTCTTTACTTACAGCTACTTATGGAGATTGGTACCCGAAAGAAAATGGGATGCAGTAGATCTGCCTGCTCGCTGTAACTGACGTGAGGCAGGAAACTATAGGTTGTCAACTCAATGCGGGAGATCTGTTCTATTTCGAAAAGCTGCCATCGGCTGTTGGTTCTTGATACACAGGCCAGATCGCGGCAGTAGCCGTATAAAGTCAGTTTTCCAGAGCCTTGTCTGGGAAGCCCCAATTGGTACGGCTCCAACGTTCGCCAAGCTCCCTGAATGTTGATTTGAATGACGCGCTGATCCAAAATGGCCGACTCGATCGTAAAAAAGAGGCTTTTCTGAAGTATAGAGTTTTTCATCATAACGTTATGGTTTGTAGGCCGCAGCGAACCATGTCAGTTCACACATATAGCGTGCCAGTTTATTGGTTCACCTGCTGCATTTCCGTATGGCACACGTTTTTTACCAAGCTAAAGCCCTTACTGTAAGATACTGGTAATGAGTATTGTCTTATCTTGCTGGATAAACATTATTTACAACCTGCACTTCCTCATGAACTATTACCCTTCGTCGCTCACCGATCGGCGCTTATCCCTACGCTTTAGTAGCATCGTCGTTTATATTGTCTGTGCCCTATGGGCTACCTCTCCGGTATTGGCGCAGGCAGATACGGATATTTTTTTAGTCGATATCACAACATCACCACTAAAAGTGGGTATTCCGCAGAATATTACCCAGCGAAAAGGGTATGATAATCAACCGTCTTTTTCGCCTGATGGAAAAAGCCTGTTGTATACATCCATGCAGGTCGATGGGCAAACCGACATTTATCAGTATTCTCTGGACTCTAAAATCACTATACAATTAACCAGAACCCCCGAAAGTGAATACTCGCCAACCATAACTCCTGACCGGGCTTATTTTTCCGTCATTCGTGTTGAAGGTGATAAAACGCAGCGGTTGTGGAAATTCCCGTTGTCGGGTACTGGCGAATCCATATTGGTGCTTCCTGCCGTAAAACCAGTTGGTTATCATTGCTGGCTGGATTCTGACTGGCTGGCACTCTTTATTTTAGGGTCGCCCAATTCGCTCCAACTGGCGAAGGTAAGTACGGGCGATACCATTCGAGTAGCTACCAGCATTGGCCGAACACTGCTAAAAATTCCGGGGAAGCAGGCGTTGAGTTACGTTCATAAACAGGATGCTACCCACTGGGAAATACGGCAGCTTGACTTGAAAACACGAACATCAATGGGTATCGTACCAACTCTGGAGGGCAGCGAGGATTTTATATGGACGCCCGATGGCACGATTTTAATGGCCCGTGGGCCTGTATTGTATCAGTACAATCCTAAAACTACTTCAGGCTGGCAGCCCGTTGCCGATTTTAGTTCAGCCGGTATCACGCAACTTACTCGATTAGCCATTGATCCAGCCGGTAAAAAGCTGGCTTTGGTCGCCCAGTAAGAAACTTCGAATGGATGAAAAATATAAAATGCTGGCTCCTCTCAGACCAGCATTTTAGTTATTACTGCAACAATCAAGCCCATCGGTAGTTATGAAAAAGGCAAACACACTGGCTCTAAAAGAACCAGCGTGTTGCACTTTCCAACGGTGTTCTCTCAAACACCGTTGGAAGTGATTGCAATTTTTGGGCCGAATGTATTTATGCCTGAAGAGATGGAAATAAAATCTCAGGTGCCTACCTTCGTGCTATGAATACCAATAGCGACTACCAGGACCTGATTGATTTTTTTTCGGGCCGCGACCTACCTACTGGCCCTCAGCACATTAACGAATTCAGTGTTTTTTTTAACCTGTCCAGTGCAGTAAGCAACCGACTTAACCAGCTTAACAGCGACGTAGCCGCTACACGAAAGTCGGCCGCGCTCATGCTTACCGAAGTAAAACAGTGGCTACAGAATCAAGGGTAACCAGCTTATCGGTTATGTTCGCTTTTAGACACCGTTACTTCAGCGGGAGGAGGTAACAGCGGAACACCCACTCGAAATCTGAACTCATCCTGGTAGACACTTACCGATGGCTGGTCAAGCAGCTTATATTTCGTCATACTATCCTGCAAACCAGCCTGATTCGAAGCGGCTGTAGCCGTTCGGAGTTGACGGTTATTTTCTACATACAGCATCTTCTGCTCTGTATACACACGAATAGTTAGGGGCCGATCAGCCGAGATAATGTTGTGCCTGATGGCATTTTCGAACAGGAGCTGAAGGGTCAGCGGTGGTATCAGGCATAGCATAGCATGCTCATCTACAGCGATTTCCATAAATACTCCGTCACCAAATCGCGTCTTTAACAGATAAAAATACGATTTGATAAACCGGATTTCCTCGGCCAAAGGACACAGAGACCGCTCATCCTGTCGAAGCAAATACCGATATACTGACGATAATTCGTCCAGAAACAGCTCGGCCTGCTGGGCATCGGTGGTTATAAGCGACGAAAGTGAATTCAGATTATTGAATAAAAAATGAGGGTTGATCTGCGTTTTTAGCGAGTCGAGCTGGCTTTGTAAATTCACTTTTTTTAGCTCTTCGGCCTCTTCATAGGTCATTCGCCACCGCTGGTACAAATAAATGCCTTCGTAGACAGCCGCAATCTGAACAGTACCCACTACCGACACCAATGTATTAAAAAAATACGGCTTGAACTCAAACAATTCCGTTGAATGCCAAAGGCCTATCTGCTGGTAAAACCAAGTCTGGGTAATGCGAATAAAACTGGCAAAGACAACAAACCAACTGAACTGATAAAGCACCCGCTGCCATGTCTGCGTTTGTTCGGGGTAGCGTCGTCGGGAGAAAATGATGCCCCAGCGGTTAATTTCCCAAACGACTACACTACCCAGCACGAAAAAAAAAGGAATGCGCCAATCATCAGGATAAGGAACGTTGGTATACCCATACATAGCCCATTGGCCCACCAAGGCTAGCAATGGTACCCCCAGTATCCGCATCCATTTATCGTTCAGTGGCTGCATTCGGGCCTAACTATTAGTAAACGTATACAAAAAGGACAGAGTGATGGGTACTTACCATGTCTCTGTCCTCGTTCCTTACCCGTCTGGTCGTACGCGCTTAAAAAGCGAGTATTGTCTTCTCAATAATGTCACACGCTTCGTGAAGTTGCTCTTCGTTGATCACAAGCGGTGGTGCAAATCGAATCTTATCGCCGTGCGTTGGCTTGGTCAGCAAGCCGTTGTCTTTCAGTTTTAAACAGATCTCCCAGGCGGTTTCCTCCCCGAATTCCGGACGCTCGGAAATCACTATGGCGTTGAGCAGCCCTCTTCCCCGAACGGATTTCACGAGGTCGGTTTTCTGGCTTAATGCTGTCATACGAGCCCGGAACACCTCGCCCATTGCGGTTGCATTCTCGGCTAGCTTCTCATCGTCTACGACCTGTAATGCCTCCATCGTAACGGCACAAGCTAGTGGGTTTCCGCCATATGTACTGCCATGTTCACCCGGTTTTATAGTTAGCATAACCTCATCGGATGTCAATACGGCCGATACGGGCATCGTTCCGCCCGAAAGCGCCTTACCCAACACTAGTAAATCAGGTTTTACCCCTTCGTGATCGCAGGCAATACGGGTTCCCGTCCGCCCGATACCCGTCTGGACTTCATCAGCGATAAACAGCACATTGTACTTGGTACACAGGTCGCGTACACCACGTAGGTAACCCTCGTCGGGCACTACCACACCCGCTTCGCCCTGAATCGGTTCTACCATAAATCCGGCAATATTCGGATCACTTTTGAAGGTATCTTCCAGGGCGTTGAGGTCGTTGTAGGGAATCACAATGTAGCCCGGCAGCAATGGCCCGAAATCGTTGGTACTACTCGGATCGGTCGACGACGAGATAGCCGCCAGGGTCCGTCCCCAAAAGTTTCCAGCGGCATACACTGTTTTGGCCTGGTTCTGCGGAATCCCTTTCACTTTATACGCCCATTTGCGCGTCAGTTTCAGCGCCGTTTCTCCCCCTTCGGCCCCGGAATTCATCATCAGGGCTTTGTCGTACCCAAAATAGTCACAGAGGAATTTTTCGCAGATACCCGTCTGATCGTTGTAGAACGCTCTTGAGGTCAGGGTAAGCCGTTGCGCCTGCTTAATCAGAGCGTTGATAATTCGGGGGTGACAGTGGCCCTGACTGACGGCACTATACGCCGACAGAAAATCGAAATAACGCTTGTCCTCTACATCCCATACGAAGACACCTTCGCCCCGCGTCAATACCGCCGGGATAGGATGATAGTTATGCGCGCCATAGTGCCATTCGAGTTCCATGGCTTTATCGGCGGGCGATGTCGGGGTGATTGGTTCAATCGTCATAGCTACAAACGGTTAAAGTGAAAACGTTGATGAAGGCTTTTGGGCAGGTTGCAACTAAGCGGCTCCGTTGTCCGTTTATTTTCAAAAATACATGGATTTAGGCAGACCCACAACCCCTATGCCTGTACAACCTACCAGGAAGAAAGTCCCTGATTTAGTCGACGACGATTATTACTATACGCCGGAAGGCTATCTCGTCTTTACAGCAGCCTATCACCTCAAACGGGGTTATTGTTGCCAGAATGGCTGCCGACATTGCCCCTATGGTTTCAAAAAAAAGAAGCAATGACTTGCAGATTATGAATTATTTAGCGAATTTTGCGCCCTCATACGGAAAACGAGTACGGTAATGGCCAGAGTTTGTCAAATCACAGGAAAGCGCACCCGCGTCGGAAACAACGTTTCGCACGCTAACAATAAAACCAAGCGTAAGTTTTATCCGAACCTGCAAAAGAAGCGGTTCTTTGTTGAATCGACGGGTGAGTGGATCACGCTGAAAGTGGCTACGTCCGCTATCAAGACCATCAATAAAAACGGTCTGGAAGCCACCATTCGCAAAGCAGCTCAGCGCGGTACGCTGACCGCTTAATTTGCTACGATCTTATCTATAAGCCTCTTCCGGTCAGGAGGAGGCTTTTTGTGTTTGTTATTAGTGTCATTTGATAGTCATTCGTAATCATTAAGCCCCCTTGATTACGTTTAGCGATGAACCCTACAAATGCCACCAATGACTATCAAATGACCTGCTAAATGAAACTGAACTTTGAAGACCTCATTGTATTTGAAAATGAGGATTATATACTCATCAACAAGCCTCCGCATGTAGCTTCGCTCGACGAACGGACAACCGACCGGACGGGCATTAGCATTCTGCGGATGGCTAAGGAATATCATGCTGATGCGCAACTAGGCCACCGGCTGGACAAAGAGACATCGGGGATTCTGGCGATTGCCAGGAACCCGGAAGCCTATCGCCATCTGGCCATGCAATTCGAGCATCGGGAGGTGACCAAGCGCTACCATGCGGTTACCAATGGCGTACACAATTTCGATAACGTATCCGTCTACTTACCCATTTCGCCAATTAAAGACGGTACAGCTGTACGGATTGACCGGGAGAAAGGGAAGATTGCCGAAACGATTTTCAATACGCTACAGGCATTTCGGACAACAACGTTGGTGGAATGCATGCCCATAACGGGCCGAATGCACCAGATTCGGGTTCATCTGATGTGTCTTAAGGCACCCATTGTTTTTGATGCCACTTATGGAGGAGAGCCCGTCTATCTGTCTGATGTGAAGCGCAAATTCAACCTGAAGCAGGGCACTGAAGAACAGCCGCTCATCCAACGGGTAGCACTCCACGCCCATTCGCTGACCTTCGCCCTGTTGAATGGTGAAGAGCAAACGTTTGTCGCCCCTTATCCAAAAGATTTCAATGTGCTGGTCAAGCAGTTGGAAAAGTTTGCGTGAAGCAGACGTGAGGTAGAATGTACAATGAAAAATGCATAATGAACAATGATTTCTAGATGGATTCATTGTTCATTATGCATTTTTCATTGTACATTACCTAAATCTCCGTTCCTTCTTCGATTGGTTCAGGAATGTGGTGGCCAGAGGAATCAAGCGGGGTCGGTCGGGGCCGCTTACGGTTGATAATGTAGAATAAGGGCGGAATAATCAGCGGGGTAAACAGTAAGGTCGTCGTCAATCCGCCGATGATTACTGTAGCTAGTGGGCGCTGCACATCGGAACCGATACCACTCGAAATGGCGGCTGGCACCAGACCAATAATTGCCACGACCATAATCGCCATAATGGCCCGAAACTGTTCCTGAGCCGTGTCAATGGTAATTTCCATCAACGACTTCGGGTTATTGATCAGGTTACGATTCAGGGCCGATACCAGCAGTACGCCAGCCATTACCGAAATCCCAAAAATCGAGACGAAGCCCACACCGGCCGAAACGTTGAAGTTATACCCTCGCAACAACAAAGCCCCAATACCACCCGCCAGTGCAAACAGCAAACAGGTAAGCGTCAGAAAGGTATCCCGAACATTGCCGTAAAGCATAAACAGGAATAAGAAAACAACCACAATTGTCAGAGGAATCGAGATCGCCAGTTGACCGCCTGCCCGTTCGAGGTTCTCGTATTGCCCCCCGTAAATAACACTGTAGCCTTCCGGGATTTTTACGTGTTCGCGCACTTTCTGGCTAATCTCCTTGACAAAACCGCCCTGGTCGCGCCCCCGAATATTGGTTCGAACCGTCACCATGCGCTTGCCATTAATGCGGTAAATATTGGTTTGGCCCTGTACATAGCGAATGTCGGCCAGTTCGTTCATGGGAATCAATGCCCCCGAAGCCGATGGAACCTGAAGCAACCGGATGGCATCCATACTACCACGACTTTCGGGTGTGAAGCGAACCACAATATCGTACCGTTTGGCTTCGTCATAAATTGACCCGATGGCTTTCCCACCAATGGCTGCTTCGATCATGCTCTCGATTTCGGCCACGTTGATGCCATACCGGGCAGCCGCCGGCCGATTGATTCGAATGGCTAACTGGTCCTGCGGCCCCTCCTGCTCGATATTCACGGACACGGCCCCATTCATACCCCGTACCAGCGTGGCGATGCTATCGGCTTTACTGCGCATCAGCGATAAATCGCTACCGACAACCGAAATGGCCAGATCGGCAGCACTACCCGTCACAATCTCCATCACCTGGTCGATAATTGGTTGACCCGACGAGAAAAACGCGCCCGGAAAAGCCTCCTGCAACTGGTTCTGCATCGAACGGACAATCTCTTTCTTCGAAATCGTATCCGACCAGGTGCTGTAATCTTTGAGACCAATCAGAATTTCGGTACGGTCAGTTGGGAAGGGGTCGGTACCGTCATCGTTACGCCCGGCCTGGGTAATCACAAAGCTGACCGGCTTATAGGTACTGATAATATCCCGGATTTTAGGAGAGATCTTGGCATTTTCCTGAATCGTAATCCCCGACGGCATAAACGCCCGCATGAAAATGGACCCTTCATCCAACTCGGGAAGAAATTCAGTCCCCAGCTTCAGACCAAATCCAATCATGACCAGCACGACGATCATCCCTACGCCCACAACCAGACGTGGCACACGAAATAGTACTGATTTCAACAACCACTGATAACCGTGTTCCAATGGCGAAAGCAGCAGGTTTTTATGCTCTTTCAGCGGTTTGCCATCATGAGCCAATGCTTTCCGAAAAGCAAACGAGATCAAAACCGGGATTAAGGTCAACGCGCAGATCAGCGAACCAATGACGGCGAACGAAAGCGTCAACGCCATTGGACTGAACAGTTTTCCTTCTACCCGTTGCATGAGCAGAATGGGCATGTAGGCCAGAATGATGATCGTGACCGAGAAGAAAATTTCCCGTGCTACTTCGCCAGCCGACCGGGTTGTAACATTCACAATGCCCTGATTTCGCTCGGCCGGGCCCGACGATCGATATTTTCGGATCAGATGTTCGGCCATAACACTGGCACCATCTACAATAATACCGAAGTCGATAGCCCCCAGCGACAGTAGGTTGGCCGGAATACCGACCAGTTTCATCAGAATAAAGGCAAACAGCAGCGAAAACGGAATGGTGACGGTAACGACCAAAGCCGCTCGTAAACTGCCTAAAAACAGAACCAGCAAAATGGCAACAATCGAGATACCTTCGATCAGCGTGTGGGCAACCGTTTCGAGCGAATGGTCGATTAAAAAACCCCGGTCGTACAATACCCGCAGATGAACGCCACGCGGTAGTTCGCGGGCCTCCAGATCCGCTATTTTCGCCTTTAACAACTCAAGTACTTCGCTGGGATTTTCGCCCCGGCGGAGCAGCACAATTCCTTCGGTAGCGCCGATCACGTCCAGGTTTTCGTCGGGAATCCGATAGCCAAGAATCCCCGATGGCGACGGCGGGTTGATTTCGACACTGGCCACATCGCTCAGCAGAACCGGAACACCTTCGTTCGCTTTCAGGACGATATGCTGAATATCTTCGGGCGTTTTCAGCGCACCGAGCCCCCGAACGGCAAAACCCTGCCCTCCGCGCGCAATGATATTCCCGCCCGTATTCTGGTTGTTTTTCTGAACGGCATCGATTACATCCTGCAAGGTCAGGCTGTATTTACGCAGTTTTGCCGGGTCAGGAATCACCTGAAACTGCTTGATCGGCCCACCGAAGGTCGTTACATCGGCCAGCCCCGGCACCTGTAGCAACTGTGGAATGATAACCCAGTCCTGCAAATCCCGCAGTTGCATGGGCGTCATGCTCGGTGGCGCTTCGATTACATATCGATAGATTTCACCAACGGCCGTAGTCAGCGGAGCCAGTTCGGGCGATACGCCATCCGGCAGTTCGGCCCCCGACAGCCGTTCAATAACCTGCTGACGGGCAAAGTAGTCCGTAACGGTTTCATCGAAATTCAACTGCACCACCGACAACCCAAAGATGGTCCGTGAGCGTCGGTCGGTTACGTGTGGAACACTGTTCAGAACCCTTTCGATGGGAATCGTTACCTGCTGCTCAACCTCTTCAGCTGCCCGTCCGTCATACTTGGCAATGACAATGACGTTGGTATCGGCAATATCCGGATAGGCTTCAATCTTGAGCAGTTTGAAGCACCACAGGCCCAGGCCCATCAATGCCACGGCGCATCCGACGATGACCCAGCGGTTCCGGAGCGAAAATGTTATTAAATGCTGAATCATAATCAGTACCCGAAGCTCAACCCTTTCAATTGCAGGACATTGGCCGATACAACGGCCTCTCCGTCTTTCAATCCACTCTGCACCACAACCCGGTCGGCCCGTTGCTGCCCTAGCTGTACGGCCCGTCGTTCAATAGCCTGTGGCCCGGTTTTCACAAACACATAATCGCGTCCCTGCACCGTCACGACCGCATCGCGCGAAACAGTCATAAAATTGCCATCGACAACGCCAAACTGAACGGTAGCAAACATACCCGCCTTCAATCGACCATCGGGGTTAGCGACCGAAATGCGAAGTTTGATCTGGCGAGTGGTATTGTCGACGTAATCATTGACATTATCGATCACGCCCTGAAATCGCTCATTTGGAAACGCCGTAAAATTGAGCGTGCATTTCAACCCACTCCGAATACTACCAAACTGATTTTCAGGTATTTCACAAACCACTAAAATTGTATTCGGGCGGGCCTGCCGCAGTGCTTTCGGGTCGAAACCTGCTAGTTTCAGCGTCGCTTCGTCCGAAATGATGGCCGCTTCTTCATTGGCCAGTTGGGTTTGGGCTTCAATAACTTCCTTGCCCGATGCGGCCCCATGCGCCTGCAAATCCTTGATCCGTTCGAGATTCCCTTTCTGTGTCTGGATGTTGATCCGGTGTTGCAAAATGGCGGTGTAATTATCCGCCAAACCAGGGTCATCGAACAGCACCAGATGCTCGGCTGGATTTTCGACCGAACGAACCACCATAGCCGCGATATGGCCAGGAGCCGTAAAATCGGTGCGAACGGCCGACGAATGAACGGCCTGGGTTTCGAAGGCCCGCATCATAACCGCATCAGGAAACGTAATCTGGCTTCCGTCGGTGCTAATGGTCGGGCGAGGTATGGCTTTGACTACCGACCTGGGCTTTTCTTTACAGGCCGTTGACAAAAGCACGAAGGCAATAAGTATATGGCGAAAGGTCATGCTAGTATAAGTTGATCTGCCCGGTGACGTACAGCAACCGGACGTAATTCTGACGGTAGGCATAAAGACTCTGATAATAAGCCGTTTGGGTATCGAACCACGAACTTTCAGCCTGAAGCAGATCGATCAGCGTTGTGGCCCCCCGCAGATAGGCATACCGGACAGAAGCCAGTACCTGATCGGCATCGCGCCGAATGCCAACATACCGATCAATGTTCTGACGACTGGTCATAAACGACTGATACGCCGTTTGCACCTCCGCTCGGATTCGGGTCTGTACCAGCGTAGCCGCCTGACTTGCCTGCTCCTGCAATACCCTCGACTTCTGAATCTCCCCCTGATTGCGGCTATAAACAGGCAACTCAATGGTCAGGAATACACCTGCATATGGAATGGCATTCTGGGGGTTCCAGATAAAACCGGCCTCGTTACGCGGTCTAGCCAACACCTGCTGCAAGTCGACATTTCGTTTGGCCGATTCGATGTTGGCTTCAGCCGCCAGCACATCGGTTCGGTTGGCCGTAGCCAGTCGCAATAGGCTATCAGCCGTTGCAATAACGGTCGGGTATAATCTAAGTGGGTTTGTGAAAGCCGGATGGATGATCGAATCATTCATGGCCACATTCACACTATCGGCAATCCCCAGTACGAGCTGCAATTCATTCAGCCGATTGCGAAGATCCTGCTGGGCTGTACGGGTCTGGATGTCATACTGATCTGAAATCAACTGTGTTCGGGTCAGATCGGTGGTCGTAATAACCAGATTTTTCAGCCGTACCTTATTCAACTGTACCAGCGTATCCACATTGGCTTTGGCCCGCTGCAAGAGGGCTAGCTGAATACGGGCATACCAGGCATCGAGGTACCGATTGGCGGCCTCGAATAATAAATTCCGTTCCGTTTCGGCTACGCTCCGAATGGCCAGATTGGTATTGGCTTCGGCTGCCCGATTCCGGTACGTCCGTTTATGGTAAATATCAAACTCCTTGGTAGCTTGAAACCAGAATTGCCGCCGTTGCCGACTTAACAACCCAACGGCTTCGGAGCCCGGAGTAGGTGTTAACTGAACGAGCGTCTGGTTATTCAGCACCGGATTTGGCCGCAAATTTGCAGTTACCTGATCGGCCTGGGCCACATTGATATTGAGCCGTTCGACTCGGAGAGCCGGGCTATTAGTACGTACTTGTTGAAGCGTCTGTCGTAAGTTTAGTGTAACCTGAGCCGAAGCAGGCAAATAAAATAATCCAACAAACAGCAGAGAATATGATGCGATGTTTACCCTCATCCGCTTAGAAATGCCTAAACAAAATAACGCGTCATCAATTCGATTACCGAAGAATCAGAATTAAAAGGTAGTTAAATGTACTTATGGCTATTTTTACAAACTGTTAAAACCCGGCTGAATAGCCCAGGTCTTTAGAAAGGTGATTACTTAGAAAAAATACCTATACCTACTCTCAATACAGTACTATTATCCCTGGGTTGATACTATTTTCAAGCCATTGTCTACTTGTCAGCATTCCCACCGACTTTACCTGAAAATGAAATTCCTGATTTCCTTCTTCATCAGCTTATCCCTGTTCACCTCCTGCACACAACGCCCTCTACGAATCATTGACAAACCGATTGTTTTTGACGAGCAACGTCGGCAACTGTCTCTCGACTATCTGGCCAAACGGCACGGTCTTGAACAAACTGAACCATATATCAAGCCCAGGATGATTGTGCTTCACTGGACGGCTGTTCCGACGCTGGAGGCCACTTTCAATATCTTTAATCCTTCTGTATTACCGGGTCGTCCTGATCTTCAGGCAGCCAGCTCCCTAAATACTTCCGTCCCCTTCCTGGTCGATCGGGATGGCACCATCTTTCGCCTGTTGCCCGATACA
The DNA here is from genome assembly GCF_002056795.1 of Spirosoma aerolatum. Taxonomy (NCBI): domain Bacteria; kingdom Pseudomonadati; phylum Bacteroidota; class Cytophagia; order Cytophagales; family Cytophagaceae; genus Spirosoma; species Spirosoma aerolatum. The sequence goes on along the minus strand of NZ_CP020104.1, from coordinate 601,728 downwards.
ACCTTTGCCCGGCACTGCATTGGCCTGAACTACTGTGCTATTGGGATTGAAAACGTGGGCAATAACGACCTGACCCGAGCGCAACTGAAAGCCAATGTGCAACTGGTACGGTACCTGAAACGTCACTATCAGGGAATCGACTACCTGATTGGCCATTACGAGTATACGGATTTCATCGGCACTCCGCTCTGGCGCGAAACCGATCCCAACTACCTGACCGGAAAGACAGACCCAGGCAAGTGGTTTATGCGTAAAGTCAGAAGTCGGGTCAGAGACTTACACCTGAAAGGCAGTCCCCGAAAACCCGACTCCGTCGATGTACCGATGTTATTACAATAGAAAGCGGGCTATTTCACTAGCTCACCTTTGCCAAACTTTGTTCCGAAGAAATCACCTTTGTTCCAGGTCGGGCGCTGCTCATCCTGGGCCGTCAGGTATCCTACTAAAAATTGCAGTTGGGCGTGTTTGGCGGCTGACTTAAAATCAAACGGCTGGTTCATATCGTCCTGGGGTGAGTGATAAATGGAGGCCCGCCAGTCGAGGTTGAGTTTGGTACCATCGAGGTTTGGATTACCCGTTTGTGACCCACTTTTAATGAACAGCGCCGGAATTCCCTGCCGAACAAAACTAAAGTGATCGCTCCGCATAAATACCGTTTGTTCGGGAATCGGGTCTGGACTAATCTCTACACCTAAAAAACTGGCTGCCTGTTTGACTTCTTTACTTAGGCTCGAATGTTCGGCTCCGTACGGCACAATGTCGAGTAGTGGATGAAAAAAGAAGGGCATATCGAGCGTCAGGTTCGCCACAATTTTGTCTTTGGGTACAGTTGGGTTTGAGGCAAAATAATCAGACCCAAGCAAGCCCATTTCTTCGCCCGTTACACATACAAAAAGTACCGACCGACGGGGCGCTTTGGGTAAAGACGTAAACAGCCTCGCCGTTTCGAGGTTGATCGCTACCCCTGATGCATTGTCATGAGCACCGTTGTAAATAGAATCCCCCTTTACTAAGCGACCAATCCCAAGATGATCGAGGTGGGCTACATACACCACATATTCGTTTTTCAACATGGGATCGGTGCCGGGTAATAGCGATACCAGATTAAATCCGGCCACATCTTCTACAAGTTCAGTCTGGGTCTGTATCCGCACCGACACATTGAGCGGAAAGGCCTGTGGGCGATTTTTATTAGCCTGTTTTATTGCATCGCTGAATGGCGTTGGTGCATTGGTAAAAAGCAGTCGAGCCGTTGAATCGCCCAGCGAAGCAGCCCCTTTGATTGCCGGGTAGGTGCGCTGGGGTTTCCCTTGCTTGTCGACCCAGCGATAAATACCCTGCCGATTGCGGGGCGCGGCTGTTTCGATGCGGTTGCGGAGGTCGGTAGGCATGCTAAAGGCAATGGTCCCCACAGCGCCATGCGCTACGGCATTCTCGGCCTTCGATGAGGAATAATACGCGCGTTGATTGGAGGGAAAACCAGCCGGAGCCCCATTCAGGAAAGCGACAATTTTGCCTTTTACATCGATACCGGCGTAATCGTCGTAGTCGAGTTCGGGAGCGGATACACCATAACCGACAAAAACGACCGAAGCCGATACCTCACTGGTTGGATGATCGGGATTCGGATTCAGGATAAACTGTTTGCCATATTGTAACGATTGTTCGCGGCCATTCGCAATCAGCGTCATCGAACTACCCGCTTCGTTAGTTTGCCAGCGACGCAGCGGTACGGCCTGCCGATACGACTTGTTTTCTCCTGCTGGCTGAAGCCCAAGGGCTTTAAACTGGGAAACGACGTAATCGGCCGCCATCGCAAAGCCGCGCGTACCTGGTTTCCGGCCTTTCAGCGAGTCGTTAGCCAGAATACGCATATGAATCTGAATAGCGTCGGGCCGGGCGGTTTTCACTACCTGTTGGGCATCGGTAGGAATGGCATTGGACTGTCCGAACGAAACACTGAGCCCGCAGAGTGTGAGGCATGAACTGAGAAGTGTTGTAGCAATTGAGCGCATCGGCAAATGAGGAAAGCAAACGAGTAGCTAAGATAAGCCGTCAATTCAGCAGAACCAATTGGAAACGTATGCCAACATATAGCTTTCCGGTCGGGTATGTACAAAGGTGATATATTTGGGCCCTCATATTTTTTGGGAAAGCCAGTCGAATGGCTGGCAAACACAACGCAAACGACAAACCATGAAGAAACGTCCGATAATTATAGATTGCGATCCCGGCCACGATGATGCCGTGATGCTCATGCTGGCCATTGGCAGCGACTTATTCGATATTAAAGCCATCACTACGTCGGCTGGCAACCAGACTCAGGCCAAGACGCTGAAGAATGCGCTGAAAATTATGGCCCTGACAGGTGCAAACATTCCCGTTTATAAAGGTGCCGATAAACCGTTGTTTCGTGAACTGATCATTGCCGATTATGTACACGGCGAAATGGGAATGGATGGCCCAAGCCTACCCGAACCTACGCTCCAGCCTGAGCCTTTATCGGCCGTTGAAGCCATCGCGAAGATGTTGACTGAGAGTGATGAAGCCATTACCCTTGTTCCGACGGGGCCCTTGACCAATATTGCCACGTTTCTGCTGGCCTACCCCCACCTGAAATCAAAAATTGAGCGTATCTCGATTATGGGCGGTGGGGCTTTCCGAGGCAATATGACCCCAACGGCCGAATTCAATATTTATGTCGATCCAGAAGCGGCTGCCATTGTATTTAGTTCGGGCGTACCCATTACGATGTGCGGCCTCGACGTAACCCATAAGGCGCTGGTATTTCAGGAGGATATTGAGCGGTTCCGATCCATTGGTAATCAATCGGGTACGGTGGTGGCCGAGTTGATGGACTTCTTTTCGATTTTTTATCGGCAGGAGCGTCCCGAACTCAACGGAGGAGCAGCCTTGCACGATCCCTGCGCCATTGCCTGGCTAATCGCGCCATCGCTGTTTGAGTCAAAATCGTGTTTTGTGGATGTCGAAACAGCCGGAAAACTGACTACGGGAACCACTGTTGTCGACTTTTTCAATGTTCTGAAAAAGACACCCAACGTCGAATTCGTGTATGATATTGACCGGGAAGGCTACCTTAATCTAATCTACGACGCCGTGCAGAAATTACCCTAAATTCTTTTTTCGACAGGATTTACAGAATTAACAGCCAGTAAAAACATCCTGTAAATCCTGTCGAAAACTTAAAACCACGGTCGCTTCACTTTAAAAGAGCGTTTCAAACCGCTGATCATCAGGAAGGCTCCTAACAGGCCGAAAATAATCGCGAGTGTGGTAATACCCAGAATAGCAAACACAACGGCTACCAAAATAACGATTACAGATGCTTTCAGTTTCCAGCTAATCCGTTGCCACCAGTTAAGCTCTTTCCGAAGCGGTATGCCCAGGCTTTGTCGAATCCGGTTGCCCAATCGAAGTTGATTCTTAGGCTTAGGCCGAGGGTCAGGCTGCTGGGTCGTTGTTTCTTTTTCTGTAGCCAACACACGCTCTACCCGCTGCATTCGCTGTTCGATCCGCAGCCGACTATCTACTTCATTTTTCAGACTCGCCACAGGCTCCGATACAAAAGCAGGCGCATCGGTTGTCGGTTGCTCGACAACAGAATCCACTTCCGGGACAATATCAGCAATTGGAACAGGTCGTTTTTCCACTAATAATCGGGTGGCTTCGGGATGAGGTGTGCGTTGAAAATAGGCAACGGGCCGATGGCATGACGACAGGAACAGGCAAAAAGTAGCTACTAAAAAAAGACTGTATTGTTTCATCAGGTCGCGGATTGTACAGATGACTGGCCAAAGCTAAAGTCCACTTTACAACGAATCAAAGCGGTCAGTTAATATGGCTCTGCCGAAAAAGCCTACCTTTGCCCCTATGAAACCAGAGAACGATCCTCGGCCCTGGCAGGTCGAAAGCTCCGAATATATCCATCAATTGCCGTGGTTTACGGTGCGCAAAGACGCTATTCGAATGGAGAATGGCGGTTCCATTCCCAACTATTTTATTTTCGAATATCCCGACTGGATCAACGTGGTTGCCGTTACAACCGAAGGGCAACTGGTTCTGATTCGGCAGTATCGACACGGTATTGGCGAGGTTCACTATGAGCTTTGTGCGGGCGTAATTGATCCCGGCGAAGAGCCACTGGTAGCCGCCCAGCGTGAACTACTGGAAGAAACTGGTTTTGGTGGTGGTACCTGGCAGCACCTGATGACCTTATCGGCCAACCCCGGCACGCATGCGAACCTGACATACTCATTCCTGGCTACGGGCGTCGAGTTGAAGCAGGCACAACATCTGGAAAAAACGGAAGAAATCACTGTCCATATCATATCGCGGGAACGGGCGAAGGAAATTATCAACGCGGGCGAAATGATGCAATCGTTGCACCTGGCCCCGTTGCTGAAATACCTTTTAGAAGCGGGATTAAGCTGATTTAGTGATTTATATGATTTTGTTTCTTATTGATCTAATAAGCTAGCACATTCTTTAAGCAAGTATCTTTGCAGTTTTAAATGAATGGATAGATAGATTTTAACGAAATCTGTTAAATCCTAAAATCTGTTAAATCCTGGTTAGAAGTGATTATCCCTCTTGCTCACCGCGCCGATCAGACGCAGGAATATTATTTTTCCGTTAAGCTGGCCGAAGTTCGCCGTCTTCAGGCCGCCGGTCACGACATTATCAATCTGGGCATTGGCAACCCCGATCTGATGCCTTCTGCCAATACCATCGGTGCGCTGATTCAGTCGGCCCAGCAGCCAACAGCTCATGGGTATCAACCCTACAAAGGAACCGTTGGCCTTCGCCAGGGCATTGCCAGTTTCTATAAGACTACGTATGGCGTTGATTTAAATTCCGAAACGGAAATACTACCGCTCATTGGCTCTAAAGAAGGCATTACGCATATTTCGTTAACGTTTTTGAATGAGAACGATGGTGTATTGGTGCCCGAACTGGGCTACCCGGCGTATCGGGCCGTTAGCCAGATGGTTGGGGCGCAGGTGAGCGAATACCCCCTTCTTGAACAGGGCGGCTGGCAACCCGACTGGGAAGCGATGACCGATCGGGTAAACGCATCGCCTGAAGGTTCCCCAACAAAGATTCTTTGGCTCAATTATCCGCACATGCCTACGGGCGCTCCAGCAACCTATGCGCTATTTGAAAAAGCAGTCCGGTTTGCGCATGACCATCAGATACTTATCTGCCACGACAACCCGTATAGCCTGATCCTCAACAAGAAGAAACCAATCAGTCTGCTGGCAGTCGATGGCGCAAAAGAGGTGGGCATTGAGTTAAACTCTCTCAGTAAATCGCATAATATGGCAGGGTGGCGCATTGGCTGGCTGGCGAGCAGCAAACCGTATGTGGACGCCGTATTGACCATCAAGAGCAACGTCGATTCGGGGCAGTTCAAACCGCTGATGGATGCAGCCGCCGAAGCATTGACTAATTCTGAAGCCTGGCATGAGGAACGTAATGCGGTTTATCAGGGTCGGCTCGATGCGGTTCACGCGTTTCTGGATGCACTGGGCTGTACGTACACGACCGATCAGGAAGGCTTATTCATCTGGGCCAAACTTCCCGATCATGTAGAATCGGCTGAAGCCTTTGTTGACGATCTGTTGCTCAACAAGCATATTTTCATAGCCCCCGGCTTCATCTTTGGCCCGAAAGGGAACCGCTACGTGCGTGTATCCTTATGCATGCCCAAGGAACGAATCAGAACCGGGATTGAACGGATTTTAGGATAAAAACGGATTTTGCTTTACTACTTCCCTCTTTTTACTCCTCAATGAATCTTGTAATGGAACAGATTTTTTTACGATTGTATATCCATTGAATTGATGCATCAGGATTACAAATATGGGGAGTTAACGCACCGTATTATCGGCTGTTCGATGGCAGTTCATCGAGTATTAGGTAATAGCTTTCAGGAAGTAATATACCAAAGGGCATTAGGTCATGAGCTTGGCATTTTTAACATAAGCTTTGCCCGGGAGGTCGATATGCCAATTTATTACAAGGGTGTATTGGTTGGTACAAGACGAGCCGATTTTCTTGCTGAAGACAAGCTGTTAGTTGAGTTAAAAGCGATTATTAAACTGGAAGAAGTACATCTGGCTCAAGCCATTAATTATCTGGAAGCGTACAATTTAGAAATTGGACCCCTAATCAATATTGGCGCTTCCAGCTTAGAGTTCAAGCGAGTTTTGAACCCTGATTTCCGCTTCATCCCAAAATCTGTTAAATCCCGGTTCAGATGACAGTTTCTATTGTAGGCATTGGTTTGTTAGGAGGCTCTTTCGCGCTGGCAGTTCGTGAAAAATACCCCAAAATGCGTTTTATCGGCGTCGATACGTCGTCGGTGAACGGGCAACTGGCGTTGGCCAAAGGGATTGTCGACGACGTACTGCCTTTGTCGGAGGCTATCGCTCAAAGTACACTGGTCGTCATGGCTACGCCCGTCAACACCATCATCGACTTATTACCAACCGTACTCGATCAGCTACCGACTGGGGCTACCGTCGTTGATTTAGGCTCAACTAAAGAAACCATTTGTGCCATTGCCGATGCCCATCCGAAACGTGCCCAGTTTGTCGCAGCTCACCCAATGGCCGGTACGGAGAACTCGGGGCCCGGCGCAGCTTTCCGCGAACTATTGCCGGGTAAAAACCTCATCATCTGCGACCGCGAAAAAAGTAACCCCGACAGTCTGAACCTGGTCGAAAGCCTATTCCGCGACATCGGTATGAAACTATTTTACATGACGCCCCAGGAACACGACCTGCATCTGGCCTATGTTTCGCACCTGAGCCACATCAGCGCCTTTGCCCTGGGCCTCACGGTGCTGGAAAAAGAGAAAGACGAAAAAGCAATTTTCGACATGGCCAGTACCGGTTTCAGTTCAACGGTACGGCTGGCGAAAAGCTCTCCGCAAATGTGGGCGCCCATCTTCGACCAGAATCGCGTCAACGTTTCCGACGCCCTGGCGGCCTACATCGAGTTTCTACAAAAGTTCAAACAGATTATCGACGAGCAGGATATTACGAATTCCCTCGAATTCATGCAGCGAGCCAACGTAATTCGACGGGTACTGGAGGGAATCGAGAAACGGTAAGGAAACAAAAACTTTACCGGGTTGCGGATACAAAAACGGTTTTAGATAGTTTATCAGGGGAACCTCCACCTATGGAGTATATACCCTGAATGATTAATAAAACCTATGCAATCAACTGAATCTGACGAATCAAAGCTGGCCGCACAGGCCGGAACAATTACAATTGGGGGCGATCTGACCGTCAACCGAATGGCTTATGGCGCCATGCGTATTACGGGCGATGGTATCTGGGGGCCTCCCAAAGACCATGACGAAGCCATCCGCGTATTAAAACGCACCCTGGAACTGGGTATCAATTTCATTGATACGGCCGATAGCTACGGCCCCTATGTATCGGAGGAACTGATCGCCGAGGCCCTTTATCCCTATCCAGATGGACTGGTTATTGGCACAAAAGGTGGCTTACTCCGAACCGGCCCCAATCAATGGCCCGTTGATGGCAGTCGCAAACACCTGGAAGAAGCGTTAAATGGCAGTTTGAAACGCTTAAAACTGGGCCGAATCGACCTTTACCAACTTCATCGTTTCGATACGAAAGTTTCGTCCGACGAATACCTCGGTTTTCTACAGGAAGCCCAGCAACAGGGCAAAATCCGGCACATTGGCCTGTCGGAAGTAGGTATTGATCAGATTGAGGAAGCCCGGAAGTATTTCGATGTCGTATCGGTGCAGAACAAGTATAATTTCGGGGATCAGACCTGGAACGACGTACTGAAATACTGCGAACAAAACGGCATCGCCTTTATTCCCTGGTTCCCGCTCAACGCCGGAAACGTTTCGGCCCAGCAAGCCATTCAGAAGGTGGCTGCCCGTCATCAGGTAGATGGTAAACCCGCTACCGATTATCAGGTTGCTCTGGCCTGGTTATTAGCCGCTTCGCCCGTAATGCTTCCTATTGCCGGAACGTCATCTGCCAAACACCTGGAAGAGAACGTAAAAGCTGTTACGATCAAATTAACCGACGAAGATCTGAAAGATATGCCTTTGCCTGCCTAAGTCAGAAGCCACCTGACGCAGCAAATAAAAATAGCCCGAAAGTTTGGAACTTTCGGGCTATTCTTTTCAAGGATGGTTCCCCTTAGGCTGCCTTTTCGAGCGACTTGATCCGATCCAGAGCGCTCTGCAATTCGGTCAATTGCTTCTGCAAATCCTCTTTGATGTAGGCTGGAATGTGATCTTTCTCAATCGCATCCTGATAAGCTTCAACAGCCGCATTTTCCCCGAACTCAACCGAGCTAAGGATGGAATCCCGGTCTTTGCCCGTCAGTGCTGACTTAATATCGATCCAGGCCCGGTGAATTTTGCTGGTTACGTCGGTTGATGTAGCGTCGGACACGGCCAGTCCATCGATTCGGACGATGTGGTCGGCCAGTTGGCTACGAAAGTTTTGGCTCTGCACTACATAGTGCCGGAAGATATCATCCAGCCCGGCATCTTCATTATCTTTAATCGCTTTTTCGTATCCCTGAATGCGGTCGTTATTGATTTTGACCAGTTCGTTCAGATCATCAACAATTTCGTCGTTCGTAATCATAACAGTTGATATTCGATTGGTTATTACTCGAATTTACAACTTGATGTACGGCCAAATGTTTACGAAAAGTCTGTTAAGAAATTATTTTAGGGAGTTGCCGTAATACTTCGTATCCGAACCGTTGACCCTTTCTCAAATTGGTATTGGCTTTCGGGACTGGTTAAGGATATCTGGTTGATGACACCGTCCCATCCAGCCAGTTGGCTGGTATTAATTTCGTACGTTCTGAATTGCCCGTCGCCAATAATTGGGAAATCGACATAACGACCGGGTATTTCGATAATGGCAATATCGCCAGGCTTTCGCCATACAAACCGAGCCACCGTTCCTTTCGTCTGAAAAGCGGCCTGTATGTAAATTTTCGGCACATCTGAAGCTTTCCAGTAGGCCATCGGGCTTATGATTCTGAACTCTCTTGCCGTTGGGTCGGCGCGGTACCAGCGCACATTCAGCTCATTCTGAATGGGCCAGCCCTTGTCGCGGGTATTTCCATAATACCACCCCTGCCGATCGGTAACAAATTTATAATTAGGTGCAGCAGGAGGCCGAGGTTGGTTATAGGCAAACTGCCGGATATCGGCCAATGACCCCACGATTAAATCGCACTCATATTCATACACGCCATTATAATCGACCAGTAAAGCGGGCTGGCTACATACATACCCGGATGACACATCAAACTCACCCCCTTCTTTCGTGACACCAAAACCCGCAGAGCTGAACCGCACCTCGCCTTTGGGCTTGTATAACCCAACCCCTCGTCCTGACGTATTGAGTAAGGCAATCCAGTTTTCAGTACCATACCGATTGATATTATCCTGTTCGCTGTATTCAGAAACAGCATCGTTCGTGAACGGCTTCAGACCATCATAGGTGATAATGCGGTAGTACGGGCCATTCAGGTACACACACGGAAATTCCTGCGTACGCGCTTCATACTGCGTTGTATCGGTCCGGTTGACCGTCATCCGACTGCGCATATGAACGGTATTTTCTTTCAGTTCAATCCAGTGTTCAAAGAAACAATCAGCGGGTTCGTTGAAGAGCGGCCATATAAGCGGAATTGTCTTGACATACAACGTGTTCTGTCCCTGCTGGTAACTGACAACCTGGGCCGGATGATTGAAATAGTCGCCCGTCTGAACTGGATTCCAACCCAGATTCCGCCACTGTTCAACAGGGTTTTTACCATTTACGCTATACGGATAAGGCCCTGCATAAAGGGAGGTCTGAATCTGACGGCCCAGGTCGTTGTTATTGACCATGTTCACATTACTGCCAGCTTCCGATAGATACGTGATAGCCCCACCAGCGTTTAGATCAATTGCCATACGAATTTTATCGTTGGCCAGATACAGTCGTTTCTGCGACGACTCCTGCGTTTGAGAAGGCAATCCCCCCCAGCCGGATTGGTTACAGCCGGTGCTTTATGTGGATCGGTCGATGGATAATCCCGAACGCAGGTGACAGCCAGGCAACTAATAAGAACGCAAACAATAAGTAAATAAGGTCGAGTCATAACGTAGTGACGTTTCGAATCTAAATTAGTAAAAAGAGCTCGTACGAAATAGTGTGCACTCCATATCTTATCCTGCGTTTTGTTCCGGCTTTGGCGCTTACGACCCCTCAGCAGTTACTCGTCCGATTGTATCGCATACGGGTGTCAGATTGGTACAATCTTAATAAGTACTGCCAGTATTCATCAACTTTTAGGATTCAGCTGCGTACTAAAAGGTTGTAAGCAATCCACAGGTACTTCACAAGCTATGTTCGTGATTCAACTAACTACTGACGGCTATAGCCAAAATAAATACCCATACACATCAAAAATGCTTACTTCTTATTTTATTCTGACATTCTCCTTTTCCATTCCCCGGTAAACCCCTAATTTTGCAGGATTTTTGACCGCCCCCTCCTACCAGGGGTCGCCAGATACTGCGCTTAGCTTATTGTTCATTCGGGGCCGCCCAGCCAATCCACTCGTGTGGTGGACATGCTCATGCGGTTCATTGCCCTGCTGAAAAATGCCTAAAAATACCAACATTCGCTCAGTACTGATTATCGGCTCAGGCCCTATTGTGATCGGCCAGGCTTGTGAATTCGATTATGCCGGTTCGCAGGCAGCCCGCTCCATCCGCGACGAAGGCATCGAAGTAGCTCTGATCAACTCCAATCCGGCTACGATCATGACTGATCCGATCAACGCCGATTATGTTTATCTGTTGCCGCTGGAGAAGAAGTCCATCGTCGATATCCTGAAAAAACATCAGGAGATGGGGAAACCCATTGATGCCGTTCTGCCGACAATGGGTGGCCAGACGGCCCTGAACCTGGCTATCGACTGTGACAAAGCCGGTATCTGGCAGAAATACGGTGTTCAAATCATCGGTGTTGATATCAAAGCCATTGAAACGACCGAAGACCGCGAGAAATTCCGGTTGCTGATGCTCCAACTAGGTGCAGGTGTCTGCAAAGGACGTACGGCCCGCTCGTTTCTGGAAGGCAAAGAAATTGCTCAGGAAATTGGCTTCCCGCTCGTTATTCGGCCTTCGTTTACACTGGGGGGCACGGGTGGTGGCTTTGTCAACACGCCCGAAGAATTCGATAAAGCCCTGACTCACGGCTTACATGCATCGCCCGTCCATGAAGTACTGGTGGAGCAGAGCGTTATGGGCTGGAAGGAATACGAACTGGAACTCCTGCGGGATAACAAGGGGAATTTCATCATCATCTGCTCCATCGAAAACTTCGATCCGATGGGTATCCATACTGGCGACAGTATCACGGTGGCACCAGCGATGACCCTGCCCGATACGCTGTATCAGCAAATGCGCGACCTGTCGATCCGGGTTATGCAGGGCATTGGGCAGTTTGCAGGGGGATGTAATATCCAGTTCTCAGTGAATCCACAAACCGACGATATTATTGTTATCGAAGTGAATCCGCGCGTGAGTCGTTCGTCGGCACTGGCATCGAAAGCAACGGGGTATCCGATTGCCAAGATTGCGGCCAAAATGGCCATTGGTTACAACCTCGACGAACTAATCAACCCCATTACGGGAACCACCTCGGCCTTCTTCGAGCCTGCCATCGACTATGTGATTGTGAAAGTGCCCCGCTGGAACTTCGACAAGTTTCCGGGTGCCGATCGGTCGCTGGGGCTACAAATGAAGTCGGTAGGGGAAGCGATGGGGATTGGCCGGAACTTCCAGGAAGCCCTGCAAAAAGCCTGTCAGTCGCTCGAAATCCGACGCAATGGTTTGGGTGCCGATGGTCACGAACTGACCGACCGGGCCGCTCTGACCGAAAGCCTGAAACACCCAAGCTGGAACCGGCTGTTCCATATCTACGATGCCTTCAAGGCCGGGATGTCGTTCCGAACCATTCAGCAACTGACCCGCATCGACCCCTGGTTCCTGCACCAGATTGAAGAACTGATCGAACTCGAACGCGAAATTCAGCAGTACGATCTGGAAGACCTCCCTCCCGAACTGTTGCGTACAGCTAAGCAGAAAGGCTATGCCGACCGCCAGCTGGCTCACCTGCTTCAGGTAAAAGAAAGCAAGGTGTATCAGTATCGTCAGGCGCACAACATTCGTCGTGTGTACAAGTGCGTGGATACCTGTGCGGCTGAGTTTGAGGCAAAAACGCCGTATTACTACTCAACTTTCAACAATCAGGTGCCCATCACGACCGACCACGCTGAGCCGGTTTCGGATCTGCCAGGCAACGAATCCATTCGGAGTAATCGCAAAAAAGTGGTCGTTCTGGGTTCGGGTCCTAACCGGATTGGGCAAGGTATCGAGTTCGACTATTCGTGCGTACATGGCGTACTGGCGGCTAAAGAAGCGGGTTATGAAACCATCATGATCAACTGCAATCCGGAAACGGTTTCGACCGACCCCGATATTGCGGATAAACTGTACTTCGAGCCGGTTTTCTGGGAACACGTTCACGCCATCATCATGCATGAGCAACCCGAAGGGGTTATTGTTCAGTTAGGTGGTCAGACAGCCCTGAAGATGGCGGAAAAGCTGACCCGGTATGGCATCAAAATCATCGGTACGAGCTGGGAAGCCCTCGACCTGGCCGAAGACCGAGGCCATTTCTCGGAAATGCTCCGCAAACTGGACATTCCGTATCCAAAATTCGGTACGGTTCGGGAATCCGAAGGGGCCATCGAACTATCGCGCGAATTAGGATTCCCGCTGCTGGTGCGTCCGAGCTACGTGCTCGGCGGGCAGAGCATGAAGATCGTCATCAATGAGAACGAGTTGGAAGCGCATGTGATGAAGATTCTGGAGACAATTCCCGACAACAACATCCTGCTCGACCATTTCCTCGAAAACGCAATTGAAGCCGAAGCCGACGCGATCTGCGATGGCGAAGATGTGTATATCATCGGTATCATGGAACACATCGAACCAGCGGGTATTCACTCCGGCGATTCATATGCCCTATTGCCACCCTTCGATCTGAGCGAAAACGTACTCAACCAGATTGAGGAATACACCAAGAAGATAGCCGTAGCGCTGAAAACCGTTGGGTTAATCAACATCCAGTTTGCCATCAAGGATGAGCAGGTGTATGTAATTGAAGCCAACCCACGCGCCAGCCGGACGGTTCCGTTTATCTGCAAAGCATACCAGGAGCCATACGTCAACTACGCAACGAAGGTGATGCTGGGTGATAAGAAGGTTAAGGACTTCACGTTCAAGCCTGTCAAGAAAGGCTATGCGATCAAAATTCCGGTGTTCTCGTTCAGCAAATTTCCGAACGTCAACAAGGAACTTGGCCCCGAAATGAAATCGACTGGCGAAGGCATCTACTTCATCGATGACCTTACCGATGATTACTTCCAGAAGGTCTACTCCGAGCGAAATTTATACCTGAGCCGGTAGTTTCCAATACACGAAGCGCCCCAACCTTTTCCAAAAGTTGGGGCGTTTTGTTTTTTCATCGGATGAAGATATGGCTGAACCCATCCGTAATATCGATGTCGTACAGAGTCAATTTCCCTGTCTGAAAAATCATCTGCTGATTGCCGTACAGAACCGGAACAAAGTTTTTGACAGCTCCCGAATACACCTTTTTATTGCTGACTGTTAGTACATACTCGTCAGGATTTTTCGCTTGCTGAACGCTATAGTCACTGGAAAAGAAAAGCGTATCGGAGCGCGTAATCGTCAGTTTTCCAGCTTCATCGAGTCGTAAAAGAACCTGCTCCCCTGCCTTGGGCTTATAGACGATTCCGGCAAAGCCACCTGCCGACTGCGACCATATCCAGTTTCCGACATAAGCTGGTGAGGCCGTTTCTTTATGGCAACCTACCAGCAGCATAGCTCCCAACAGCACAAAGACGAGTCGTTTCATACCGTATTATATCAACTTTCTGATAAGATACACCCGAAAACCGAAACGTTGGAATCAGAACCTTAAAAATCTGTTTACCAGCCAATTCTGTTAAAAACAACTGACCCACTTTACATCACGTAAAGTGGGTCAGTAAACTCCGAACCTGATTAATTAAAAGCCTAAACCGAGTGTAAAACCACGCACGGTTGGGTTACCAGAAAGGGTTGTACCTGCCGTAGCTGCCCCCGTTGCCAGATTAATGGTGTACACGCGTGTGGTGCCGCCAACACGCAACAAGGCATACGCTGTACCACTGGTACCGCCAATATCGAATCCATTGGTACTCTCAACCTCCACACCCAGAGATCCTACGCTCACCAGCGTGCCATTGTTGGGAGGATTTTGCTGAAACAGAACAGCCCCACCCGAACGAACATCAATATCGTACAACACTGTCGAGGTGGCTCCGGCAAAATTATTTGTGTACGCGGCTGCTGACACATTGGGCGCACTACCCGGTGGTGAAAAAGCTAAAGCGCCATCGGTAGCCGCCAGGGCTCCATTCGTAGGGTCCAGACGCAGGTTTTGTCCCGTATTGCTCACCACCCGAATCCGATCGACGGTAGGGTTGAAATCGAACCCAAAATCCGTTCCCGACAGCGTAAATAAACCAGGATTACCAACCGTTGTAACACTCCAGGTAGCTGAAGCGGCCACGGCGATGGTATAGAGTCGGTTCGAGCTACCCAGTACATAGAGTTGTCCATTGACCGGGCGCGTATCGATACCCAGCAGGGTTTCGCCGGGTTGCAATCCAGAGAGCGTCTTCGAAGTAATAGTGGTTGCACTTTGTGGATTGAAGATCAACAGGTTATTCGACCCATCCAGCGCATAGGCAACTGGCTCAGTCGGAATAGCCAGGCCGATTACATTGTTCTGCAAATCCCCCAATTTCTGCAATCGACCCGTCGACAGATTAATTTGTTGTAGTTCCGACTTCCCATTGAACGTCACCGCTACTAATCCTTCGCCCGTTGGAGCAATATCGAATCCGGCTGCTCCGGTGATATCCAGCCCTAGTGGGCCTACATCGACCAGCGTACCGTTATTGGGCGGATTCTGAATATACAACCGATCCGTTGCCGGGTCAATATCGTAGAGGGTCGTTGTCGTAGCGCCCGCCCGGTTATTGGTATAGGCTACTTCAGAAATGGCCGCTCCTGGTACGCCATTGATCGGGCTATCTGTTGCGGCAATCATCCCTGTTTCCGGATTTAGCCGTAAATCAATGCCCGTGTTGGTCACCAACCGAATCCGATCGACGGTAGGATTAAAATCCAGACCCATAATGGTACCAATATCACTAGATGTAAACGGAGTCTCCGTCAGTGGGCGAGCAACACCCGACGTTGGATTAATGATAAACAGGCGCTTCATATTACTCACGCCATAGAGTTGACCAGTAGCCGGACGAAAATCGATCGATAGAATCCGTTCGCCCTGCGGTCCACCCATCGGGAAGGTAATCGGTACAAAGTTCGAAGGGGCCGATGGGGTTCTGACACTGACCCGCCAAAGCTGATTGGCATCTGTCAATACATAGATATTCACATCAGGCAATAAATTCAGATCGGGCACCATGCGGTGATCCTGACAAGCGTTGAGTGTTACCAGACCGATCATCGCCAGGAAACCAGCGAAATGTCTGAGTAGTTTTTTCTGATTCATAATCGTATGGTTAAAATGGCATTAAAAACAATCAATGCCTATACGACCAGAGATCGAAAACGGATTTACAAAAATTAAAATTTGATTAAAATTTTTAATCTGAATAAACAGCTATGCTGATACTTTACCAAGCTTTTCTGAGACTTATGTAGCTTCCGAACGAGTCGGGCAATAGCTCACCCCGGTCCAGTGCAACCAACGTTGTCAATACCGTTCGAGATCGTTTTCCGATAGGCCATTGCGCTCCTAAGCTGCTCGAAAACTGGTGAAGTACATCCAAAAAAGGCTGCTTATACGAGCCAAAATTCCGACTGTACGACACGCGTGCTGTTAAGGCAGGCCCATTTCGAAACCCACCCATTGCGCCTATATACCACATCACTACCCGGTTGTTCGGATAATACCCGTTTCCGGTATACGCGTTATTGACATCCGGCCTGAAATCGGTACGGGGAAGGATAAACGGCGTTCCCAGCGTACGCCCTTTATACGACCATCCCTGAATATACTGACTGTGGTTGAAGTAATTATCGGCTCCCTGCCAGCGTGCATATGGGTCGAAAATAGGGCCGCTCTGGTCAGTCGTCGTCAGCCATTCGAGCACAACCCGCTGAAATCGAAATGTCGTTTTTGTGGGTGAATGATTCAAAAAGCGCAGCCCGGTCAGCCCATCAGGCAGGTTTTTTAGGGCTAATCCCGACGCATCATCATACATATGCTGGTGGTATAGCAGCCAGTTAGACGCCTTACCCTTCCATTCCATCGCTACATCATAGCTACCGACGTGATTGCCCAGCCGATTGGTACCATCGAATTCCGTAAAACGGTCATTCTGAAGCGCATCAGGGTACTTGCCCGTCACCAGGGAGAGGTAATCCTGAAACGACGTAGACAAACTTCCATTCACCGCTAATGGTGTACCAATCAGGTAATCGGCATGGCCACCCCACTGCACCTGATGATTGAGGCCTGCATAGAATTGAAAGCGCCAATGTGGTTTTCCAAGACGTCCGTACAGGTATTTCTGATGCAGATAACTTCCTTGTATATACGTATTTACCAACCAGCCGTGTGCATAGCCAACCCGAAACGCCAACAGTTTTTTAGTAAAGCCGATGGGTACAAAATTGGGCGTATGCAACTGAATTTTGGGGAAAGGCTGTGCATTACCCGACCAGGCCACAAAACCTGATGTGAGGAGTGAGTCGCCCAGGCCAGCCACTTCCCGCCGATTACCACCAAACAGTTCGAACTGCCCAAATCGTAATTTAACAAAGGCATCGGGTAGTAGAATAGCCGGATTGTCGGACGTAGGTTGCGGCCCGGCATTTCCTACAGCATATACCCCAAAGCCCCAGTCGAAGCGGGATTTTCGCCGGGCTGTCGTATCCGGGCGCCGTTTATAATCGCGTAGTATACCCAACCGAAGCGTACTGAATGACCCGCGAACAGGCACTGTATTGTACTGGTTCGTTCGCAGCCAGAACGGATTCTGAGGGGCCGATGTATAGCTCCCTCCCACTTCTACTGAATACCGAATCATAGTGGTATCCCGGACCAGCTGCGCCCAGGTCGACGGCACACTAAACACCAATAAAACAGCAACCAGACAGTGCGTTCGCATAGCCATTTCCAACACTCATGACAACGGTTGACAAACATACAGTTATCCTTCCTAAATCGTTTATCAGCCGTACAATTATACATACGGTCGAAACATATTTGGCAGTTTTTAGATTATATGGGGATAACCTGTCAGAGAACATATGAACGAAACCGTTACGTTAAACAATGGTGTTGAAATGCCTTTGCTCGGACTCGGTGTGTATGCCCCAAGTCAGACGAATGAAGTACAGCAGGCTGTAGAATGGGCGCTCGAAGCCGGTTGTCGCCTGATCGATACGGCAGCCGCCTACGGAAACGAACGCGAAGTAGCGGATGCGATCCGAGCTAGCGGCATACCGAGAAGCGATATTTTTATCACCACCAAAGTATGGAACGACGACCAGGGCTATAACCGAACCCTACGTGCTTTCAACCGAAGCCTGGAACGCCTTCGCATCGACTCTGTTGATTTATACCTTGTCCATTGGCCCGTTAAAGCCCATCAGCATGACACCTGGCGAGCCCTCGAAAAAATTTACAGCGAAGGCCGAGCCCGCGCCATTGGTATTGCCAATCATTATCCAGCTCACATCGACGAATTACTGACTCAATCCACTATTACCCCGGCCCTTAATCAAATCGAATTGAGTCCCTATTGTTATGTTCCAGAAGTGCTAGACTATTGCCAGCAAAAGCAAATTCAGGTAGAAGGATACGCGCCGTTGGTTCGGGGTCAGAAAAAAGATGATCCGAGATTGATAACACTAGCCAAAAAATATAGCAAAAGTACCTTCCAGCTCCTGATTCGCTGGTCGTTGCAGCATGGTGCGGTTACCATTCCGAAATCCGTTAAACGGGAACGCATTCAGGAGAATTTCGATGTCTGGGATTTCACGATTTCCGATGACGATATGGCCCTGATGGATACCTTTTATGATAACACCCGCATAGCCGATGATCCCAGAACAATGCTTTAAGGAGCCACATTAGCGTATGGGTAATGGTTCCCGAATGACACATTCGATCGGGAAGTTCGCACGCAATTGATCGGCCAGTGCCTGTAACCCCCATTCTTCACTACGACGGTGCCCTACGGCAATGACGGCTATACCCGTTTCATCGACTGCTTGCTGACCCGGTTTTCGATAGGCCCCCGTCACATACAGGTGTGCCCCTCGTTCAGACGCTTCCCGAATCAGTGTGTTCGTCATTGCCCCTACTACGGCAACGCGTGAACTCATGGGCTGCCAGGTGGCCATACTATGCCCGGCTTCGGCCCGATCGTAGCCACCAAACAGTTCCTGAATGGTATCGAGCCACTCATCAAATTCCCGCTGTGCTACATCCACAAGCATACCCAATGGACGTTGAGGCAACACGTTCCCATTTTTGGCCGAATCCTGCTTATATCCTAGTGGTTTCACATCGCTTGTTGCTCCCAATTGGGTCGCGAGCTGCCGATTATACCCAATCGATAACGATTCATCGAATGGCAGGTGATGGGTCAAAACACCGAAATCGTTAGGGAGAGCCGTCAAATCAAGTTGCCAGGGACGATGTAACCAAAGAGCATCCAACTGATTTTCCAGCACCCAATCGGGCAGCTTTAAGAACGGTTCTAATGCCAAACCAATCCGATGGATAGGTCGGCTGGATGGGTAGTAAATCCCGCCCCGTTCGGTTTCGGGGTATCGGTCGAGGGCTAAGCTGGCTTGTAGAAACCGGTCTATATCAGCCAGATAAACGGGTGCACTGTGCATTCTTGCTTAACTACTAATTTAGCAAAATGTTGAATGATAGAATGATTGAATTGTTGAATGGCAATCGCAAGCAGTTTTAGTCAACAATTCAATCATTCTATCATTCAATCATTACCTTTCACCCGTTTACTCAGATGAATTTGGATTTACCGAAAATAAAGTTGTAGTTTTGCAGCCTAAACTGGCCTCCTCAATGCCAGTCGATCAAAGCCGATGAAGTTCCTCGCTTAAAAACCCACGTGGTTTTTTCTTCTTCTCTCTAGTGTTGCTGCTCACAGGAGCAGTCGATTTCATTTCCATTTCACTCATGTAGTGCCTGTAGCTATTCAGCTATGGTCTAGTCTTTTTGTTCAATGACCAAATACATTCGGTTGTTACTGGACGCATTGCGCGGTTCAGAAACCAATTTTACATCGGGTAGCATCAACCGGGCTATCTTTCTTTTATCGGTCCCGATGATTCTGGAAATGGTGATGGAGTCACTGTTTGCGGTCGTCGATGTGTTTTTTGTGGCGAAAATCGGGACGCAGGCAGTTGCCACCGTGGGATTAACGGAATCGGTACTCACCATTGTGTACTCCATTGCAATTGGCTTAAGCACAGCGGCTACAGCTATGGTATCCCGGCGAGTAGGTGAAGACAATCGGCGGGGAGCCGCTCAGGCAGTAGGCCAGGTCATTCTGGTTTCGCTGGTTATGGCGATCCTGATGGGCGTACCAGGCTTTATCTTTGCCGAAGATATTCTGCGGTTGATGGGTGGCGACGAGCAACTGATTGCCAACGGAGCGAATTTTACCCGGATGATTTTTGCCAGTTCGCCCGCCATCATGTTATTGTATACCCTAAGCGGTTGCCTACGGGGTGCAGGTGATGCGTCGATGGCCATGCGGTCGTTATGGATCGCCAACGGATTCAATATTATTCTGTGTCCAGTGCTTATTTTTGGCTGGGGGCCTTTTCCGGAATTGGGCGTTATGGGTTCGGCAGTAGCCACCACGGCAGGCCGTTCATTGGGTGTATTGTATCAATTATATGCCCTGACACGTCAGAAAGGCGGAATTCAGGTTCTTCGCTCCGATCTCACACCCGATATGGAAGTTATTCGGAACATCGTCAGTCTGGCTATAGGTGGCACGAGTCAGTTTCTGGTGGGATCGGCTAGCTGGATATTTCTGACCCGCATCCTGTCGACTTATGGCAGCGATGTAGTGGCTGGGTATACCATTGCCATCCGAATCATTATCTTCACGATTCTGCCTTCGTGGGGTATGGCCAATGCAGCCGCTACGCTGGTGGGACAGAATCTGGGGGCGGGCCAACCCGAACGGGCCGAAATTTCAGCCTGGCGAGCTGCGTTCTGCAATATGATCTTTCTGGCTACGGTTGGCATAGGCTTTTTTCTAGGTGCAGCCGAAGTCGTAAGTCTGTTTGATAACAATACCAACGTGGTTGATATTGCCGTTCAGTGCCTGCGCGTATTTTGCCTGGGATACCTGTTTATGGCGTATGGCATGGTGTTAAGTCAATCGCTCAATGGCGCTGGCGATACCCGTACACCAACGATCATAAATATTGTATGCTTCTGGCTAATTGAAATTCCGCTGGCCTATACACTCGCCCATGTCTTCAACTGGGGTCCTCCCGGCGTATTCTGGTCGGTGGCCATCAGCGAAACGTTATTAGCCGTTATTGCCATTCTGGTGTTCCGTCGAGGGCGCTGGAAAACCGTTCAGGTATAATGAAAACCAAGTCGTTATGCCTGTTTTTACCGAAACTTTTACCCCTAAGGGGCCGTTCTAGTTATGTATGATGTATGATACAGGCAGTATGCTTAACTCCGTCCATACGGCCTGCATCATACATCCTATAACCTCCATTTTTTTATATGATTGAAACACACAAACAACCTGAAACCGCTGTATTGGTCGCGCTGATTACGCAAAAGCAGACAGCCGATCAAACCAAGGAATATCTGGACGAATTAGCATTTCTGGCAGAAACATCGGGGGTTGAAACGATAAAAGCATTCACCCAGAAGCTCGATCGGCCCGATACCCGCACGTTTGTCGGCAAAGGAAAGCTGGAAGAGATTCAGACCTTTATCATCGACAACCCCGTCGATTCCATCATTTTTGATGACGATCTGACACCAGCCCAGGTACGTAACCTGGAAGCTGAGTTCAAGGACATCAAAGTACTGGACCGGAGTCTGCTGATTCTGAACATATTCTCGATGCGTGCGCAAACGGCTCAGTCCCGCGTACAGGTCGAACTGGCCCAGTATCAATACCTTTATCCACGGTTAACCCGCATGTGGACGCACTTGAGCCGCCAGAAAGGGGGAACCGGGATGCGTGGACCAGGTGAAAAAGAGTTGGAAACTGACCGCCGGATTGTAAAAGATCGGATTGCGTTCCTGAAAGAAAAACTCGCCAAAATCGACAAACAAAGCGTAACGCGCCGGAAAGAGCGTGATCGACTGGTGCGGGTCGCGCTGGTGGGTTATACTAACGTAGGAAAATCGACACTGATGCGTACGATGGCAAAAACCGATGTATTTGCTGAAAACAAGCTGTTTGCAACGGTCGATTCGACGGTTCGGAAAGTAACCCTAGGCAACATTCCATTTTTGCTGACCGACACGGTTGGATTCATCCGTAAACTGCCGACCACGCTGATCGAGTCGTTCAAATCGACGCTTGATGAAGTTCGGGAAGCTGATATTCTGCTGCATGTAGTCGATGTATCGCATCCTAATTTTGAAGAGCAAATCGAGGTGGTCAATTCGACCCTGGCCGACATTAAAGCTGCCGATAAACCGATGGTGCTGGTCTTCAACAAAATGGATCAGTTTGTTCCGAAAGACGAATGGACGGGCCAGCTTGATCAGGATGATGACGATTCGCACGAAGAAGTGGCCATCCCGGTAGCCGTACGACGAAAAACAGCGCTGGAATATCTGAAGAAAACGTACCTGACCCAGAAAGCCGATTATGTTGCTTTTATTTCGGCGCAAACAGGCGAAAATGTGGGCGAGTTACGTGAGTTACTCTACGACCTGGTGAAAGAGAAGCACTACCAGATTTATCCAAACTGGTTGCATGTCCCACTCTCAGAATCAGCCGAATACGGCGATGGTTTGGCAGGCTGATGGTTTTTCGACAACTTTGCGTGATTACACTTCACCCCATCCCCTCTCCTGCCAGGAGAGGGGCTACTTTTGGTCCTGTAGTTCAACGGATAGAATAAGCGTTTCCTAAACGTTTGATACGGGTTCGATTCCCGTCGGGACTACGAAAAGCCCGTTTCTGATCCAGAAACGGGCTTTTTATATGGTAAGGTTAATTGCTTGATGTTACCATCCCATAATTTAGCGATTTCTCTCGACGGTCGAATCAATACCGAATCCACTGATAGATAACCATCAAAAGAAACTTGGTGCCACTTTATTTATACATATGTGAAAAATCTATTCTCAGAACAAGCATAGACTCTTTTTACCAGGAACATATTACCTAATCCAATAAGTACTATTACTTAAAATTATTTTAAATAAAAATTTATCATATACTACTACATCAAAGTAAGTAGTATCTGTTTTGTAGCGAGGTAAAGGGATAAAGGAAATAGCTAAAAATTACAAAATGCTGACCATTAATGGATTAATAAATAAACTAGGTTTAGGCTAACCATTTGCTCAAAAACTGGCTACTAGCTAAAACTTTTTAAAAATGGGGGAGTTTACAAACTGTTCAGCCTATAAAATTAGTCATTTGTACTAAGATCCATACTACATATTGTAGTCTTCATTACTTTATTACTAACTGATGAATCGTTTTATCACTGCCAACAGCCAGGCAACCCTTACTTGGGAGCGAGCCTTGCCTACGATCCATGATCGACAGAGACGTTCAATAAACCTGATTTGCTCCGGCCAATCTCTTTTTGCATACTACCCAAGTACGTTCCGAGCCCAACGCTCCTTCCCATCTCCTCAGCGTTCGAAACATCGCTCGCTCTCCAGGCTAACGGCCCATTTTACCACTGCCTATGCCACGCCCGTTCCTTACGGCCCATTGATTCTATAGGCGGCTTCTGTCATTCTCCTTTTGCAAATCTACGTCTGTTGAAACGGTAGGGACTTTTCCTTGAAGTCTTTCATCGAGTCAATCAGCATGCGTTCAGTATTGTCCATTGATGCAATTCGTTGGGATCAGTTTCTATGTCATTCAGAAATTGCTTAGCCCACTTTGCTATTAACCACTCACGCTATGATTTCTTCTGCTGACCAGATTACCCATTCTATTAAAATTCCGGGTTATTCAGAACCTGTTCTGCTAAACACGATTGTTCGCTTGCAGGGCGAAAGCAATTATACCTGGCTTCACCTTCAGGCTTCTAAAAGACCAATGTTGATCGCCAAAAATCTCAAATGGTTTGAAGAGATGCTACCAGATTTTGTGCGGGTTCATAAATCGGATTTGATCAACCCCAGTTTTGTTCAAAAGTATGATTATGCCAACGCAACCACGCTGGAAGTGAGTCTGCCTAACCAACAGACTATTCGAGTATCTCGCCGTCGAATTGATCCAGTCTTGCTGAAACTAAGGCATCACCGATCTAGTCTGCACTAACCTATAATGTATAATCATAAATTAACCATATCATGAGACAGTCCTTGTTGATGATGAGTAGTGTGCTGGCCAGCCTACTCGGTTTTATGGGTTACTGCTGGTTGCTGATCGACTGGTACCAGGACATGAAGTATGGACACTATGAGCGCGAACCTCTGGAAACGATTGTGGAATCGGGGGTCATCATTGCCTATTGTTATGTTGCCTTTCGATTTATCCAGCCTAAAGTAAAGAATATACAAGCATCTGCCAATCCAGCGGAAGATGACTTATCCACAAGGACTAAGAGTTCATCAACAGGCTGGTTAGGCAGGCTAATGATGCCCAGCACGCGTGCCAGGTTTGAGGGCGAAGCAGATCTGGGCAGCCGCCCCTACCAATCTAAGTAGCCGTCCATCAGTGGGACACTTACTCTCTCTTTCCATTTTCACCATTCACGTTTCAGTTGGCGCTGAAGACTTTTCAGCGCCAACTCTTTTCCGATTGCTACTCTCGTTATAGCTACACCTTTTATGTATGCTCTGCTTTAGGTACTCTTTTTCAGTCCCCATCTAACCAGTCGGTCTCAGGGAAGGCAAAAAATCCGTTATCGGACTGAAGTCGGTTTTTATGCGGCCTCCTCCACAACTCACTCTTTCTAGCTACAGGCTGCGTAATAACTATTTTGAAAGACGTAACCGCCCGCTCCTCCATTGCAACCGATATAGGCGATTTGTAAACCAATTCAATGGGTTTTAGTTGGGCATTCGAATAGATGGCTATTCGCAGCCTAAACAAAAATGAGTAATTCTAATCAAGCAAAATCAATAAAAACCCTATCGCAATATTGCGATTAATATTTTTACTAGTACCTTTGTGCTATGGGAGTTACGAAAACGGAAATTTTCACTGAACAACAAAATCGGATGGCCGATTTGGCTAAAGCGTTTGCTCATCCGGCACGGGTAGCCATCCTGCAACTACTGGCGCAAAGGAAGGCCTGTGTCTGTGGCGATTTAGTAGATGAACTGTCATTGGCCCAGGCAACTGTTTCGCAACACTTGAAGGAATTGAAACGCATTGGCATCATTCAGGGAGAAATCAACCCACCCCGTGTCTGCTACTGCATCAACGAAACCGTATGGGAAGAAGCCCGGCAAGCCTTTGGGGCACTGTTGGATACGTTTGTAGTAGCTGCTACCTGCTGTTAAGTCAGTGGCTATTTTTTTGGCCATATCAATCGTAATATTACATTAAACCGATAGATTAATCATGGAAACTACTGAGCAAATTAAAGAGGTCGTGCGCCAGAAATATGGTGCCATTGCCGAACAGCCTGAATCGGATGGCTGCGGCTGCGGACCTACCTCCTGCTGCGACCAATCCAGGCCGGGACTTAAGCTTGAAGCAAATGTGCCGATCATGATGGCGCAGGACTACAAGGAATTGGCGGGCTATGTTGCCGATGCTGACTTAGGTTTAGGTTGCGGTTTACCCACTCAGTTTGCCCACATCAAGTCCGGCGACACAGTCGTAGATTTAGGTTCTGGGGCAGGTAATGACTGCTTCGTAGCTCGTGCCGAAACCGGCGAAACCGGTCGGGTCATTGGCCTGGATATGACCCCAGCGATGATTGACCGAGCTCGTAAAAATGCGAAAACCCGGGGCTATACCAATGTTGAGTTTGTCTATGGTGATATTGAAGATATGCCCTTGCCCGACAACCTGGCCGATGTAGTGGTTAGTAACTGCGTCATGAATCTGGTTCCTGATAAGCAAAAAGCCTTTGCCGAAACCTTCCGTATTTTAAAGCCCGGTGGTCATTTCAGTATTTCCGATATTGTGCTGAACGGTGATTTGCCGCAGGGCTTACAGCACGATGCCGAACTGTATGTAGGCTGTGTATCCGGTGCTATCCAGAAAGATGCCTATCTGCAACTTATCAGAGACAACGGTTTCACTACCATTCAGATACAGAAAGAGCGGGAGATTCATTTGCCCGATTCTGTACTACGAAATTACCTGACCGAGGCAGAAATCACTAACTACCGTCAGCAGGAGCGTGGCATTTATAGCATTACTGTTTTTGCCCGCAAGCCCGTTCGCCTGACAGACAGTAAACCAGCGGCTACCGCTTGCTGTGGACCTAATTGCTGTAACTAATCCTAAAACCAAACTGATTTATAATGAAACGTATCCTCGTACTCTGTACAGGTAATTCGGCCCGCTCACAAATGGCGGAAGGCTATTTGCGATTCTTTGCCGATCAGTCGGAACACACTGAGCGAGCCGACGTTTATAGCGCGGGTGTAGCTCCTCACGGCGTAAATCCCCTCTCCATTCAGGTCATGGCTGAAGATGGCGTCGGTATTTCTCATCACACTTCCAACCATGTCGATGAGTACCTAGCTATTCCCTTCGATTATGTGATTACGGTATGCGACAATGCCCGCGAGCAATGTCCGCTCTTCCCGTCGAGCGCAGAAACGATTCACCACAGCTTTCCCGATCCGGGCCACCAGCCGGGTGTTGATACCCTGACGTCATTCCGTCAGGTTCGCGACCAGATTAAAGTTTTCGCCAAAGAATTCATCGAAACCAAGTTAGCCCATCACTAACTCATCCATCATGGCCATTCATATTGACACCGCTCAGCTCGACGATCAGGCAGCCGTTGAGAGCCTTTTAGCGCAAAGCGATCTACCCACTCAGGACTTACCCACAGGTCTACCCAATTTTTTCATTGCCAAAGAGGGCGAAACGCTGGTCGGCGTAGCCGGGCTGGAATCCTTTGGCTCGGTTGGTTTGTTACGTTCGGTTGCAGTTGATCCAACCTATCAGGGTAAAGGCATTGCAGCTCGGCTGATTGATCGCTTAGTAGATATCGCCAAGGCAGCCACTCTGTATTCGGCGTCAATTCGGGGGCTGCTTTTGCGGCTGTCATTGGTCCACTTATCGAAGTGCCAGTGCTGATATTGCTAGTCAATTTTGCCTTAAAGCAGCAAAATCGCTTCAGCACTCCTGCTTGAGAAGGCCAGCCTGCTAACGAATAGTAACTCAAGACCAGTGGATCGCCACATTCAACAGGAAGCTCCAAAGGCTGGCAATAATAAGAAGATTGATTAGGCCAGATGAATGGGTACAGGCCTTCCGAAGCCTTCACGTAAGGCAACACGGGCAGCATGATAGCCACACATGCCGTGTACGCCCCCGCCGGGCGGTGTGGATGACGAACAGATAAACATGCCGGGAGCCGATGTTTTGTAGGGCGATAAGGTTATGACCGGACGCGTATACAACTGCCCGATGTCGATAATACCACCGTTGATGTCGCCCCCAATGTAATTAGGGTTATAGGCTTCCATCTGTACGGTATTCATGGTGTGGCGGGCCAGAATCCTGTCGCGAAACCCCGGCGCAAACCGTTCGACCTGTTTCTCGATGGCCTCGGTCCGGTCAACGGTCGAGCCGTTTGGCACATGACAATATGCCCAGGCCGTATGCTTCCCGGCTGGGGCTCGGCTGGGATCGAACAGACTTTGCTGAGCCAGCAGGATAAATGGCCGATCAGGGTGGCTTCCATCAGAGGTTTCCTGCTCGGCCTGCGCTATCTCTTCGAACGTACCGCCAATGTGTATTGTACCCGCCTGCCGGCATTCGGGAGCGGTAAACGGAATTGGTCCATCCAGTGCCCAGTCGATCTTAAAAACACCCATGCCATAGCGGTACTGTTCCAATTGCCGACGATACAGGGACGATAAGCGATCTCCGGCAATGGAAAGCAGTTGCTTCGGTGTCAGATCGAACAGAACCACCCGCGTCGATGGAATATCGTTCATCGAGCGCACCAACCGCCCCGTCTCGATCCGACCTCCCAACGATTGAAAATAGGAGGCTAGTGCATTGGCTATCGTCTGTGAACCACCTTTGGGGATGGGCCAATTGTATAGGTGCCCGGCTGTAGTCATCACCAGGGCAATGGCCGATGTGGTTAGATTGCTCAGGGGCTGAATGGAATGAGCGGCCATACCAGCCAGTAATCCACGGGCTTCTTTGGTTTTGAACCGTTTGACCAATTGCGTAACGGGCAGCAGGGCATCCAGGCCAAAGCTAGCCAGATCGATAGGATGTTTTGGAAAACGCAAAGGCCCTAATACATCTGGTGCCAAACCCGGCCAGTGTCGAACAAGCGGTTCAAATAATTTCCGGTATGTTTCCTGGTCAGCGCCGAGCGATTGGGCCGTTTCTGTCAATGAATACCGAAGGGCTGCTGCCGTGCCATCGTCAAACGGATGGGCGGCTGCCACTGGGGGATTGATGAATTCCAGCCCATGTTCGGCCAACGGCAATTGCTGAAACAAAGGCGAACCTACGGCCAGCGGGTGAATGGCAGAACAAACGTCATGCACAAAACCGGGCAGGGTCAGTTCGGCCGAGCGCGTTCCTCCGCCAATGGTTTCCTTGGCTTCCAGCACCAGCACCGATAGCCCGGCCCGTTGCAGCGTAATGGCCGCACTAAGCCCATTGGGACCCGACCCTACGACTACGGCATCTACCTCGGTTTTCGCCATTTGCTTATTGTTTTAAATACATTCGTTTACTGTTTAGTAGGGTCAGATTCAAGAATCTGACCCTACTAAACAGTAAAATTCACCTTTCGGGTCGGTTCAGTACGCGCCCATCGGATTTGATTTGCCAGGCCGTGATGGGGTTAAAATGGTAGCCGCCATCCGAGCCCCTCGCTTCGATCAGTTGGGTAAACGTCGGCTGAATATAACCCGTTTCGTCGGTAACCCGGCTCATAATCTCGGTTTCAACGCCATTCCAGTACCACAGATAACGGAATCCGGTATGCGCTTTATCCAGGATCGGGTCCTGAAGGATGGCCAGTTGCCAGTTTTTGCCAAAATCGGTACTCACCTCTACACGCACGACTTTCCCCCGGCCGCTCCAGGCAATGCCCCGAATGTCGATCCAGCCTTTTTCAACCGTTTTCGGATAAGCCGGAAAGGTGATAATCGAGCGCGCATCCATGTCGAAGCTAAACTGCCGGATTTTACCGCCTTTGATGCTTTCGGTATATTTCGAAGTTTCTTCCCGTGTATGCCAGGGTGCATCGCCAAGCTCGATGCGTCGGAGCCATTTCACATTCGTATTACCTTCCCAACCTGGCAGAAACAACCGAACCGGATAGCCCTGTTCGGGTCGTAAGGCTTCGCCATTTTGGGCGTAGGCAATAATCGCATCATCCCAGCCTTTTTTGACGGGGATACTCCGGGTCATTACGGCCGCATCGCCCCCTTCGGCCAAAAACCAGCTTGCACTCGGCTTCACCCCGACTTCCCGAAACAGCGTAGCGAGTTTTACGCCCGTCCATTCGCTCTGACTCGTCAGGCCACAAATATCCTGCGGACTCATGGTTTCTTTACCTGTCCGAAAATTCCCCGAGCATTCCAGAAACGCAATCCGCGATACGGAAGGAAATCGTTTCAGATCGGCGATAGTAAACACCAGTGGCTTATCGACCAGCCCGTGAATCAGCAGCTCATGCCTGGCCGGATCAATAATCGGAATACCCGCATGATGGCGCTCGAAGTGTAGATCGGATGGGGTGATGATGCCGTAAAAATCCTGAAGGGGCGACCGCGATGAAATATCCGACGGTTTCTTGACAAGCTTTTCAAACGACGACCGCGTACCGACCTCGCCCGCCAGGGGACCTACACGCTTCGTCGGATCATCGGGTAGCAGTTCGGCAATAGATACACTTTCCTGAACAGTTTTTCCCTGCGCAGTCTGGACAATAGCCACAGCCGCCGTAGCGGTTCCGCCCAGCATGGCTCGTCGGGAAAGCTTCGTCGTCAGTTGATTGAGTCGAAGGATTTTCTTCATAGTACATACTTTAAACTAAACCGCTAGGGCGCAAAGACGCAACGAATAATCATCGGTTTTTAAAACTTTGCACCTTCGCGTCTTGGCGGCTTAATTCAATAACATCACTTTATCTCCGGTCCACCTTTCCGATCATCGGGGATGAATAGCGGTTGGGCTGGCATCTTCACGTTAGGAAGCGTTTGGGCATTGATTACGGTTTTTTCGTCGATAATACCGTTAGCAGTCAGCAAATAGGCAGTCAGGCTATACACCTCCTCGTTAGTGAGTGAACCCGGTTCGCTGAACGGCATGGCCCGCCGGATGTAATCGAATACGGTGGTGGCATACGGCCAATAATTGCCAACGGTTTTCTCCGGTCGTTTTTTCGTTCCTTCGGAAGCCGTTGTCACCAGCGATCCGTTTGGTCCACCAATTCCCCCTACACCGTGGCAGGCTGCGCATTTCTGAGCGAAAATCAACTTACCCACGGCTGGTTTCCCTTCGCCTGGGGGTAAGCCTTTCCCATCGGGCCGTACATCAATATCGAGCCGGGCAATTTCGGTCGAAGTCGCGGCCCGGCCAATGCCAAACGTAGCTGGAAATGTATCTCGAACAACTACAGGTGTTTTATCATATAACCAGCCCTGGCCTTCTGAATCAGGCAAAAAACTCACCCAAAACGTAACGATTGCAGATA
Source organism: Spirosoma aerolatum (assembly GCF_002056795.1). NCBI lineage: Bacteria > Pseudomonadati > Bacteroidota > Cytophagia > Cytophagales > Cytophagaceae > Spirosoma > Spirosoma aerolatum. The sequence goes on along the minus strand of NZ_CP020104.1, from coordinate 571,424 downwards.
ACCACAGCAGGGTACTGTTTAGACTTTCCATAATGGTTTTTTTTGTCATCCCGAGGAACGAGGGATCTCAAGCGTCAGGATATTCGGGATCCCTCGTTCCTCGGGATGACAAAAAACTATCGAAACAAAAACTTAAACAACTTATCCGTTAATAACTCCCGGCTTTGAGGGTACTTTCGGATAAGGCGTATGGCCGCTGAACCCGATCAAGCACCACATAAATGGAATCTTTTTTCTCGTTAATACCCTGTAATATAACCCGTTGACCACCATTTTGCGCGGTATAGCTCAGAATCATCCGGTTTCGTTTTGTGGGTCGATTTTCGGCTTCAATCCCTTTGGTCCGACGAGTAGAGCGGGCAAGCGGATTAATTTTGGGGTCTTCCGTACCGATAATTGCCAGCGCTTCTTTCGGAATCCAGTTATCAGCCTCTTGCTTGTCTTCTTTTCGACGCTCTCTTCTCGACCGGGCTTTGGCTCCTTCGGCTGAACCACCCAAATCACGGTTATTGCCCAGAAACTCCCGGTTTTCCTGGTTACGCGCTCCCCGGTTCTTATCCTGCAAATACAGCACATGATGTACCGTATCTGCTTCGTAATAGAACACCCGCTGGCCACCTGCCACGCCCGTCAGTTCAAACGTCCGGTTAATGTCGCGCATGGGAGCTCCCCCACCGTTCGACAGGTCCAGTTCAACAGGTTTGTTCACTTTGAAGGTCAGCGTTGTCCAGTTTTCGAACGTAGCCTGTTGCCAGCGAAGCGAGTCGAGGGGTGAGTAAGGCAGTTCGGCCCCGTTTAGTTTAAACTGCGTCACGTTATAATTACCGCGTAGCTCGTTCAACCCTTTCTGAGCCGGTTGTTTGTAGGGATCGTACCGGAAATTGACATACTGAAGCCAGAACAACAATACCAGAAACAGCCCTATCGTGATCGTTTTCAGGCCAATACGCGCATATTGCTGCCAGCCGACAAACACGGGAGCAAAGTAATGAGGAATGGTTAATTGCTCCCGAATCAGCAGATTATACAGGTCTTTGATGTAGTAGATCAACAAAAAGCCCGACAGCAATACGAAATATGAGCTATAGCCATGCACCCCGCCATCGTAGGCAAAATTGACGTAAACAATATCGGCCAGTGCCCCAAACAGCAGGACACTACCCCAGAACGTGGTGGCCCGGAAGAATAGTAACGCACCGGCCAGAACCTCCACCACACCCGTAAATACTTCGTACCAGGGCACAATACCAATGGATAACCAGTAGATTTTCTGAGCCGTCAGATCCCCGAAATTCGTATTCAACACCCCCAGCGATGGATAGGGCAACTGCGTTGGCATAAGCTTGGTAAACCCAAAACCAATGATCCCAATACCAGCCCGATACCGTACCACCACTCGTAGCCAGTAATAGAGTAGGTTATAGTTGATAATCTGTCGATTCCGAACAACAGCCGTCCAGATCAACCCAACCACCGTAGCAAAGATGAGTGTGATAATCCAGGGGGCGTAGCCGTTTAGCGTACTGCCAAATAGCTTGTTACCAAACAAGGTCAGCCCGGAGCCGAAACGGGCAATGTCGTACAAATCGCGGTAATGCAGATGCAGCCAGTCGAACGAGACGAGTTCCTTGTACCAATCGATACTATTGGGCAGCGACATGCTGATGAAAAACACAAACGCAATGCGGAACAGAATCTTCTGGCTTTCGGTCCAGGCCGTATCTGGGTCAGCCTGAACGGATTGGCGGTCAACGGATGGTTTACCGCCGGTAACGTTTGAGTCAGACGACGGCGAAGCGATTAATTCTTCTGGCGTAATTAGGCCTAAATCAGCACGTTCGGGAGTTATATTGTGAGTTGCCATGATTCAGAAGGAGGTTAGAGTTTGAGCGATCCCCGCCGACCCGCTTTGGCAGCCTCGTCGATCAGGTATTTTTTATTCAGCTTGTCCAATACCGCATACACGGAGTCCTGCTTTTCATCGACACCCGCCAGCACAATACGGCCATCACCAGCTTTAGTATAGCTCAGTTGCAGGGTTTCGTTAGGGTAATGCGGATTCGCATTTTTAAGCGTCAGTAGTCGGCCAGTTGGGTCAACGGTGTAGCGATAATAGTGCCGTCCCTGCGAGCCTGCATATTCATAATCGCGCCCGGCATCTGTGGCCGACAGTTGCTCGGTATTATCATTCACCAGGTCAACGGGTCGGTTCGATTTAATACTAATGGTGTTCCAGGTTTCAAAAACCAAATCCTGCCAGCGAATGGGGTCTGTTTTCGAATACGGCAGCGTTTTACCAGCCAGCTTAAACTCACTGACATTGTAAATACCGGCTGCTCCGGTTAATCCGGGCGTTTTCGGAAAACGGACAGAACCCTGCCGATAGGTCGTGTACGTTGTGAAACCATAGAGCAATACAGTTAGCCCGATAAATGCCCCTTTCAACGACAGCCGACCGTATTGTTGCCATTGCTCACGCCATATCGGATGAAACCGATTGGGCACGGCCGCCACTTCGAGCGAAACCAGCCGAAACAACCGAACTGCATCGAAGGCAAACAGAACCAGTCCGAAGGAAATCAGCAGGCCACTATATACGTACTCACCCCCTTCATAAGCCAGGTTGGAGAAGAACACGTTGCCTAAAAACGGCAGCAGAATCAGCGTACCGATAGTCGACGTTTTCCGATGCAGCAACAGCAAGCCACCCACCAATTCGACCAGACCCAGAAACGACTCATAGGAGGGCACAATCCCCAGCGACAATGAGAAAAGTTTCCAGGCTGTATGATCGCCATAGGCCGTGTTCAGATTACTGATCGACGGGAAGGGTGCCTGCAACGGGAAGAGTTTGATAAATCCATACGCAATCACACCCAGTGCCAGTCGATACCGCAATACGACCCGCAGCCAATAAAACAAGGCATCGTAATTCGCTTTTCGATCATCGCGTTGCGACCAGACAACCGCACCAATCAGAGCCACAAGGGCAACGATACCCCAGTTAGCAAAACTATCTTCAGTACCCACAAAGCGGGGGGCATAATGCGACAGATTGAACAGGTAGCGCGTGTACCCGCCATCGAACGAAACCAGATTTCGGAAAAACTGCGGATCGAGTGGCAGAATCTGGATTAGGAAATAGAGGAATATGAACCGGAAGAGGCCTTTTTCGGCCGATGTCCAGCCACTGTCGGTTGGTAACTCGGCCTGTTGGTAGGTTTGCGGACTAGCAAACGTAGTATCAGAATAAGGCATAGTTAAGGAGTTTAGAAAGAATCAGTAGCCCGGATTTTGAGTAAGTGCTTTGTCGGTTTGTAGCTGCTGAACCGGAATCGGTAGTACGAACCGATTGGCATCGGTTAAGTTGAAAACCGCTCCGGCCCGACCCGTGCGAACAATGTCGAACCAACGATGAGGTTCCAGCGCAAGCTCGACTCGTCGCTCGTTTTCAATCGCCAGCAGCACGGCCTCTTTTGTCGAGGTCGTCGTAGCGGTCAGAGCCGTTAGTCCCGCCCGGTCACGAATGGCGTTCAGGTCGGTCAGCGCATCGGCCAGCTTATCCTGTTGCGCCCGAGCCTCCGCCCGAATCAGATAGGCTTCGGCAATGCGGAATATGTAGGATGGGTCGGAGCCGGGGTTGCGGTAGTAGAGGTTGCCATACCAGCGATTCTGATTGTCTTTCGCGACCAAGACCGAGCGATTGCCCCCAACAGCCGGATCGTTCAGCAAGGCAACCAACGCATCGTTAGGTGCCCATTGCCGGGTACCGCCGTTGGTTTGCGGCTGCCATTGCCCTCGGTGACTGTTCACTTCGGTGGTGCCGTTGTAGAAAATCTCGAACACCGACTCTGCCGTTCCCCGCGCATCATTCTGGAAGAAAGCCCCATACGGTTTCAGCAGCTTGTAGTTGGTCGCATCGCTGATGAGTCGGCTGGCGTAATCTTCGGCTTTGGCGTAATCTTTCTGATATAGATAGAAGCGGGATTTCAGCGCAAAAATGGTTTTCTGCGTAATTCGGTAGCGATCAACCGTGGTGGGTAACAGCGGCTCGGCGGTTTCGAGGTCTTTCAGCACCTGCGCGTAGGTTTCGGCCTGCGTGCTCCGCTTGATACCCGAATTGTCGGTTGGTTTGATGGTCGGGTCGGTAATGATCGGAACGCCACCAAACGTACGGGCCAGGTCGAAGTAAGCGAGTGCCCGTATGGCATAGGCTTCGCCCAGATACTGGTTTTTCAAGGCAGTAGTCAGGGCCGGGTCTGTTACGGTTGGGACTTTGGCAATAATATTATTAGCCCGGTTGATGGTCCGGTAAATCGCAATCCAGACACTCGAAATGGTCGAGTTATCGGCGTTCACCTTCTTGTTGATAAACTCCTGTACCTGCGACTGTGAGCCTGTCCATTGAATATTATCGCCCGACAGATAGCCAATCGACTGAAAACTTGTACCGTAATAGTCGCCACTGGCCAGAGCACTATATACACCCCGCAGCGCGGTCAGTGCCGAATTCTGATCGGTAATCGTTTCCGTATCGGAGATCGACTCCAGCGGTTTTACATCTAAAAAATCTTTACAACTACTGACCGTGACCAGCAGAAGCAGAAAAAAGAGAGAGTTGATTGATTTCATTGGTTTATGTATGATTGGTTGTACCACCTCACCCCCAGCCCCTCTCCTGATTTCAGGAGAGGGGTGACTCATCAAGGGTAGCTGTTTTTCCATAAGACCATGAGTTTCCTTTGGAAAGCGCCCCTTTCTTAGGATGGGTGGGGCAAATTTTATAAAGTCAAACTAATGCCCCCCTGAATACCAACAGGTTGCGGAGGTGTACCGAGGTCGATGCCTTGTGCGTTCTGGTCGCTGCTGGAACTGGATTCGGGATCGAGGCCGGTGTAGTTGGTAAGCAGCCACAGGTTGGTGCCAACGGCGTACACACGAACGTTTTGAATACCTAATCGGCTCGTGATTGCCTTCGGGACCGTATAGCCTACTGTCAGCGATTTTAGTCGTAGGAATGAACCATCTTCCAGCCAGCGACTTCCACCATCCCGGTAGTTGTTGACATTGATGCCATCGGGACGAGGCACGTCGGTCACGTCGCCCGGTTTCTGCCAGCGGGCCAGATTTGATTTAAAAATGATCCGAGCGTCGTCACGCGCTCCACCGCCTTCCCCGAAGAATCGATTGTGGTTATAAATCTTATTGCCGTACTGATACGAGAAGAACAGGTTCACATCGAAGCCCTTGTACGAAAAGCTGTTGGTAAGGCCACCAAAGAATTTCGGCCAGATACTACCTACCAGTTGCCGGTCGTCGACGGTGATTTTACCGTCTTTGTTTACGTCGTCGTACACCACGTTGCCCGTTTGCGGATCAACATACAATTGTTTGTACACCCAGAACGAATACAGTGGAAAACCCTGCTGTTGGAGAATCAGGTCGCGGCTACCGTATTTGAGTGGCGTCGCCAGCTTTTCGATCCGGTTCACGTTCTGCGCCACGTTAAAGCTGGTTGTCCAGGTCAGGCCACTTTGGCGGAGGTTAACCGTGTTGATACCCAGTTCAAAACCTTTGTTACTGATTTCGGCCGCGTTGCTCCAATAGCTGCTAAAGCCCGTTGTTCCGGCCAGTGCGATTTGAAACAGGCCGTTGGTGGTGTATTTATCGTATACGTTCAGCTCCAGCCCAATTCGGTCGGTAAAAAGCGATACATCCAGCCCGGCACTAATTTGCCGGGTTCGCTCCCATTGCAGATCGGGGTTACCCAGTTGCTGAGGGGCAATACCTGGGCTTCCCTGATAGCCCGTGCCACCCGTCCAGAGGCCTTGTGCGGCAAAATTGCCGATGCCATTCTGGTTCCCCGTTACGCCCCAGCTAGCCCGCAGTTTTAAATCGCTGATAGCCGTAACGTCCTGTAGGAACGATTCCTGTTTCACGCGCCAGGCCACTCCTACCGATGGGAAATAGCCCCATTTACGGGACGATCCGAAACGCGACGATCCATCAGCACGAAGGCTGGCATCGATCAGGTATCGACCGGCGAAGTTGTAATCGGCTTTGGCGAAAAACGACGCCAGGGTACTCTTGCTCCAGTTTTGCGAACTAGCTGTGGTGGCCGCCGATGAAATCTGCGTAAAATTATCGTTCGGGAAGCCGCGTCCTTCGGCATAGGTACGGGTCAGGTTATCGCTCTGTAACGTATTTCCGATCAGCACCCCAAAGGAGTGACTGGAACCTATCTTTTTCCGGTAGGTCAGTGTTTGCTCATTCAGCCAGGTGGTATACTGGCTAATACTCGAGGTGGCATAGCCGTTTGGGCTACCCGAAATCAGCTTGGAATTCCAGTATTCCGACTCGTTGTAGTTGTTGTAATCGATGCCGAAGCTGGTCCGCAATTTCAGACCGGGTAGCAATTGGGCATCCGCATACAGGTTACCGATATACCGCAGGCTGGTCGTATGAACATTGTAGTTGTTGATCAGCAAGGTCAGGTTGTCGAAGCCAGCCCGTCCTACCAGCACACCCTGATCGTTGGTCGGCGACAGGTACGTAGGCGTATGCAACGCTGCCTGTAACAATCCACCCGCAGGGCCATCGCCTGCCCGCCCCTGATTGCGGTATGTCCGGGTGAACGTATTGCTGACACCCACCTGTATTTTGTCGTTTACCTGCTGATCCAGATTAACCTTAAAACTGGCCCGGTTAAAGTTGATGGGCCGAATAATGGCTTCCTGCGTGTTGTAGCCACCTGCGATGTAGTATTTGGTGGATTGGGTACCACCAGACAGGGAGATGTCGTAATTGCGGAGTTGAGCCGTTCGAAACAGTTCGCCCAGTCGGTCGTAGGTTTTCTGATCTTCGGGTAAACCACGTCCCCCTTCTGAAACGGGTCGGAATGGGCGGTTGGCAAACGTTCGGTTCAGCGACGGTGTATCTTTACCCGTATTTACCCACCATTCATTCACCAGGGTGGCATGTTCGGGGCCAGTGGTTAATTCCCAGAGTTTGGCAGCTTTCGCGGCACCTGCCGATGCATCGATTTTCAGCGTCGACCGCTGCCCGAAAGCACCGCGCTTGGTGGTGATCAGTACCACACCGTTGGCCCCACGAGAGCCGTATAATGCCGTAGCTTCAGCATCTTTCAATACCTCAATACTCTCAATATCAGACGGATTAATATCAGCAATGGGCGAGGTAGCTTTTCCTCCGGTACCAATCGTCTGAAGGCTGTTGCTGTTAATAAATACCCCATCGACCACGTAGAGCGGGTCGTTACTGGCATTGATCGATGTAGCCCCACGCACGCGAATGTTGACCCGTTCACCCGGTACGCCCGTAGCACTCGAAATCTGAACGCCCGGTACTTTTCCCTGCAACTGGGCATCCACACTACCCACAGGAATGGATTTGGTATCGGCCGGATCGATTTTGGCAATGGAACCAATCAGATTTTTCCGTTCCGATGTGCCGTACCCGACTACGATAACCTCGCTAAGTTGCCGTGAATCAGTTGATAACTGCACTTTTAATGGTGCCGTTCCATTGACGCGCACTTCGATGGTTTTATAGCCAATGGCCGACAGAATAAGCTGATCACCTGGTTTAGCCGACAAGCTAAACTGCCCGTTTGCATCGGTAACGGTCCCTTTCGACTGACCTTTCAGAACAATATTGACACCGGGAAGTACTTCACCGTTATCGGCCCGGACCGTGCCGGAAAGTGTAGCTAGTGAGGAATTAGCGGATCTGTCGGTTGATTGAGCAATCAGATCCAGCGAAGTGAGTAAAAAAATTACCCATACTGCATAGAGTTTTTGCATTACTTTGTAATGGTTACGTGAGAAACAGGGTAGTCCACCCGGCGTCGCAAGCGCCTGATGGATCAAAAACTAGCTTGTTGTGACCTGCCGAAACGGTTGCCGCCGTTTCGGCCTTTTTATTCATCCCACCTATACCGGTTGCCGCCAGCCTAAGTGGTTTGATCGGTTATAAACTTGACAATTATGAGCCTTTGGTATGACCCCGATGGGGTCATACCAAAGGCCAAACTCTAGATTGCTTAGTCATTTACCTTAGCAAATAACCGGATGTAATACGTATACACGTAGCAGCCAGCGCAAAAGCCGACAATCGACTCAAGAGCCGCAAAAACGGCCAGTACACTAACTGGAATTAGGGTTGAAATGCCTGCTAATCGTAGTCCTGTTATCAGAATGGCAAAGCCGAAGCCAATGCGGGCCGCGAATTGCTTGGGAGCCTGATCGGTGCCTTTATAAGGCAAATGAAAAGTATTTACCAGGCTGTCGGCAATTGTTCCCAAAGGACTGTATTTTCCCAAATCGGTACTTCGAAGACCGAAATCGATAAACAGTAAAAGTGGCAAAGCCAGCCAATTCGTTAGCCAATACACGATGGCTATAAGCAGGACAAGGCCTGCCACCAGACGAACCTTCGTCTCATTGATCTGAACCCCACTCGTGGGACATATAAGCTGGTTGTTTATGTTTTTAGTTGTTTTCTGTATTCTTCGTCAATCACTCTGCCGAACACTAACCAGCCCCTGAATGGCGGATAACTGCCGATGAATCCGGGCCAGCCGATTATCGTCCTGTACCCAGACCGTCAGACGGCCATCCACCCGAACACCATTGCCCACAAACGACAGGCCCGTAATTCGACACTGGTCATCCTGCGGGACGGCATTGGCTACGTCATCTACGAAATTCAGTCGGTCAAACCCGATAATCTGGTAGACCAGTTGGCGGTTTCCTGTTGTTGAAGCTGATAGCATACCGGAAGCGAATTGTCGTTGAACGTTGTTGTTTGTTGATGAAGTGTAGATTAAAAAATATTTAATCTATGTATTTAATATAGATTTAGATAAACACTTAACTTTGTCTGTTGATCAAGGAATCGAACGGATATGGGACTAGTTAATCAAGGAATTACCAGAACTGGAACCGATGAAACTACACGGCTACTATCCTCAGATTAACAAGGATAATGGTCTATTTCACAACAACATCGAAGCAGGCAGAAGTCCATTACGAACTGAGTTTGTGGTCATTGACGACGTAAAGGTAAGTGGGAGATTTTTTATTTTCCAAATTACTATACAAAATTTATCGGATAAATATATTACCCTAAAACTCTATCGAAATCACACACTAAATAAAATACTATATGATCTCTAAAAGAGCAAAATACGCGATCAAAGCCATGAAAGCGTTGACCCAGGCGTATGGGAACGGCCCCGTGCTGATTGCTCGCATTGCCGAGCAGGAACACATTCCTCAGAAATTTCTGGAAGGCATTTTACTGGAGCTACGCAATCATGGGTTGCTGCAAAGTCAGAAAGGGAAAGGGGGTGGCTACATGCTGCGGGTGGAGCCGGATCGGATCACACTGGCCCAACTCGTCCGTATTATCGACGGCCCCATAGCACCAACGCCTTGTGTGTCCCTTCATTTTTACACCCGCTGCGACGACTGTGACAGCGAAGACACCTGCAAGATCAGACCTATCATGCTACGTGTTCGAGACGCCAACCTGGCCGTTTACGAAAAAACAACCTTGCAAATGCTCGTTGCTGGTATGAAGGAGCCAACTACGCTGATACCTGTATAATCCAGCGCTGGCTTTTGCTACATTTGCTCTACACAGGCAATGCAAACGCTGATTCGGTATGGCCCCGCTTACACGCCGACAACATCTTTACCTCCGCCTGGCGCTGGTGCCCATCGCTGCGCTGGTCGCTTCGCATGTGGTGTTTGGTCAGCTATTTCCGGGGCAACCGGGCTATCAGTTTCCCTGGCCTTATTTTCTGACGGTAGCTACGGTAATGGCTTCCTGCTGGGAGGTGAACCTGGTTGTTTTTGACTGGCTTGATTCTCGACTACCGTTTGGTCAGCAACCCACCCGGCGTTTGGCAGCTCAGTTCGTTCTGGGCGGAGTAGCTACGTTACTAACCTTTGCCGTTGTCTTTCCGCTTGCTCAACGGCTGTATACACACCACTGGCCAGCCCTGCCAACGGTGTTGAAAGGAATAACGGTTTGTATTACGCTGGCGTCTCTGCTGAATGGTGGTTACGTAGGGCTTTATATTTTACGGGCTTTTTTGACCGAGCGTGAAACAAAAAACCGGTCCATTTCCGAAAGTTCTGCGGGCTCCAACTCAATCGCTACGCCTTTATCAGTGCCCCAACTGGTTACAGTAGCCATGCATACGGGTAAACTCCGGCTCCCTGTCGATCAGATTGCTTATTTCTATTCAACGGGTGGGCTGATCTTACTGGTCAAAACTGATGGACAGCAGGTGCCTACGTCCTATTCTTCCTTTGCCCAATTAACACCTCAGCTCGACAATCGATCCTTTTTTCAGCTTAATCGCCAGTTTCTGGTGGCTCAAAACGCCGTTCGGACGGTTCAGGACGATACCAATCGTAAGCTGGCCGTACTGCTTGTTCCGGCCCTGCACAAGCAGCAACCGCACGAAGAGGTGATGGTTAGTCGGTATCGGCGTCCTGATTTCAAAAAATGGTTTGAGGCTAGTCCAATCGCCTGACCATTCATCGTTCGTTTGGATACCATTCATCGTCAGAGCGCTCTGTCCATTGCATTTCTGTCTGACGACTGACCTTCCTTTGCCATTGCAAGTAATAAGACTTGCGGTAACAGGCCGCTATCATGCAACCCAATCTTTCTCATCTATACGAAACGACACCGCTCTGGCTCGACGCTTTTTTTGGAGCAACAACGCTCTTAACTGGTTATTTTCTCTACAGCATGGTTCGACAGGTTTCCAAGCGCGCTTCGAATCGACTAATACCTGGCGTATTGATCTGGCTAACCAGTTTAGCTCTACTAGCCTACAATCAGACTTTTCTCCACCTCGATGCCAGACCGCCAGGTTTAGTACTGGTTATTGGTCCACCATTACTTTTTATAATAAGCCTATTCATTACACCCCATGGGCGGCTCTGGATCGAAAAACTACCGTTGTCGGCACTGACCGTTCTCCATGTTGTACGGGTTCCTGTCGAGCTAAGTTTGTACGGACTTTATCTGTACCATCAGGTGCCCCAATTAATGACGTTTGAAGGTGGTAATTTCGATATTCTGTCAGGGCTGACGGCCCCTGTTGTGGCTTATTTTACGTTTCAACGCCACCAGTTGTCAAACCGATGGCTCTTAGCCTGGAACATGCTGGCGTTGGGCTTAGTGCTGAATATTGTGATTCATGCCATTTTGTCGGCCCCCTTACCTTTTCAACAATTCGGTTTCGACCAACCCAATGTGGGCATTCTGAAATCCCCCTACGTCTGGCTGCCAGGTTTCATTGTTCCTACCGTTTTTTTCGCACACCTGGTTGCCATTTATCGGCTGATAAAGAAGACGGTTCATAACAAGCCAATCTGAACGATGTGTCAATTACTTACACATCTACCTCTACAGTAGTGCCTTCTTCGGCAAAAACCCGAAAGGTGCCGCCCAGTTCCTGCGCGCGGGTTTGCATGTTCTGAAGGCCGTAGTGATGACTCGATACAACAGTATTGTTCCAGTTGAAGCCGCAGCCATTATCATGAATTCTGAGATTAATCCGTCCGCCCGAACTCACCTGCAACTGCACGTTGGCTACCGTAGCCTGAGCATGCTTAACAACGTTGTTCAGGGCTTCCTGTACAATTCGGAACAGGTTCAGTACCTGAGTCGATGAAAGCCGCTGCGATTGCGAACCCGTCACCTGGACATCTACGTGCAGACCATCCGGCTCGTGGAAGTAGCGATTGATATACTGGTTCAATCGCTCGTCAAACTCTTCGACGGTAAAGCTTTCCTGATGAATGGCCCAAATGGTTTCGCGAAGTAGCTTGACAGCTTCGCGGGTGTGCATAACAATCGTTCGTAAGCGCGACGCCCATTGCTTTCCTTCTTTCGTCGATTGTTTTTCGGCCTGATCGCTAATGTGTGTCAGATTGGTCACAATGAAGGCTAAGTGCGCCCCTACGTTATCGTGCAAATCGCGGGCAATCCGCTCTTTTTCGACCAGAAGGCTATTTTTCAGCGCCAATGTCTGCACTTCGGCTTCGTAGGCCCGTTGCTGCTGATCGGTGCTTTCTTTAATAAGCCGCTCGGTCCGGTCGCGCTCCATTTTGTAGCGATAGGCCAAACCAATGGTCAACACCAGTACCTCAAACAAAGCCGCTACGGCATAATACGTAAAATTGGCGACCGGCTCAACCGTAGGAATCAAACCAAAATTGGCGAAGACCTGCCCAAGATTAAGGGCGTAGAATGGCGAAACGGCAATCAGATACAACCAGGCTTCGCCAACGTGATACCGCCGAACAATTCCCACCACAATATAGGCCCCAATCACGGGCATGGGAAACCAGTAAAAAATCGAGAAGATTCGCACCATAATCAATTCGACAGTGGGCGAAAAGGGGGTAATCAGTTCAATAGTCAGACCAAGCAAGCAGAAAAGGCCACACCAGAGCACCACCGTTCCGATGGTATGCCAGTGCCGGGAAGGCGTATTTTTGACCGATAGAAAGGTACGGACGAAGGTTAGCTGCGAATAGAACAGAATCAGAGGGAAGAGGAAATAGATATTCTGCCGGGGCAACCAGAACTGAAGCTCGAAGCCAAACTGATTCAGAAAGCCGTCGTTGATGACAAAAAAGCCGACCAGACCAAGCAGGCAGAAAATGTATTTCGAATAAATTTGGTCGAGCGTGGTCAGAAAAAAAATAAGGCTCATAACTGCCACAAACGTCAGCGCAAACAGCACACCTCCCCAAAATAAGTAGCCTTTCTGAACCAGCGATTCATAGGCCGACTCTCGAACCAGGCTAATGGGTACAAGTTGTGTACCCCGCTGTTTATACATGCGAAAATAGGCCGTTACGCGCTCATGAGCGGGTACAGTAAACGGAAACCAGTAGTGACGGTGATACCGCAGCCGCTGGGTAGCAGGCGTCTTCCAGCCGATTACCGGCGACGCCGACAACACTCGATTATGGCTATCGACAATAAAAAGCTGGAGGGAATCGAACGACCAGAAATCAATTTCGACGAGCCAGGCTTGTGACGTTATCGAACCGTTTTCCATCCGAAATCGTAACCAGACAGGCCGGGCCGCTTTTATACCCGTTACATAGCCAAAATTAGGAACTGGGGTGGCTATAGGCTGGAATGCAGCATTGGAAGATAGGCTGCTCACCTCCGAAATGGTCAGATTAGCCAGCGAGTCGCGAAGATAAGCTAGTTTCCCGCTTAACGACACTTTATCACCCTGAGCAGGCAAACGAATGACGGGCTGCTTACTGAGCGGTTGTGCTGCCAGGCGAAAAGTCAGTAAGCAACAGCTTAAAATAAGAAATACCTGTTGACTAAAATGTCGCATCAGTGATTTGAGGTACCACTAATGTAGGCATTGAATATGTTTAAATTTATGCTGTAATAATTTTTTTGTCATCCCGACGCAGGAGGGATGACAAAAACACACCTATTAGGAAGGAATTTTTAACGTTTAAACAGGTTCACTCTTTCGCTCTTTCACAACGAGTAGCCGCCATTGTATTGCCGCCTGACAAACTGGTTGGCATAGTCGAAGTTGGTAATCTTCATGGTATCGCCATCCCAGAGAAGCCGTTTACGCCCCGTAAACTTGCCCCCTTCGCGAGCCATGTAGGAGCGCGTGGCTAAATTCCCCATCAGAACCGTTTCGGTAAGCGGCCCCGACTGATCAAACGACGACGATGTATAGGCGCCATACCCTTGTTTGCAGGCTTTCACCCATTGCTGCTGATGCCCTTCCGTTTTGCCTTCGACCAGCGGTTTTTCGGGAGCAGGCAAAGCCGTATTGGCAAACTTATCGGCCGGAAGCAGTTTCGGATCGTTGCCGAACAGGCCACCCGTCAGCATTCCTTTGGTACCAATAAACAGAATACCGCCATTATTATCCCGGAATACCTCCTCATACGCTACCCCTTCGGGCAGTTGGGGCCGAATTCCCCCATCGAACCAGGAGAATTTGATCTCTTTTACTTTTTTATCGTCTGACGGAAAGGTCAGGTGAATGGCCGACGAGGGGGGGCAACTATCGTCAAAGAAGGCTTCTTTAAAGAAATCGGCATAGACCGAACCGACGCTGCATTCTACGGAAGTTGGGTATTTGAGTTTTAGGGCACGGAAAGGTACATCCATGAAGTGGCAACCCATATCGCCCAAAGCGCCGGTGCCAAAATCCCAGTAGCCCCGCCATCGGGTCGGCATGTAGGCTTCGTGATAATTGCGGTAGGGAGCGGTTCCGAGCCAAAGCGGCCAATTAACTTCGGGCGGTACAGGCTGCGACTCACCTTTGTCTTTGGGCGACCGTACCCCCTGCGGCCAAACCGGGCGATCAGTCCAGCAGTAAACCGTGTGTACATGGCCAATCATCTTTTTCTGAATGGCCGTTTCGATAATCCGCGTAGCATCGCCCGAACTCCCCTGATTGCCCATTTGGGTGACTACTTTATAGCGTTCGGCAGCCTGTGTCAGCATCCGGGCCTCGTAAATATCGTGGGTTAATGGTTTTTCGACGTATACATGTTTGCCTAGCTGCATAGCGGCCATCGCAATAGGCGCGTGCATGTGATCGGGCGTACTGACAATGACGGCATCGAAGCTTTTGCCAGCCTTATCGAACATTTCGCGATAATCCTGAAAATACGGGGCATTCGGAAACTGAGCCCGGTATTTTTTCGCCTGACGATCATCGACATCACACAGGGCGACGATGTTATCAGAACCATTATTATACGCCAATCGGATGTTTACATCGGCTTTACCCCCACACCCAACGGCGGCAATAGCCAGTTTATCGGATGGAGCAATAATTCGTGAGCCATTAGCCGATTTTCCACCCAGCACATGACGCGGAACCAGCAGAAAACTGGCCGCAGCCAGGGTACTATTTTCCAGAAATTGACGACGAGAGGGCTTAGGCATGACTGAATGATTGAATTGTTGAATGATTGAATAAGAATTAAATGGAATATGCTTACTTATCCATTCAACAATTCAATCATTCAACAACTCAATAATTTAATCACCCCATAATCTGGCCCATTTTCATGGCGATGCCCATATCGCCTTTGATTTTGAGTTTCCCCATCATAACGGCCATCATCGGGTTCAGGTCGCCGGAGCTCATTTTCACCAGGTTATCGATTGTTACCTGCAAATCGCAATCGGCGGGTTTGTCTTCGTTCGACACGACAGCCGGTGATTGTGTGGCATCGATATACACAACACCCTGGTCAGTTACGAGCTTAACGGTAGCGTTGATATTATCGGTATGTGTAACTTTGGTCCGAATTTGCTCGGTCAGTTCTTGCAGAGTCATTTGCTTTGGTTTTCGTTGGTATGTAGGAAACTCTGCCACGAAAATAAGGTTTTGGGAAGTTACATACGCTACTTCCTTTTAACAGGTTCTTAAAGGCGGAGATAAATCCGTTAGTATTAAACAGGCGGACATCCTGTCCGCGTTACTATGCGCTCTCAATTTTTAACCCTTCTTTGTATTCTTACCTTTCTGAGTTGTGCCTGGGGAATAGCGGATGCTGTCATATCGTTTTCGCAAACCGAAGCCGTATCCGAAACAACGCAGATCGAGCGAGAAAACAAGTCTGGCGAACAATCGCCCAAGCAGTATTATGAGGATCGCTCGTCGGGGAATGTACCCCTTCCCAACGATCAGGAGCTGGTTCGCCTACTGGCAATTGCCTCTTTTATTTACTCACTGATTACCTTGATTGGGGCCATTTTCATGTTCCGGCTACGTCGTATTGGCTTCTGGATTTACGTGGCCGGGGTTATCTGCGGATTTGTTTTACCCGTGGCACTGGCCGGGTTTGAAGCCCTGAGTGTTTCGTTTGGTGTATTTTTCAGCCTGCTCTTTGTAGCGCTATACTGGCTATCAATCAAAGAAATGCATTGACCATTTTGCTCCAAACGTATTCCATCATGAATTACTTTGCTTTTGGATTAACCATTCAAACGGCCATCAATTTTGAAGGTGTTTTACAGCCGTCGAATGAATCGGCCGATATTACGATTACGGAAGGGGCTGTTCCTGAAAAAGCAGGGCAGCTCACCCGTGTCCAGCGACGGGGGGTACGGGCAAAATTCGGCCGGACAGCCGATGCCATCATTATCAACTGGGACGGAATCGGCAAGTTTCGGATCAGCGACGGCAACCAGATTGTGTACCAGAATCTTGGTGCCGACGAAGGAACGCTGCGTCTATTCCTCCTCAGCGAGGTGTTTGGAGTCATTCTGTACCAACGTGGCTTATTTCTGCTGCATGCCAGCGCCGTAGAGGTGAACAACCAGGCCATCGTTTTTATGGGCATACCGGGTGCCGGAAAATCAACTACGGCAACGGCATTTGGGAAAGCAGGCCATACCGTACTGTCGGACGATCTGGTGGCAATACAATTGATCGACAACAGGGCCTATGCCATTCCTGCGTTTAGTCAGTATAAAGTCTGGAGACAGGCGCTAAACGGGCTGGCTATCGATGCTTCTGCCCTGTCTCCTTCTTTTGAAGGGGCGGAAAAGTTTCTGATCACCCAGCCACTGGATACATTTCCTAAAGAGCCGGTTCTGCTGCGCCAGATCAACATTCTTTTCCCGCCTAACTCCCGCGTCAACGAAGGCCAAATCAGCGCCATACGCGCTCCGGTCGAATTACTTCGGCATTTTCCGATACCCGTTCAGCTTTTAACCAAACCCTACCTACCCCAACATTTCCAGCAATCATTGCAAATTGCCCAATCAGCATCGATTCATTTCATGAAACGTACCAAAGACTTTCAGGCACTGGAAGCGTATGTAGCTGAGCTTGGGGGCGAACGGGTAGATTAGGAAGTTACTCGCTGCGTTAGCAGGACAAAAGTAATCTGGCCAGTCATTAAACCTTAGCTAGCAAAGCAGGATCATATACAGGTCGGCATGATTTTTCGTTTACTACGCTGACAAGTCGTCTGCGAATTAGTTATACATCAAAATCACTGCCTCAACTGTCTTATGAATCTATTTCGTTTCGCCATTTTCCTGCTCATAGTATCCCTGATAACTCCTTCTTTCGCCCATAACACCGACGACCCTGATGCGGTGCTGGGAAAATGGCTTAGCTCAAAGAAGAGGAACCAGGTCCAGATCTATAAACAGGGGAATAAATATTACGGCAAACTGGTCTGGATGCTTGAGCCGAACGATCCATCTACCAACAAGCCGAAAGTTGACACTGAGAATCCAGACGAAAAGCTACGGAATCGCCCTCTGATCAATATGGTATTGCTGAAAGATTTGGTTTACAAAGGCAACAATGTCTGGAGTGGCGGAGAAATTTATAACCCGGAAGATGGCAAAACCTACAATTGCGACCTGACGCTGAAAGACGCCAACACGCTCGATTTTCATGGCTACGTAATGGGAATCAGCCTATTAGGCAAAACCCGAACCTGGACGCGGGTACGCTAAATCCTATTCAACAATCCAGCGATTGAGCGAATTATGCCTGCCTTCCAGCACAACCTTCACAAAGCCGGAAGGCAGTTTGGGCACATCGAGGGTAGCGGCTTCGGCACTGGCAGGAACTTCGGCCAGTAAACTGTATTGGTCGCGTTGTCCTTCTTCAAAGTGATTGGTTGTCGATACCCAAACTTTTACGCTACCTTCCTGATCGACAGCTTTCCAGTTCAGTAAAAGCTTACCGGATTCTTTTCGGGCTTTAGGCTCTGTAATGGAGATTTTACCTGTCAGTGGAACACCGTCGAGTTCAAAGGCCTGCTCTTTCGGAATGGTTATGCCTAAATGACGGGCCATGGTTGGCATGATATCGACAATGGCGGGCGTGGCTGTTTTAAACTGGCTATTGAGGTCTTTGGCGTTCGTCACAATCCAGGTAGCCCGCTCCCGATCCGACTGCCCGCCATGGTTTTTGCCTGTATCGGCACTACGGCCATGATCGGTCGTGATGAAAAGCTGCCAATCTTCACCAAACGTTTTCTGACGATATTGAATGGCTTTCCATAAACGGCCCATCTGATCGTCCATTAGGCCAACGGCTTTATAAAACTGTTCGCTGTCGCCGTATTTATGCCCCATATCGTCGGTATATTCCAGATACACCCACGACAGATCCGGGCTTTCGTCCTGAATATATCGGCACGCTTCGGCAACTACTTTTTCGTCGATCCGGTGGATATAGTCTGATTGCTTATCGTGCGGAAAAAGCAGCGTATCATGTTCCAGGCCATCGAAAGAATAGTCGATCCGTAGGTTTCCGGTTTGGGGCAGGTCTTCGCCCACCAGTTTGGTCCGGTTATCGAGCCAGGTTGAAAAAACGGCTGTTTTCCGGGCGGGATATTGCTGTTCAAAAAAGCGAAAAATAGTCCAGTAGGCGTAGTTGGGCGCTTTGATGCTGTTGTCCCACACGTTGTGCTTATTGACCCAGGTGCCTGTAAGCAGGCTGTTATACCCAACCGCCGAAATGGTTGGCGTTTGCGAATAGCTGCTTTTTTGTCCGCCTACATAAGCCCGAGCGTAGCCACCCTCTTTGGCAATAGCTTTCAGATTGGGCGTCGGCTGTTTCTCGATGACGTCGGGCGGAATGCCGTCCACAATTACAAACAAGGCTTTTTTAGCTTTCGTTTGCGCCCAACTAGGCTGAGTAATGAGCAGGTAAGCGGCAATAAACAGGAGCAATTCTACAATCCGTTTCATGGGAACCAGTACGCCATTTTGCCCCAAAATAAGTGCAGTTCGGTGAATACTGGGCGGTCGGCCCGAAAACTTTACAGTTGGTTAATACCAGAGAACTGTTTCGTTTTTTGTCATTTCGACCAGGGGAGAAATCTCAAGCTTACTAATAGGCAAGTTTGAGATTTCTCCCCTGGTCGAAATGACAAAAAATGTTAAAATCCAATTGAATTACCGCCATCGACTGGCAGCGACACACCCGTAACATACCGGGCCGCTTCAGAAGCCAGAAAAACAGCCGCCCAGCCAATATCGGATGGTTTTCCGAACGCGCCCATGGGGGTTCGACGCATGGCGCGGGCAAAACGGTCAGGATCACCACTCATGGCCGTTTTGCTCATGGCCGTTTCAATAAAGCCCGGTGCAATCGAATTGACCCGAACCCCGTTGCCCGAAAATTCCGACGCCAGCACTTTCACCATGCCTTCCACACCCGACTTGGAAGCCGCATACGCAGCCACCCGGTCGATACCATAATAGGCCGCCATCGACGAAATCATGATGATCGAACCGCTTTGGCGCGCCATCATCCGTCGGGCACAGGTACGCGTCAGGCTAAAAACCGAGTTCAGGTTGGTATGTACGATCCGGTCGAAATCAGCGTCGGAGACCTCCAGAGCGGGCTTTTTCATATTGATCCCCGCATTATTCACCAGAATATCGATGGGCCCCAGCTCGAACTCAATTTTTTCGACCAGTTCCTCCAGCGATTCGCGGTCAGTTACGTCGTTAACCTGATAATGGGCGCGTTCGCCTAAAGCCTGTACAGCTTCGTTTAGCGGCTCTTCCCGACGGCCTGTGATGACGACACGGCCACCCGATTCTACCATGCAGCGGGCAATATCAAAACCAATCCCACTACCTCCGCCGGTGATTAGCGCTAGCTTACCTTCAAGTGAAAATACGGCTGGATATGTCAAATTTTCTGTTTGTGTCATTACGATTATACATAAATTTATCGAACGCAGATTTTTATGATGATTATGATTTGTTAAGATTACAAAATCATTTACAACTAACAATTGCCTGATTATTAGAAGCTTATCAAAGGATTATGATCTATAAAAATCATAATCATCATAAAAATCTGTGTTCTATTGTGCCAACAGCTATATTAATGGTATTACTCTATCGACTCTAAACTGCGCTCGATACCCAGTTCAAGCCCCCGCAGCTCAGCCAGACCGCGTAAGCGCCCGATGGCAGAATAACCGGGATACGTTTTTTTATGTAAATCATCAAGCATCTGATGGCCATGATCGGGCCGCATGGGAATAGCCGTTTCACCGATGCCTGCCTTTGTGCGTCGTTTCTGTTCCAGAACTATTTCTTTCATAACCGCATACATATCGACATCGCCCGCTAAGTGATCGGCTTCGTGAAAGTTACGTGGATCGGCTTCGCGCTTGGTCGTGCGCAGGTGAATAAAATGGATACGATTGCCAAACCGCCGAATCATTCCCGGCAAATCGTTGTCGGGTCGGATGCCCAACGAGCCCGTACAAAACGTAATGCCGTTCGCAAGTACATCGCAGGCATTCATGAGTTGTGCCAGATCAGCCTCCGTACTGACTACGCGGGGTAAGCCCAGCAATGGCCTTGGTGGATCGTCGGGATGAATGCACAGGTTGACACCCACCTCCTGCGCTACCGGAGCCACCTGCTGAATAAAGTAATACAGGTTTTCCCGTAATGCCTGATCGCCAATCTGACTATACTCATTGAGTAAGCCCTGAAAGGTATCCAGCGAAAAAGCCTCTTCGGAACCCGGCAATCCAAGCAAAACGGTATTGGTCAGTTCGGCAACCTGTTCAGCCTTCATTTGCGCCAGTTTCTGTCGGGACGATTCGATGATCTCCGGTTCGTAATCAGCTTCGGCACCGGGTCGTTTCAGAATATAAAGGTCAAACAGGGCGAAATCTTCCCAGACGAACCGAAGGGCCAGTGAACCGTCGGGCATTTCGTACTTAAGATTGGTTCGCGACCAGTCCAACACCGGCATAAAGTTGTAACAGACCGTTCGGATGCCACAAGCGGCCAGATTTCGGATGGATTGCTGGTACGTCTCAATATACCCAGAGCGGGTTGGCCGTCCTTTCTTGATATCTTCATGAACGGGCAGACTTTCCACGACTGCCCAGTGCAGTGATGAATACCGCTCGTTATCGGCTTCAATCAACTGCTTGCGTTTGGTGATTTCATCGATGGTCCACAGGTCGCCTACCGGAATCTGATGCAGGGCGGTCACAACACCCGTGCAACCTGCCTGCCGAATAGCCATCAGCGAAACTGCATCGTTCGGCCCGAACCAACGCATAGTTTGTAACATACTCATTTGATATAGTCAATACAATTTAAGTATCACCGCGAGGACGCTAAGGCGCTAAGAATTGACTATCAATCCATTTTAACCCTTGCGCCTTAGCGTCCTCGCGGTGAAAAATAGGGCTTGCATACTGATAGTTGACGAACGTATAGTTCGTTTAGGTCCCAGTCTCAAACTTACACAAAGAACGGAACATCTTTGGGGGCGTATTTCCGCATACCCTCTTCGTTGATTTCAACGCCAATACCGGGTTTTTCGGATAATGGAATAAACCCTTTCTCCACCATCGGCCCGTCGAAGGTAACGATCTCTTTGAACATAGGCTCCTCGTGGAAGTAAATCTGCCATTCCAGAATCAGGAAGTTGGGCACCGAGGCACATACATGGCTTGACGCCATAGCCCCCAGATACGACGCTACCATGTGTGGTGCAAACGGTACGTAATAGAGATTCGCCAGATTGGCAATTCGTTGTGCTTCACCCAATCCACCTGCTTTCTGCAAATCGGGCATAATGATGTCGACAGCACCAATTTCAAGCAATCGCCGGAAGCCGTGGGCCAGATAATGGTTCTCGCCCGCGCAAATAGGCGTTGTGGTAATCTCCCGGATTTGCCGATACGCTTCGGGATTTTCGGCCGGAATGGGTTCTTCCAGAAAGAGCAGTTTAAGCGGCTCCATCATCTTGGCGACCCGTCGGCCGGTCGTCATGTCGTATCGCCCGTGCATGTCTACGCAGATGTCGATTTTAGGGCCAACAGCTTCCCGAACCCCCGCAATCTGGTTGTACATCCGCTCTAACTCGCCGGGGCTGGCGGTCCAGTTGTAGGCATCATATTTATTGGGGTCGTTGCGCTCGTCGATGTCGTATTTTACGGCCGTAAAGCCCATATCGACCGCACGCTTGGCACTTTTACCAAACGACTCCGGGCTTGTATCCGTCTCCCGGTAGGCACCTGTATCGCAGTACACCCGGATTTTATCCCGAAATTTCCCACCGAGTAACTGGTACACTGGTAGGCCAAGCGCTTTCCCGGTCAAATCCCAAAGCGCGGTTTCGACAGCCGACAAAACTGATACATATATACCGGCCTGCGCTCCCTCAAAAAAGCCCGACTTCCGAACATCTTCGAAAATACGGTTGACATTCAGCGGACTTCGACCTTTAATCCGCTGGCCAATCAGTTTGACCAGGTGGTAGGTTCCGACCGACGCATCGACGGCTTCTCCACACCCCCAGATGCCCTGATTGGTATGCACTTTCACAAACAGACTATGGCCACCGCGCGTGTAACCACATTTGATGTCAGTAATTTTCAGATCGGACGGGGCCGATGATAACGGAGTCCGCTCGATGGCGGTTTCCAGCCCTTCGCCAAAGCTGGACAGCGCGCTGCCACTAAATACACTGGCTAACGCACTTTTGGTTAGAAATGAACGTCTTGAGGTTTTCATGAGGTTTTAGGAACGCTAGGTTTACCTATTTTTACCAGGTTCGATTTTTGAGATAATCCTGAATCTGCTCTTTTGGAACAGGAAGCTCATTAATGTGCGAATTCAGCCACTGCGAGAAGTCTTTTTCGATTTCATCCGACCAGCGTGTGTCGATTTGACCGGGCGTATATTTCTGCTCGCGCAGACGCTGATGGCCGAACATATCGCGCAGGCGAATGATCTCGGAGGTTTTCACCACTTTTTCGGCCAGATGGGGAGGAATGAAGCAAACTCCTCCATCGCGTCCTAGGACGATGTCGCCGGGCATAACCATCACTTTTCCGATTCGGGTGGGGCGATTGATGCCGACTAAGGTTGTGTTGAGATCGCCTTCCGGGTTATGGTGCGAGGGGTGATAGCTACGAAAATACGACGTAAAGCCACCAATTTCCTTCAGTCCGGCGATGTCGCGAACCGCTCCTTCGTACACGATACCATTGCCCGTTTTGGCGTAGATCGAATTACCCAGATTGTCGCCAATGGTTGGGCCATCTTCGTGCATATCAAACTGATCGACCACATACACATCACCTTTGACCAGCAAATCAATCGGCCAGGCATTCTGTGACTTCACCCGACCATCTTTGGTATGGCCTTTTTCATCCGTAACCCGATGAACATCAGGCCGACCCGGCATAAACGTAGCGGTTACCGCCCGGCCTACCAAAACACTGTCGGGGTTAATGGTTTGCCAGCCACCCGCATACTGGTAGCGGTATTTTTCGCCTTTCAGAACAGCCCAGGCTTCTTCCTGCGTAACCAGTTTCATCCGCTTCAGAATGGCATCGGGTACTTTGGGTCGCCCATCCGGAAAACGTTCACCTTTCCAGTCGGGCGTCAGGAAGATTAGCTCTTCCTTTGAAATCTGTTGTGCAACCGATTGCACGGTATGACCAAGTAAGATTAGCATGGTCAGCCAAATGAATACATGCTTCATATAGATTAGGATGTAAGGGGGTTTACAGAAGGTTTGTCAATTACAATGACAGCAACTATTTCTCTTTCTTCCAAAGCATATTCAGCGATTATCCTACCCTCGATAAGTAAAGGCAACCACAGGCCGGGTTTAAGATATAGTTTTAATAATCTGAAAAACTCCACTGCCAATGCGCAATAGCACAATTCAGTACACATCAACTCTTCTTTTCTTACTTTTTCTTACGGGTTGGACACAGGCCCAAACCCTGCGCCCCCCCGCTTATCCACTCATCACGCACGATCCTTATTTTAGTTTGTGGAGTATGACCGATAAACTGACCGACTCCCCTACCCGCCACTGGACGGGTAAGCCTCAATCGCTGGAGGGCATTATTCGGGTCGATGGTAAGCCGTATCAGTTTTTAGGTGCCGTACCGACAACCTACGAACCCATTCTGGCATCGGGTGAGTCGAAGCCTTATTCGGCTAAGTACACGCTGGAAAAACCCGACAAAGGCTGGGAGAAGGCTGATTATGATGATAGTAAATGGATGTCGGGCACAGGTCCTTTTGGCGATACCCCCGATGCGCATACCAAATGGGTCAACAGCCAGACCATGAAAGAGGGTATCTACGTTCGTCGGGAATTTACCTATGATGGAAAAGCCGATCTATCAAAACTTCTGCTGGTACTCAATCATGACGACGACGTAGTGATCTACCTCAACGGCACCAAAATTCTCGATAAACCCGATTACGTCAACGAATACATCTATCTGCCGTTCCCCGAAGCAGGTCAGAAGGCACTTAAAACGGGCAAGAACGTGCTGGCCGTTCACTGTGTAAGTCCACGCGGAGGGTCGTTTATTGACGTCGGTATTGTTAACCCCATCACCAACTCGTCGGTCTCCGCAGCAACGCAAACGGATGTGACGGTATCGGCAACGCAAACCCGCTACACCTTTATAGCCGGGCCTGTCAATCTAACGGTCAACTTCCTGTCGCCCCTATTACTCGACGAACTGGAGGTAGCGGCTCGCCCTGTAAGCTACGTTTCCTTCGATGTACAATCGTCGGATAAGAAGCCCCACTCGGTACAGGTATTTTTTAGTGAATCGGGCACCATTGCGACCAACACCATCGGCCAGGAGGTGATTACGAAAACGGCCCAGACCAGTGGCCTCACCTATCAGGTGGTTGGCACAGAAGCCCAGCCCGTATTAGGCCGTAAAGGAGACAATGTCCGTATTGATTGGGGGTATGCCTATCTGGCTGCTCCCCAACAGGCCGGAAACCAAACCGCATCGGGCTTGGCTAATGGGCTAAAACAGGGTTTTCTGGCAAAAGGCCAGTTGCCAGCTACGGGTACCCGACCAGGACCTAAGGCGGCTGTCGATATAGCCCTCGCTGCCGTGCTGGACTTCAACAACATAACCGGCCCAGCTACCAAACATCTCCTGCTGGGCTACGACGATCTGTATTCGGTGCAGTATTTCAAGCAGAATTTACGGGCCTGGTGGCGTCGGGATGGAAAAACGTCTATGGCCGATCTGTTGCAGATAGCCGAGAGCGATTACAACCGACTTCGTCAGAAATGCACCACGTTCGACGCCAAACTCCGTGCCGATGCCCAGAAAGCAGGCGGCAAAGAATACGCCGACTTGTGCGTACTGGCCTATCGTCAGACTATTGCTGCCCATAAGATTGTAGCCGGTCCCAAAGGAGAAACATTCTTTTTCTCAAAAGAGAATTTCTCGAATGGCTCCATCGGTACGGTCGACATCACCTATCCGTCGGCTCCACTCTTCCTGCTATATAACCCGCTTCTGTTGAAAGGCATGATGGAACCCATTTTTCAGTATTCGGAAAGTGGCCGATGGACCAAGCCTTTTGCCGCTCACGACGTAGGGACGTACCCCCTGGCAAATGGGCAAACCTATGGTGAAGATATGCCCGTGGAGGAATGTGGCAATATGTTGATTCTGACGGGTGCTATTGCCAAAGCCGAAGGCAATGCCAACTACGCTAAGCAACACTGGAAAACGCTGACTACCTGGGTAGAATACCTGAAAAAGGATGGATTCGATCCGGCCAATCAGCTTTGTACCGACGATTTTGCCGGTCATATCGCCCGAAATGCCAACCTGTCGTTGAAAGCTATTCTGGGTATTGCCGCTTACGGCCAACTGGCAGGGCAACTGGGCGACAAAGCCACGGCTGAAAGCTACCTCAAGACGGCGAAAGAAATGGCCGCTAAATGGCAACCCCTGGCTCTGGACAAAACCGCATCGGATAAAACGCATTACGACCTTACGTTTGAAAATCCGGCCGACACCTGGAGTCAAAAGTATAATCTAGTGTGGGATAAGCTTTTAGGTATCAACATTTTCCCCAAAGACATTGCCCAAAAAGAAATCGCCTACTACCTGACCAAGCAGGAGCCGTATGGCCTGCCACTGGACAGCCGCAAGACCTACACCAAGTCAGACTGGATTATGTGGACCGCTACGATGGCGAGTTCATCCAAAGATTTTCAGGCGCTGATAAGACCTGTCTGGCGGTATGCCAACGAAACCCCCTCGCGGGTGCCCCTTTCCGACTGGCACGAAACCGTCAACGCCAAACAGGTTGGTTTTCAGGCCCGATCTGTAGTGGGTGGTTATTTTATTAAAA
The DNA here is from genome assembly GCF_002056795.1 of Spirosoma aerolatum. Lineage (NCBI taxonomy): Bacteria > Pseudomonadati > Bacteroidota > Cytophagia > Cytophagales > Cytophagaceae > Spirosoma > Spirosoma aerolatum. The sequence goes on along the minus strand of NZ_CP020104.1, from coordinate 545,195 downwards.
TGCTCGAAGGCAAACTGGCTAAATAAACGACCATGAAAAACCAACGTATCCGTGAGCTAACTATCGGAAATACCACTCTCAGCCTACTTTCCACCTTCCTCACTACCCAATTTGCGTTTGCTCAAACACCAGCCGTCAGCCAGCTTCAGCCTGCCCCCATTATGAGTCGCTGGGAAAAGCAGGTAACCCCCGAAAATGCCTGGCGCGAATACCCGCGCCCGCAATTGGTTCGGAAACAGTGGCAAAACCTGAATGGCTTATGGGAGTATGCCATTACGCCAAAAACAGCCCCGAAGCCAACCCAATTCAGTGGTCAGATTCTGGTTCCGTTCGCCGTTGAATCCACCCTGTCGAAAGTCACGAAATCGCTCTTACCCGACCAACGATTGTGGTATCGTCGCACCATCAGTTTACCACAGGATTGGTCTGGGCAACGGGTAATTCTCCATTTTGGCGCGGTCGATTACGAATGTAATCTGTGGGTCAACGATGGGTTGGTCGGCTCGCATACCGGCGGCTCCGACGCCTTTAGCTTCGACATAACCGATTACCTGAAAGAGGGCTCCAACGAACTGGTGCTGGGTGTAACTGACCCCACCTCAACGGGTGAGCAACCACGCGGGAAACAATTACTTAACCCCAACGGCATCTGGTACACGCCCGTATCGGGTATCTGGCAAACGGTCTGGATGGAGCCAGTTCCCAAACAAACCTATATCGAAGAAGTACGGCTCACCCCCGAACTGGATTCCAGCCGCGTTCGGGTGGAAGTATTGCTCGACAAACCCGCTAATAACTTTACCACAGCAGTTCGGGTAACGGCTTTAGACGGTAATCAGACAGTGGCCTCAACGCTGGTACGCGCTGGACGAGTTGCCTATTTATCGCTGAAAAATCCGAAACTCTGGTCGCCCGACAAGCCATTCCTGTACGATTACCGGGTTGACTTAGTGACCGTTACCGACCCCTTTGGCGATACGCCCCGCAACCGACGCCCACGCCAGGACGAAGCATTACGAACAGCTTACGCCAATGCCACCGTTACAGGGAATCCGCTGGATGTGGTAACAGGCTATTTCGCCATGCGCAAAATTTCGGTTGGACCGGGCCCCATTGCCAACCAACCGGTTTTATTGCTGAACAATAAGTTTGTGTTCCAGAATGGCCCGCTCGATCAGGGCTGGTGGCCGGGTGGTTTGCTGACTCCCCCTTCCGACGAGGGGATGACATTTGAAATCGATTTTCTCAAAAAGTCGGGTTTCAACATGCTTCGCAAGCACATCAAGGTTGAGCCTGAACGGTATTATTACCTCTGCGATAAGTTGGGGATACTGGTCTGGCAGGATATGCCATCGGGTTTTCTGGAAGGACAAAACGAATCGCCCGGCGATCAGTCGGAACCCATACGCCGGTCGAAAGGGAAAGAGCAGTTTGAGCTGGAATTGCGCCGAATGATGAACCGCTTGTACAACCATCCAAGCATCGTAACCTGGGTGGTTCATAACGAAGGCTGGGGCCAATACGATAACAACCGACTGGCCGATTGGGTAAAAGCTATCGATCCAAGCCGGACCGTCAACGCAGCCAGTGGCTGGAACGATCGTGGTGCCGGTGAATTCTATGACATTCATACGTATCAGGAAGAGCCCAACGCACCGGCTGCCAAAGCAAATCGGGTTGTTGTAATTGGTGAGTTTGGTGGTATTGGCTGGCCAGTTCAGGGGCATCTCTGGAATCCGAACATGCGTAACTGGGGCTATCAGACCTATCAATCGGCCGATGTAGTGGAGCAGGCTTATCGGAAGAAATACGCCAAAATCATTGAGTATTACCAAAAGCAGGCTTTATCGGCAGCAGTGTATACGCAGACAACCGATGTGGAAGGTGAAGTTAACGGCCTGCTCACCTACGACCGGGAAGTCATTAAAATTCCCGTTGAAACGCTTCGGCAAATCCACGCGCCGTTGTTTAAGTGAGTATAATCTGTGAGGTTGGGGTTACGAATCCGACCTCACAGATTATCGGTGAATTACCGTTTTTGTCATGCTGACGAAGGAAGCATCTTCGGAAATGACCTTTTATCCTGCCCCGAAGATGCTTCCTTCGTCAGCATGACAGAAAGACCCTAAACCTTACACCATCATGAAACGTAGAACCTTCCTAAACCAGTTGACCAGTGCTTCGGCACTTGCACTCAGTCCTGTAGTCGCTAGCCAGGGCGCTACGTCGCTTTTCGATTACGCGGGGGGCGACGATCTGATGAAGCACAAAATTGCGGATGTCAATTATACAGAGGTTCAACTGAAATGGCCACGTTTCGTAGGGAAAAACGCCCGTCGCGATATACACGGCTACGGCCCCAAAGTGACAGTCTGCACGCTCACCACCGATCAGGGAGCAAAAGGCTGGGGCCAGCCCAACGGTCGGCGGAATGACGAGGTGATTGCTTACATAAAAGGCAAACGAGTTGCCGACTTATTTCAACTAGCCCAGGGCGTTACTGATGCTAAAGCACTGGCCTTCGATGTTCCGCTGCACGATCTGGCGGGTGTTATTCTCAATAAGCCGGTTTACCAACTCATGGGCCAGAAGAAACCCATCCTGACCAAGTGCTATAGCGGCATGATTTACTTCGACGAGCTGGAGCCGAAAGAAGGGAAAGTAGGAACCCTGGCCAATGGATTCGACAAGATTCTGGAAGAATGTAAGCACGATTACGACATGGGCTACCGCCAGTTTAAGCTCAAAATCGGTCGGGGCAATATGTGGATGGAGAAATCGGCTGGTTTGCAGCGCGACATTGAGGTGACCAAACTCGTCGCCAAGACCTTCCCCAACTGCGACATTCTGGTCGATGGCAACGATGGCTTTACGCCCGACAGCCTGATTGCGTACGTAAAAGGCATTGGCGACATTCCCTTGTTCTGGATCGAAGAACCCTTTGCCGAAAACGTAGCCGATTACCGGAAACTGCGGGATTGGTTAACGGCAAATAAGATAAAAACACTACTGGCCGACGGCGAATACGACCCCGACCAAAAGCTCCTTCGCGAACTCGAAACGCAGAAACTAATCGACGTACATATTACCGATATCATGGGATATGGTTTTACACCCTGGCGAAAAATCATGCCCGAATTGCAAAAGATGGGCATTCAGGCTTCACCCCATGCGTTCGGCGAATTACTCAAAACCTACTATACCGCTCATCTGACAGGCGCTTTAGGCAACACCGTCACGATTGAAGGCGTCCCCTGCACCAGCGATGATATTGACTTTGGTGATTACAAACTGGTTGGTGGGCAACTGGTTCCCTCATCGGCTCCAGGCTTCGGCATGAAACTATTGAAAACCACCTAGTACCTTCCGATATGCTTCTTAGCAATTGCTATTTTTTCAGTAGCCCATTATGAACCAACTAGTTACTCTCCTGTTCGCAACCATATCCTTTCTGTGGATTAGCCTATCTACACCAGCAATAGCGCAAACGCCCGGTCCGAAAATGCTCTTTGCCGATAGCACTCACCAAAAGCCAGGTTTTTCGAAAGATCCACATGTAGTCTGGTTCAGGAATCGCTATCTGCTGTATTATTCACTACCGCTCTACAAAGACTCAGCCGGAGCCGAGCATTGGGGCATCGGCATTGCGGAAAGTCATAACCTAATGAACTGGCAGAAAATCGGCGAAATTGTCCCCACAACGGACTATGAGCAAAAAGGGTTATGCGCTCCGGGTGCGCTCATTCGCGATGGGGCCGTGCATTTGTTTTATCAGACTTACGGAAATGGCCGCAACGATGCGATTTGCCATGCCGTTTCGAAAGATGGGATTCATTTTGACCGAAATCCGACCAATCCTATTTTCCGCCCGGCCATCAGTGACTGGTCGTGCGGGCGAGCCATCGACGCGGACGTGATTCAATTTAAAAACCAGTATTTTCTCTATTTCGCGACACGCGATCCAGCCTTTAAAATTCAGCAGTTAGGCGTAGCGGTTGCTCCGGCCAACACGAATTTCAACCGGAGCGACTGGCGCCAGCAGGCGATCAATGGGCCGATTTTAAAACCTGAATTGCCCTGGGAAGGTGCGTGCATTGAAGCCCCATCAGTCATTGAGCGGAATGGTGTACTCTATATGTTTTATGCAGGTGCCTATAACAATTGGCCGCAGCAGGTCGGCATTGCCAAAAGTCAGGACGGATTGCATTGGGAACGGGTCCAGAATGAGCCTTTCCTGAAAAACGGCCAGCCGGGTTCCTGGAATGCCAGCGAATCGGGGCACCCACATATTTTTACCAATCCAGGCGGTAAAACCTACCTATTCTTTCAGGGTAACAACGATAAGGGCAAAAGCTGGTATTTGTCCAACGTACCCGTCAACTGGACTGCTTCAGGGCCAGTTTTGCCGAAATAGACGAAGAACCTGTTTTAACTTTTGTCCTAATCGCTTTTTTGTCATCCCGAGGAACGAGGGATCTTCGGATGAGCTGATTGAATAATCTCCATCCGAAGATCCCTCGTTCCTCGGGATGACAAATACACCCATCGTAGCTTGATTAGAGAAAGTTAAGATAGATTCCTATTTTTTTACAAAAAATAACTAATCATTTAGTTGTAAAACTAATTCATTAGTCATACTTTCGTTCAGTAAAGAAATAGCTGTGAACCTTATGCCGATTCGCGAACTCACCAAGGCTGAAGAAGAAATCATGCGTGTGCTTTGGCAACTCAAAAAGGGCTTTGTCAAAGATGTACTGGCCGAACTACCGGAGCCTAAACCTGCCTATAATACCGTTTCGACCATTATCCGCATCCTGGAAAAAAAGGAACTGGTTGGCTATACGGCCTATGGGAAAACGCATGAGTACTATCCGTTGATTACAGAAGAAGAATATCGCCGTTTTCAGACCGAGCAACTGATGGCAAACTACTTCGATAACTCACTTAAAAAACTGGTGTCGTTTTTCGTAAAAGACAAAAATATCAGCCTGAACGAAGCCGACGAAATCATCAAACTCCTAAACCAGCAGAAAGACCAATGAATACGCTCGACTATTTCCTTAAAGCCAACCTATATGGCCTCCTGTTCGTAGGCTGCTATTGGCTCCTGCTCCGTCGGCATACGTTTTTCAGCCTGAACCGGGCGTATCTACTGGTTTCAGCCCTAATCTCGCTGGTACTGCCACTTGCCAGTTTGCCCATAAGAGCAGTGGAGACACTGCCAGTACCTATGGGCGTGATTGTACTTCCTGTGTCTGCGATAGCAATGCCTGAGGAAACAGGGCCTGACTGGGCCGAAATCGGTTTTGTAGCCTATGGTATTTTTGCTTTGCTACTCATTCTGCGGCTGATTGTCCACGTCGCTCGATTAATGGCCTTTATCCGCCAGTCGAATCAGCATGTGTTCGAAGACTATGTAGTCGTAGAACCAACGAACACAGTCCCAACCTTCTCCTTTTTCCGGTATCTGGTTTTAAATCCAGACGACAAAAACAACTCAGTAATTATCCGTCACGAACTCGTTCATATCCGCCAGTACCACAGCCTTGATGTATTGGGCATGGCATTGTTAAAAGCGGTCTTCTGGGCCTGTCCGGCCTTGTGGTTAATTGACCGCATGCTCCGGCAGGTGCATGAATTCCTGGCCGATAAGGCCATTTCGCAACCAAGCGATTACGCCCATTTTCTGGTTCAGTACACTTTCGGTCAACAACCCGATGCGCTGGTAAACGGCTTTTTCAATCCATCATTGCTTAAGCAACGGATTCTGATGCTCCATCAGAAAGCCACTACGCGCTGGGCGCTGGGCAAATACATATTAATTCTCCCACTAGCGTTAGGGTTGCTGGCTATGACTACAGCCCGCGAGCAGATAACGGATATGGTCAGTCAGGTAACCGACGAGACGATCACCGTTTCAGGACGAGTGACAAACACTGCGGATGGAAAGCCATTGCCGGGAGTGAGTGTTATTCTTAAAAATACCAATGTGGGAACAACAACAGACATAAATGGCAGGTATCGACTGACCAAAATACCAAAAACCGCTTCGTTGGTCTTCAGTTTTGTTGGTTTTGAGACAACCGAGCTAGAGGTAAACGGTCGTTCATCAATCAATGCCAACCTGCGGATACAAAGCAATAAGTTGAATGAAGTGGTTGTCGTTGCCTACGAACCGGTCTCCAAGCCTACTAGCCAAACATATACAACGAACAAAGCCCAAAGCTCCTCTACAAGTAAGGGTGAAATTTTTACCGTTGTCGAGCAGGTGCCTGAATTTCCGGGTGGTATGCAGGCACTAGGTCTGTATCTCGCCCGTAATCTACGCTACCCCAAAGAAGCGCAGCAAAACCGGATACAAGGCCGAGTATTCGTACAGTTTGTTGTTACGCAGGAGGGTGATGTTCAAAACTTGCGTGTGTTGAAAGGAATTGGTGGCGGTTGCGATGAAGAAGCGGTCCGGGTTGTGAGCCAAATGCCCAAATGGAATCCCGGCAGGCAAAATGGAGAGGCTGTAGCGGTACAATACAACCTGCCCATTCAGTTCCAGCTAGAAAAGGTCGAAGATAAACGGACAGGGCAGGTATTAAAATCAGAATCTGATTCGTCACCCAATCGGGTTGCGCTCCACACTGATGTGGTTACTCCTGTACTTCGTTCACCTGACTCAAGCTTTACATTTATGAATGACAATCCAACTGTTCGTATTTCAGGCAATGGATTTCGAACCAGCGAGCCCTTATACATTATCGATGGCGTTGACGTGCAAAAGGAATCAAAGTCGAACGCTACACTACGCTTTAAAACGGTTCAGCAGTTGAATCCACATGACATTGAAAGCATCACTGTATTGAAAGATGCAGCATCCATTGCAGCTTACGGCGAACGGGGTAAAAATGGTGTCATTATCATAACTACGAAAAAGAAATGAATGCCTTTGCTTATCTCCTGACGGCTAGCCTGTTTCTTATCCTGTTCTACAGCTGTTACGCAGTATTACTTCGGCGAAACACCTTTTTTGGATTAAACCGGGCCTATCTACTTCTGTCTGTTGGGCTATCGCTGGCTTTACCCTTTGTCGAGCTTCCCGGCAACCCGCTTGCCTCCCTTCCGACGGGTACGATAACCTTACCGACGTTCGAGGTTGGTCAATCGACTAAAAGCCATTCCTCCTTAACGCTAGCCGATTGGGTCAGTATCGTCTATGCCCTGGGGATACTTATTATGCTTACGCGGTTAGCACTCAATGTATGGGCCGTTTTCCGGCTCATGCGTTTGGGGACGATTGAACGCCGGGCAGCTTATACATTGATTCGGCTTCCTGAAGATTCATCACCATCATTCTCGTTCGGGCCTTATCTGGTTCTGAATCGAACAGATGCGCTTATTAAGCCTGATGCGTTGCTCCGCCACGAGGAAGCTCACATCCGTCAGCGTCATACGGTCGATATACTCGCTCTGGAATTGATACAAGTAGTTTTCTGGTTCAACCCTGTGCTCATTTACTACAAACGTGCCTTACAGGAAGTCCACGAATTTCTGGCCGACCGCGCTGTTCTGAAAACGCCCCAACCCAACTATCCACACCAGTTAGTTGCCTACGCGCTCAACGTATCACCTTCGGCACTTATTACCCCTTTTGTCTCTAAATCAACCCTTAAACAACGCATTATTATGTTACAAAAACCTGCATCGAAACGCCGGGCGTTATTCGGTTATGCATTGGTTCTGCCGTTAGCAGCCTGTCTGCTTATGTGCACACAATCGGAACAAGATATGCCCGTTTCGTCGGCACGAAAACCCGTGAAAGTAGACGGTGAGGTATTTACGGTTGTAGAGCAGCATCCCGAATTTCCAGGGGGCATGGCCAAGCTGGGTGAATACCTGAGCGAAAACCTAAAATACCCGGAAGCGGCTATAAAAGCCAAGGTACAAGGTAAAGTATTTGTCAATTTTGTTGTGACAACTAAAGGCGAAATCACCGACGTAAAAATACTAAGAGGGATCGGCCACGGTGCCGATGAAGAAGCGATTCGGGTGGTTGAGCAAATGCCTAACTGGATACCTGCCCGCCAAAAGGGTAAAGTGGTTAATGTACGGTATAATCTGCCTATAAAATTTCAGTTGGAAGAAGATGACAATGTATCCGCAGTTAATGAGTTTTGGAATGATCTTAAAAAATACAGGAACCTAACTCTGGATAGTCAGCCTGTTAGTGAACAAGTTTTAAGAACAACCATTCAGGAAGCTCAACTTTCTGGAAAGCATATTTCGTTTGCGATTAACAACCAAACAAATACAGTGGCTTTCCAACACGTTGACAATTAGTGAACCAATAAAACCGTATAAGAAATTGGGCTAGTAAGGTACGAAAGCCACGCACCTTATTAGCCCAATTTTATAAAATCAACGAAAAGTCGCCTATTTCAGTCGTTCCTGCAAAATCGTCAGAATTAACTGTTGCGTTTGCTCCAATCTTGCCTGACCACTTTTTAGCTCAGACACATCAGATTTTAACTCTGAAATATCTTTCTCCACCCGATCAAATCGCTCATCTACCCGATCAAATCGGTGATTAACGGTTACTGTTAAATCGGCTACACCTTTGGCAATGGTTTCGATTTGCCGTCCGTGATCAACAGCAAGGGTTTCTAATTGTTCGACGCGTTCTTCCAGGTACATGGTCAAATATACAATTTTATTGGATACACGTACTAAGATGTCAGCAAGAACCAATCGTCATTCCTTATTCTTTTATTAATTTTCGGTTTGCTTTCCCATTCACGGTTTGCACCTCCAGCACATAGAATCCCTTGGGCAACTGGCTAATGTCCAGTGTAGCGTTACGCTGCCGGTCCCGTACAAGCGGTTGCAGAACAGTAGCGCCCGTTAGGGTACGGATTGATAAACGTTCAATGGTTTCGGTACCGGGAAGCTCTACGGTGAGCGTTGTATTGACCGGGTTCGGATAAACCGACAAGGCATCGGCCCAAGCCGGTTCAGTCCCGGTAACCGCCAGTATGTTGAACGTTCGCTCAACGGTAGAAGCAGCCGCATATTGATCATTCCCGTTCTGGAAAGCCTGTACCGTCACCTTACCTACCCCATTGAATTTCAGCGTTGAGCCACTGAGCGTTGCCGGGCCACTTTTCACTAGAAAGCCGACAGTCAGATTCGAGGAACAGGTCGCTTTCAGCACCAGATCACCCTGATTGACATACCGATCCGAAATCGCATCGAATGTAATCGTCTGAGCTGTTTTCTGGGCACGGGCAGCCGTCGTGTACCAGACAGGCCATTTCGCTCCAGTGTATAAAACGGAAGCATTGCCCGAAGCCGCAATTTTATTGGTTGCCAGATTAATGCCCAACACATCGTCGTTGGCCCCTGAAAACACGAGCATATTATCCAGCCGTGAATAGCTCGGGAAGCCCAGATCTTTGTTGTCGTAAATAATGTTTGCCTTGCCGGTACTTAGGTCGACCCCTACCACCTGATAGGTATCGTCGTTCTCGTTGAGGTAATCGAAGGCCAGCACATCAGGCGAATTTTTGGAGAATGAAGGGTTACCAATGCTTTCGCCTGCATCAAGGTTCGTAAAGAGCTTTTCGATTTGTCCCTTGGCGAAATTGCCTGTACTGTTGTTCCAGACATTGATAAAGCCTACGTCCCAATAATCAATATTGGCCCCGGTACTGCTTTTCAAGGCATTATAGGCATCATACACAATGTTTTCTCCCGTAAAATCCCACTCAAACGAATCGGCATACTGAACATCGCCCGTTTGAACGCCCTGTGCCGAAGTCGGATTATAGAGTTGAAACTGTAACCATTGCTGTTTGTCGTAGCTATACACCCAAATTGATCCATCAAGATCAGAGGTCAGAGCTGCCAGTTTCTTGCCATCGCGCGAAATGGCTACGTTATCCCAGATTGTCTCGTTGGAAATGATCGTTTCATTAGGTGTACCTGTCAGGTTAACGGCCCGAATGCGCTTATCGGTCGTAACATAGTAAGCATATTTTCCATCATCGGTAACGCTGGGGCGATGGAGCAACCCTAATGTCGATTTGAGGTCAAATTTGGCGGGCGAAACCCCAACGGTGGTCGAATAAACTTTCGAAGTGCCGGCATCAGCCAGTAAAACCAGATCCTGGCCCGATGCCGCAGGGATATCAGGTTGTTTGCCAGGGTTTGACTGGGTTCCATCAGTAATACCCACTGCGTCGAAGGCATTTTTGGCCGCCGTTACTTCAGCACCATTGGCCCCGTACAAATCGCCAGCGGCTTTAATAACTGCCAAGCGTAAGTCCAGAAACTGAGATGTACGTACCAGGTAGGTTGTCAAAGCCCGGTAGTACACCTGTTCGGCTTTGTCTTTCCCAATGGCCGTGGCGAATTTATAGAACGCAAAATTTGGAATACCGCTATTGGTATGAACGCCACCGTTATCCTCGCTGGTGTTTTCATACTGCGACATGGTAGCGGGCTGGTAGCCATTGGGATCTCTCGTTTTACCACCCTGATTCGGATTCGACAGATCGCGTAGGGCTCCTGAAGGCAACAAGGCAGGGGTGGCTATCTGTTCGCCTATAGTCCAGTTGGCACGGTCGATCATGGCGCCGAAAACATCGGCCATCGACTCATTGATAGCCCCCGACTGACTCTTATACTGCAAATTGGCAGTATTCTGAATAACGCCATGTGTCATTTCGTGTCCAGCCACATCCAGTCCACCAGCCAGTGGTTTCAGCAGTTTCCCGTTACCATATGCCATGAATTTCCCATTCCAATAGGCGTTATCCATCGCTTTTCCATCGTCATCAGGCATATTGACGATGGAAACCATCGTCTCGCCCGTACCACTAAGGGCGTTCCGTTTGAACGTATTCAGGTAATATTCGTAGGCAACTCCTCCGTTATAATGAGCCGAAACAGCCGTAGGGCTCCAGTCGGCGTTGCTGGTGGAGGTAATCTGGTAAAATTTCTGACTACTACCAGACGTATTTCGGGCATCAATCGTCCAGAGTGCCCCAACGGGGCTATCCGGCATTTTCGACGACGCCGATTTAAACATTGCCCGTGATGCATCGATCAGGTAATACGAATTGCCCGACTGCTGGTAGGTTTGAAATGATCGGGTTACGCCATTGAGGTCTTTACCCGCTGCTTTGATTGGCCCCACAAATGAGCAGGTATGGTTGTATTTATCCAGCACATCGCCAGTTTGTGCATCAATCACATATTCCCAGCGTTCGAGCATATTGGGCCGAACGGTCAATGCGTAGGCTAGTTTCGCCGATCCATCAGGCATCGTAAAAATGCAAAGTTCCCCTTCCGACGACTTTAAGTTCAGCAGATTATCCCCAAATGACCGAACAGTCGATGTTTTCCGAACATCCTTAAGCGCCAGATTCGACGCTTCAGCCAGGGCGAATGTAGGCGTTGTAGCTAGCCCTTCGGGCGCTGGCTGATATCGACCGTTGATCGACGTTACTTCGCCATCGGTCAGGTGGGCCACCAGTTCGGCTCCAAGTACCGGGATTCCTCGAAACGTCTGCGCCAGCCGAACGTGAGTTTGGCCAAGCTCATCCGTTTCAGTGCGGGAAATGGTAAAGTTCTCTTCGGGTTTATCGAGCTTCAACAGATCACGAACCTCTCCCATAAACTGAAACGTGACCGACACAGCCGCTGCCGCCGACAGTCGGGCTCCACTTTTCTGGGTAGTATTTGCCCCGAAAACATTCGCCTTTTTGCGCTCAATAAAAACAGGCAGGTTGGTCGTGGTATCCCGAACTACTCGTAGGCGAATGGGTTCAAGCGTCGATGGAGAAACCCCTTTGGCCAACAGCATCTGACCAGCCGAACGATTATTAGGCAGCGGCACAACGGTTGCATTTAGTCGCTGGGCCAGCCCCGCCGTGGGTGCCGAGGTTTTCAATTTGCGGCTAAATCCGGTAGTAGGCTGTTGCGCCATGGATACCCCTGTGGTAAAGAGTGCCAGAGCGAGTAGATGTGGTTTCATTAGGATTTGAGGTTTACAATATGAAGGCTTCGGTGTTCGGCAAATGACCGCATCCCTATTTCCAGGATAATCCCACCGGACACCAAATGCGCAGGCCCAACTTTATTTCAGGCGCAGCGAAGCCGGAATCATGGCCATGAACGAGTCGTAGAACTTCGGGTAATTCTCCGGAACCTTTTTATCGACAGCACCCCAGGTTACTTTGTGACTGACCTTACCTTTTCGCCACTGCACAAACTTGTATAGATTACCCGGCTGGTCGAACTTCGTTGCCTTGATTTTGCAGTTGACTTCGGCTATGGTAAATACCCGTTTGGTATTGGCCGCCGTCTGTTGGCCGATGAAGGTAAACGTAGTGTCGCGCGTCCGACGGCCATAAAGCTTTCCATTTTCCAGCAGGTAATAGGCCGAAGACGCCCCAGTAACCCCTCCTCCACTGCCTACAATAATCTGCCGCCCTTTATAATTGGTGGGTGTGCTGGCCGAAGCGGTTTTACGTACTTGCGGCATCTGATCGGCAGCCGCCCGGATGCCCTGCCCATAAGTATCAGACAGGTTACTCAGTACTGAAAGTGAAAGTAGGGTTAAGAATAGGTATTTCATGAAAAGACTAGGAAGACGAAACAAAAGTATTGAGCTATAGTAGGCTCGACAATACTGCATTTGTATGATTTGTGCAAAACAGCGTATAAGACGGTATATTACCTGGATGAGTCACTTATGGGGGCGTAGGCTGGCCGTAGATCGTCTGGGAGAACGATATCGATTTACCAAATACCCCTCGCTTCACATCGACTCTGAATAGGTTATCAAAATCCCCTGATTCGATCCGGGTCATTGTCGGTTGAGCCCCTAACCCTTTTGCAATTTCCAGAATGGTATTGCTGTGCCCAACAACCAGTAGTTGCTTTCCCCGAATCAGAGTGACCCGGTTCACAATAGCCTCGGTCGGCTTTGCCGGATAATCGATTAGTGGAAGTCCCAGCCGCGTGGCCAAGGGCTGAGCCGTCTGGCGCGTCCGTCGATAGGGCGTTGTAAAGATCGAATCGATGGAAGCATTACCCAGTTGATCCGCTAAGGCAGCCGCGCGAGCATAACCAGCAGGTGTTAAATTCGTCGTATCGGCTTCAGATACCTTTTCGGCATGGCGAACAATGTAAACCGTTGTGGTTGAACAGGCTGTCAGCCCTAAAGAGACAATAAGAGAAAGTACGTATATCAATCGCATAGCACGTAAGGCATGATTTTGAGCAAACAATGATACGAAAAAGCCCCCGGCCATAGGTCGAGGGCTTGGTTGGACTTCGTAAACGGTCAACCTTTACAATTCCCGAATCCAGATATTACGGAAACCAACAGGGTTGTTGTGGTCTTGCAGCAGAATTGGGCCCGCGCCATGTGCCTGAACTTTCGGATACCCAATGTATTCAGTTGTTCCCCGAATAGCGGTATGGTTCTGCACCAGAACGCCGTTGAGCAGCACCGTTACGTAGGCAAATTCGGTCATCATACCCGCCTTGTTGAATTTAGGAGCCTGATAGATAATATCATAGGTTTGCCACTCACCGGGTTTGCGGCTAGGATTCACCAGCGGAATCGCCTGCTTATAGATCGAACCGACCATACCATTTACGTAGGTTGGGTTGTTGTAGTTATCCAGTACCTGTAGCTCATAACGACCTTGCAGGAAAATACCACTGTTACCCCGTCCCTGACTAGTCCCTTCTACTTTTTCGGGTGACTTAAACTCAATATGCAGTTGAAAGTCTGTAAACTCTTTTTTCGAGCGAGCCGAAAAACCTCTGGTCGAGTACATCGCGCCATCTGTTACTGGCCATTTCAGGGGCCCTTCGTTGGTCTTTTCCCAGTTGGCGGGTGCATACCCTTTAATGGCCACCCACTCGTCCGTATTTTTTCCATCGAACAACACAATTGCATCGGATGGAGCGGTTGTTCCCGAAGCATTAGGCGCACTGGTCCCTGGAGTTACGACGGGGGGAACAGGCTCCCAAATCTCGGTTGATTGAGGATTTTGCTTGGCAGGCTCCGTTTGAGCCATAGCCCGACTGGCAACGAAAAGGCTGGCGATTCCGAGGCAGGCCACAAACGATAACGGTACGTTTTTCATGGAAAATGTTTCGAGTTAATGGATTCGTTGTAAAACGGTCAAAGATAAGTCGAACTAATCATTCGCAGTCTTTTAGCCGGAAAAAATGTAACTTTCGCCCTTCAAATCTTATGATAAATCTATGGTAAACCTATCCCTTTCAGCTCGTTTTAGCGGGCTAGTGGGCATTTTATGGGCCCTTGGAGCTGGACTTTCGCTGGGCCAACCGGCTCCGTCACCAGGTATTTCGCTACCCCTCAACGACTTAAGCGCATTTGTATCACCAACTCCCAACTGGCGTATTGTTGGTGGTGTTCGGGCCGATTTAGCCAAAGAAAACAGCCTTGTCACCACAAAAGGCACGGGTATTCTGGCAAACATTCCACTGGCTCACCCAACAGCCGATCCTAAAAATCCGTACAAATATGATCTGTTTACGACCCTGCAACACGGTGATATTGATCTGGAGCTAGAGTATATGATGGCCTCCAAATCCAATTCGGGCGTGTATCTGCAAGGCCGATACGAGATCCAGCTTCGCGATAGCTGGGATGTGCGGGCGCCAAACGTACACGATAATGGGGGCGTTTATGAACGATGGGATGAAAAACGGCCAGAAGGTCAGAAAGGCTACGAAGGCCATGCCGCTCGTCAGAATGTCAGTCGTGCCCCCGGTTTGTGGCAACATCTGAAAATCTCGTTTCAGGCACCCCGGTTCAACGCCAACGGACAAAAAACTGAAAATGCCCGTGTCATTCGGATTGAATTAAACGGCGTGGTGATTCAGGATGATGTTGAGCTGACCGGCCCAACGCGCGGTTCGGCCTTCGATACGGAAAGTGCCATGGGCCCTATCCGTATCCAGGGCGATCATGGTGCCGTAGCCATCCGCAACATCCGCTATGTGATGTACGACAAGCCCCGGCCAGAGCTGTTGAACCTGACGTATTCGGTCTATAAAGGGAAGTTTCAGAAAGAGCCCGAATACGACAAAACAGCCCCTGAATCGGAAGGGGCTACCAAAGTTTTGTCGGCTGCGGTGAGTCGGATTCCGAACGAGTTTCTGATTCGGTATCGGGGTACGCTCCGCGTTTCAGAACCGGGCGAATACCGGTTCAATCTGGGCGTACCGGGTGGTGGTGGTCAAATGAAAATCAACAATCAGGTTGTTGTAGCTCCTGGCGAATGGAATGCCAGCGGCAAAGCGACACTCCCTAAGGGCGACCTGCCGTTTGAGTTGCTCTATTCGAAATTTGTCGACTGGGCTCAACCGGCTCTGGGGTTAACCGTTGCCGGTCCGGGAGTACGGGAATTTGTGATCAGCGAAGGCGCTGGCAGCACTGGCGAAGAAGTTGACCCGATCATCGTTGAAGCGCCAACCAATACCATCCTGCGTAGCTTTATGGATATGCCGGGCGAAAAGAATACGCAGGGCCGCACACTTCGGGTTACCCACGCGATTTCTGTAGGGAGCCCAGAGCAGGTGCATTACACCTATGATCTGGACAAAGGAGCATTGGTACAGGTCTGGCGGGGTGGGTTTCTGGACGCGACGCCCATGTGGCACGATCGGGGTGATGGCTCGTCGCGCCCAAGAGGTATGGTGCAGCGACTGGGTGCTCCCGTGCTTTTCCTGAGCAAGTTATCGTCGCCCCAGGCCAACTGGGTAGCCGATACAACAGGCTCCGGTTTCCGCCCAAAAGGGTATGTCCTTGACGAAAACGACCTACCTACATTCCGGTATCAGAGTTACGGTGCTTCGGTCGATGATAAAATTCGGGTACTTAGCGATGGGCATGGTATCCAGCGTGAGGTGACCGTCACCAACCCTGCCAGCGATTTATATGCCCGGATCATCAGTGGTGCCAGCATCAGTGCCCTCGAAAATGGGATGTATCTGGTCGACGATCAGGCTTATGTTCGCATCGACAACGTAGCGGGCGCTAAACCGGCTATCCGCGAAAGCAACGGTCGGCAGGAGTTGATTGTGCCGGTAAAAGGGAAAGTGACTTACACCATCTTATTTTAATGAATAATTGACAATGAGTATTGCGGGCTGGTTGCTAAAATCCGCTTCCATTATTCATTCTTCAACGATATATCGTCATGAAAAAGATACTGACAACCCTCTTTTCCCTAGGCCTCTTTTCGGTGGCGGTGGCGCAGGAATCGCCCAAGGAAGAGGACTTTTTTAGAATTCTGAAAGTTAGTGCTCCCGAAGGCACGCTGCTCGAAGTGGGTGGCCTGACTACCTTACCCGATGGCAATATTGGGGTAGCTACCCGCCGGGGTGATGTCTGGATCATTGAAAATCCGACCAGCCGAAAGCCTTTTTTCCGCAAGTTCGCTTCAGGTCTGCACGAAATATTGGGACTGACCTACAAGGATGGGGCACTCTATTGTGCACAGCGGGGCGAACTCACCAAAATGATCGACTCAAACAAAGACGGGAAAGCCGACATTTTTGAAACAGTCTACGCCTGGCCACTATCAGGCCATTACCATGAATATAGCTTCGGGCCTAAAATTGCGCCCGATGGCCAGTTTTTCGTAACGGGAAACGTAGCCTTTGGTGATGAAGAATGGTGGCGGGGCGAAAGCCGCGTTCCCTGGCGGGGCTGGACCATGAAAATCAGTGAAAATGGCACCATGCAACCCTGGGCCACGGGCATGCGCTCTCCCTGCGGACTGGGCATTTTTGACGGTGAGCTGTTCTATGCCGATAACCAGGGCGACTGGATGGGCTCGGGAGGTGTTGTGCATGTGAAGAAAGGGGCCTTTGTCGGCCACCCTGCCGGTTTACGCTGGTCGAGCATGGCTAATTCGCCCGTTAAGCTAACTACTGAGCAATTCGATGCCAAGATCGACGAACGCAAACGCCGGGACGAAAACGGTCGGGCCATCAAACCCGAAAACGTGGTGAATGAAACGCCGAATCTGCTCTATCAGATGAAAGAGAAATTCCCCAGTGCCGACATCCAGACCCCTGCGGTTTGGCTGCCTCATGGTATTCTGGGTATCTCAAACTCCGAAATTCTGGAAATTCCGCAGGGTACATTCGGCCCCTTTTCGGGTCAGTTGCTGGTGGGCGATCAGGGCATGAGTAAAATCTCGCGGATATTCATGGAAAAGGTCAATGGCGAATACCAGGGCGGTGCTATCGAGTTTCGGAACGGGTTCCGGTCGGGCGTGTTACGAATGGCCTTTGCCAAAGACGGTTCCCTGTTTGTAGGCGAAACCAACCGGGGCTGGGGATCGGCTGGGGATGCCAACGAAGGTTTACAACGGCTGGTCTGGAATGGTGCTATCCCGTTTGAGATGCGTACCGTAAAAGCCATGCCCGATGGGTTTGAAGTCGAATTTACGAAGCCCGTCGACCGGAAAACAGCCGAAGACCTGGCCTCTTACCGGGTCGAAAGCTTTCTGTACAAATATCACCCGGTTTATGGTAGTCCAACCATCAACAAAGAGGCTTTACCTATCAAAGGGGTAAAAGTATCGGCCGATGGTCTGAAAGCCCGACTCATCGTTGGCGATCTGCGTCGGTATTATATCCACCAGTTGACCCTCGATGGCGTTCGTGGAGCCGAAGGGTCTTACTCACTGGTTCACCCTATTGCGTATTATACACTCAACAACATCCCAGACGGTGAAAAGCTGGCGATGAGCGAAGTAAGTACGAAAAATTCGGCAGCAGCACCCGCAACAGCTCCAGCCCCTGCGCCCGCTACTACCACTCCGGCAGCCGGCAAAAAGGCGCCCGCTAAAGCAACTACCGGCGGCAAACCCAAGTTGGTAGAAGGTCAGGCCGTGACGATGGCGAAAGCTCCTACCTACGAAGAAGTAAAAGGGTTGCTCACGCGGCATACCTGTGTTGCCTGCCATCAGGCCAATAAGCGTCAGGTAGGTCCGGCTTTTGCCGATGTTGCCAAACGCAAATACACCAACGACCAGATTGTGGAGTTGATCTATAATCCGAAGCCTCACAACTGGCCCGACTATGCGACCGAAATGCCACCCATGCCGCAGGTGCCTAAAGCCGACGCGCTGAAAATTGCAGCCTGGATCAACTCCCTTGCTCCTGCGGCTGGCAGTACATCGGCCGGAGAGCCTAAGCCTTAAAAAGGTAGTACACCCACCTGGCTCACTACGTAGTGAGTCAATCTTAAAAGCCGGATTAACGAAGCCTTCTGATTTCGTTAATCCGGCTTTTTTAGGTAAATCCCACAACGTTTTTCAAGCTGGCAAAAACCGGATTTTTCACTTAATTAAGCTACTATTAGCTATTTCACAGACAATTCGCCAGATAATAAAGTTAACAAAGAGCCTTCCTGATAAGTGGTAAATTTATCCATATAAACTTCCTCTATCATGACTATCCAATCTAATATTTCTGGCACAAATTCACCGGCCGGGAAAGCGAATCCATTTCGGTTATACATTAAATGGCTCACCTTCCGACGCCGGTGCCCCACCTGCCAGGATGCCCAGGCGCTGGACCGAACTCCCCGCCCTTTTGTACTCAAGTACCTACTGTTTTTCATTCCGACCCGCACTTATTTCTGCTACAAGTGCCGACACCGAGTGATTCGAATCGGTTAAACAGAATTTCAGCTTAGCCCACGACCGTATACCTAGCGCCAGCCTATTCATGTATTCGTAGCTGTACAATCCCTAAATCTGATACCTTTACGTCGGGTTATATTCAGAAATCATCATGAAAATCTGGCGGCTATTACCATTCCTATTTATTTGTCACCTAGGTTTGGCACAAACTTCCGATCAGGAGTTAAGCGATGATCCGGTGTTTACTACTATACTGAAACGTCGGCTCAAGTATCCGCGCGATGCCGAGTGGGTGGGTAAATACATGCGAATTTTTGCCGGATTTACTGTTGGCGATAAAGGCCGCGTTCAGAATATAACCATCCTGAATCAAAGCCCTACAGGAGCTCATCTGGGCTTTGAACCTATGGTTTTAGCTGCATTAAAAAAATTACCGTCGCTCAATCTACGGTATATAGGTAGTTATATTCTTCCGGTATCGTTCATCTATGTCGATTACCGTCATAAGGATCAACCATACATTCCCAAGAACACATTGTTCGTTGATGACTTGAAGGGCCGGGTCATTCTGAAAGAAATCAATGTATTTGGCAGTAGTGTAAACAGTCGGGAACGAGTACTTGCTGCTGATAAGAACCAGTCTTACTAACAACTCTTGCTTGTAAAACGGGGTCTTATCGGCAGCTTTATGAACTTCTATCTCTTCTTTCGCAAAAAATTGCGTATTTGTAGCGACAGTTTTCATCAGCACTATGATTACTTCCTCCGAAATGACGATTAAGCCGGCCATTCAGGAAAAGTTCGAGCACCTCTGGCATCTGGTGGGTAACACGCCCATGCTGGAGCTTTTTTATACCTACCAAGGCCAGCCCCGTTCCCTCTACGTGAAATGCGAGCATTACAACCTGACCGGTAGCATGAAAGACCGTATGGCCTTGCACGTATTGCATCAGGCGTATCGTCAGGGGCATATCCAACCCGGCGACCGGATTATTGAAGCCACCAGCGGTAGTTCGGGCATTGCGTTTTCGGCCGTTGGGCGGGCGCTGGGGCACCCGGTTACCATCATCATGCCTGCCGGTATCAGTCAGGAACGCATCGATATTATCCGAAGTCTGGGTGCCGATATTATTCTGTTTACAAAAGAAGAGGGTGGTTTTCTGGGCGCTATCCGACGATCGGAAGAAATGGCAGCTGCCGACTCGCATGTATTTTTGCCCCGTCAGTTTGCCAATCAATACAATGCTGAAGCCCACCGGCTCACTACGGGTAAAGAAATCTGGCTCCAGCTTCAGGGAGTCGATATTACGCCCGATGCCTTTGTGGCTGGCGTCGGAACGGGTGGCACGGTCATGGGTGTAGGGCGGTATCTGAAGTCGCGCAAACCCGATATTCGCGTCCACCCACTCGAACCAGCCGAATCGCCCACGTTATCGGTCGGGCACAAAACCGGCTCACACCGTATTCAGGGCTTTTTCGATGAATTTATTCCCGACATCCTGAAGCTAAACGAACTTGACCCAGTAGTTCAGGCCAGCGACGGCGACTCGATTCTGGTAGCCCAAAAATTAGCCTTACAGTTGGGCGTGGCCGTCGGGATTTCGTCGGGAGCCAATCTGATTGGAGCCATCAATTTACAGGCCGAGATGGGCTCCGAAGCACGGGTTGTCACGATCCTCTGCGACAGCAATAAGAAATACCTAAGCACCGATCTGGTCAAAGAAGAACCCATTAAGCCGGGTTATATAGCCCCCTATATCGAATTTACTGACTACCGCCCAATCAGCCGCTTGCTAGTCGGCCGTCCGGGTATATTCTGATCTATTTTGCGTTCTTTCTACCATAAGGTGTACACACGTACCGAAGTAAAGACTTTCGTTGCTTGAATCACTCAGGAACGTAAGCCCACATGCGTTACTAACTGACTCACAACCTCCGTAATCACTTCGTCCAGTTTTGTAATTAAGTTTTCCAATTGTAAAGAAGCCTGGTAGGTTTCCGCATTTTTATCCATGTCTTTCAGCACATCGGTTATAGAATGAATGCCAAGTGTCGCCACCGAAGGGTGCAACCGATGAGCAACCTGGCCAACTTTTTTGAAGTCGTTTGCCTGATACGCTGTTTTAATCTCTTCCAGCCCTGCAGGTGCCAGATCAATAAACATGGTAACCATTTCCAAAACAAATTCTTCATCGCCCTGAGCAATGGATCGCAGTTCTGCCAGGTCAAATAAGCTATCCTGCTTTTGAGCTTTGGCATGGGGCGTCGGGATGTACTCGTCTTT
Source organism: Spirosoma aerolatum (assembly GCF_002056795.1). Taxonomy (NCBI): domain Bacteria; kingdom Pseudomonadati; phylum Bacteroidota; class Cytophagia; order Cytophagales; family Cytophagaceae; genus Spirosoma; species Spirosoma aerolatum. The sequence continues at coordinate 524,213 of NZ_CP020104.1, read as the reverse complement.
CCCCAACCATTTTGTTACGACAGTCAGCAGACTTGACTCATCGAACGGTTTGGCCAGATAATCGTTCATACCAGCCTTCAGAAACTTTTCGCGGTCGCCCGGTATGGCCAGGGCTGTCAAAGCAATAATTGGCAATTGGTTCTCTAAGGTTGCCCGAATCTCGCGGGTGGCTTCCAGGCCATCCATAACCGGCATCTGAACATCCATCAAAACAAGGTCGTAAGGCTGCTGTTCGAGTTTTTCAATCGCTTCGAGCCCTTGCCGTGCCTCCCCTATCACGGCCCCATAATTTTTGAGGATGGTAGCTGCCACTAGCCGGTTCATTTCGTTATCGTCCACCACCAGAATCTGACTTCCCGAAAGCAAATCGGTATTGATTTGTTCCTGCTGTTTTTGCGGCAAATGCCAGGATTCGCCTTTCCGAAAAGGAATAGTAAATGTCACACAGGTACCTGCTTCTTTTTGGCTTTCTACCCGTATCTGCCCCCCCATTAGTTCAACCAGATTCTTGCAGATACTCATACCGAGTCCCGTCCCGCCAAAACGGCGGCTGATTGAAGCGTCCTCCTGGCTGAAGGTTTGGAAAATCGTTTGGACAAACTCTTCATCCATACCAACACCGGTATCCTGTACTGTTGCCCGAATGGTTTGCTGTGTATCCTCTCCATCAATAACCTGACACCGTATATCGACCCCACCTTTATCTGTAAACTTAATCGCGTTCGAAATCAGGTTAAGAAATATTTGTGTTAGCCGGTAAGGGTCGCCTATTAAAACGGGTGCAATTCGGTCATCGAAAAATGAATTCGTAAATAACAATCCTTTTTCTTCGGCCCGGTGACTCATAATTTGCATCACCTTCTTAATAACCTGATGAGGCTCAAAGCCAATCTGTTCGATGGTCAGTTTACCGGCTTCGATTTTTGATAGATCGAGGATATCGTCGATGATAACCAGAAGGTTATCAGAAGCCGATTGGATCGTGTTAAGATAAAATAGCTGCTGATCGGTTAGCGGGGTCTTTTTGAGTTGATTGCTCATTCCCATAATGGCGTTCATGGGTGTTCTGATTTCATGGCTCATGTTGGCCAGAAACAGTTCTTTTGAGCGAGTTGATTCTTCGGCAACTTCCTTGGCGCGTTTGAGCGCGATTTCCAACTCTTTCTGATGAGTAATATCAATGTGCGTACCAATGATTTTTAACGGTTTTCCGGCGTCATCCTGCTCTATGACTACGCCCCGATCCAGTACCCAATTAATTGATCCGTCTTTATGAATGACCCGGTATTCAATCGAATGGCGGGTCAATACGCCTGCTCTATACTGTCGGTCATTTCCTTCCAGTAAATGCCGATCGGTCGGATGAACCTGACGCCACCATAAACTGGCGAGATCGGTTGACTGGTCGATTGGAAAGCCTAATAACTTGTTCGTTGGATTGGAAAAGTAGGTTTTCTGGGTGCGAAAATCATGCTCCCAATAATTATCGCCAACGTTTGTTAACGCCATCCGCAACTTTTCTTCATATTCTTTGAGCTGTCGCTGCACAATTTTTTCCTGGGAAATGTCTTCCACCATTAAAAAATAATGCGTAATTGTCTGCTCTCTGTCGGTAATGGGTTGACCACTTATGCGCGCCCAAAACCAGCTTTTATCCTGCCTGTAATAAACCCCTTCATGGCTAAAGCTTTCTCCGTTTTTAAACGCTTTGTCCATAAAAGCCTGATCCGTGGTATCCGTATGAGGCCCCCGGCACAACTCAAGCAGGGACTTACCTACAACCTGATCAACACCACATTGAGTGAGCTTTTGAAAGCCATCGTTCGACCAGAAAATTTTATTGTCCAGGCCGACGAAGATGATCCCGTTTTTATTGGCACTGGCCACGAGCGATAGTTTTTCCAGCTCGGATTCATTCTTTTTACGTTCAGATATGTCCCGGATAAACGAACAGAAGAATTCATCATCCCCCTGCTTTAAGGGAATGATGTATAACTCAATAGGAAATGTTTTTTGGCTACGATTTATGGCCGATAGCTCTAGTTGTTTGCCCAGCACAACACCTCTCTTCGTTTTTACATAGTCTTGTAAACCCCGTTCATGACCACTCCGATGGACAGCCGGAATAATGAGGTCGGCTAATTTCTGGCCAAGTACCTCCTGGCTTGTCCATCCAAATATTTTTTCGGCCTGGGGATTCCAGAATGTAATAACTCCTTCAATGTCAATCGTAATTATAGCGTCTAAAGCCCCATTCATAATCAGGCGGCTTTTCAACTCACTCTGCTCAAGGGCATCACGGCTCTTCTTCTGTTCGGTTATGTTGGTATAACTCCAGAGATGGCCTTTGTAATTTTCTTCAAGAAATATGGGGATATAATCTCGTTGGTAAATACTACCATTTGCCAGTTCCAGAATTTCGCCCCGAACCAGCTTTTTCTCAGCCAGAATGGTATTAATACGATGAACAAACCAATCGGGGTCTTTGAACAGGTGTTTAGACGCTTCGGCTGCATTGGTACAGTCGACGCCCTGGAGCGACTCGGGCGATGCAGGTATGGCAAATAAATCGCAAAAAACCTGGTTGGTAAAGACAACAGCCCGATTTTCGTCCTCTACCAGAACCCCATTCTCCATATTGGTGATCAGGGAGGTGAATATCTTCTCGGCATTTTTTCGTTTGTTGATTTGCTGATGAAGCAACCGGGCTATTGCCAATAAATCGTTGGAGTCTGTCTGGATTTCCGATCCACTGATCGTGTTAACAGCTTCTTCCAGCTTTTGAACGGAAAGTTTCTTTACTTCCAGCTCACGTTTTAATCGGGTGTGTAGCTCAATATAGTCTTTTTCACTAATAGCAAAGGCTCGTTCGGTTAATTCACGGTCCCGTTCATAGGCAAGGTATGAATGCTGAACAGACTCCAGGAATTTGGCCATCTCGGGCCGCTGCTGAAGCTCCAGGGGTAAATAGCGGTTAATCTGACGTACAAGCAACTGAGAATACTCCATACGGTGAGGTTAATTAATATGGAGAACTGATTGACCAGAAATCAAAGCTACCCATCGACAAAAAGGACCTGACCTTCAGTCCAGATAAGCCATTTAAATGTCATCAATTCTGCCAGCCATCCAGAAAACTTCAAATACTCTATATAGACTGTATTTTTTAAAAAAAGGTCAGGTAATCAGCCAGTTGAAGCGCGTCATTACAGGAATATTTATACATATTATGAGATAGATTACAAATATTACTTTATAAAGGGTAGCTCTCATAGAACGTTGATCATAAACTCTGCTGAAATCGATCAGTCAGGGCACATTACCAGGCGCTATTTGATGGCCTGTGCTACAGCGTACGCAGGCTTATCTCTGATAAGTTGAGTAGGTTTTCAGAAAAGTTTTACGCATTCTCCTTCCTTTCTGTTGATTGGGAATACGAAACGTTGGGGGCGCCACCTCCGTTAGAAGCTACGGCTTAACATCTACTATTTAACCGACAAGTTAAAGCTCAACTTGTTACCAACAATACCATAAGCTAAATTAGCATACATTCTTTAAGCCTATCAAGGCTTTAGTAGTAAATAAATACAACACAAAAAGCGTCTCTGGGTAATTCCAGAGACGCTTTTTGTGTTGTTAGAATCAATTATTATTTCAGCGAGATAACCCGGCTAGGGGCGGTAGGTTGCTGAGTAGATACGGTTACGGTATGGGTCGTTACCTCACTACCATTCGAAATCTCAACCTGATACACACCGTCGGGTAATTCATTTACGCTTAAACGGCTACGGTATGTATTTTCATTTTTGCCGAGGTGGTAGCTATATAGCACCTGACCGTTGTTGTTTTTCAACTTAATGTCGGCTGTGCTGCCTTTCTGTTTATCAAGCGCGATGCTAATTTTACCACTGTTGGTCGTATAAACCGCCGACTGATATGAAGCCGTTTTATCGGGGTTACTACCGGGGTTGGTTTCAGCAAAGGTAGCAGCCGATGTAACGATACCCAGGGTAAGAGCGAAAGCGAAGGATTTGATGAGCGTTTTCATTGTAGTATGTTGTTTATGTTATTGTTCGAAGCAGGTCGGGTTCTGTCCCGATTTGTTGCACCAAAGTTATAGGCAGTAGATGGTACTATGCATAACAAACTACCGGAACGGTTGCCGAATTGGATGAATGGTCGGAAATGCAGGACGACTGAGCGAATGGTATCGCTTTAAATCGGCTGAGTTAACAAAGAGCCTGTTCAACCGTTTATCCTTTCAGGCTGGAAGCGTTACTACCTTAAAAATAGCTCCTAAAAAAGTCTGCAATCCGGGAAACGTGTTGCCTCATTTTCCGGTTGAAAAAGTACCCATATCCTTTGCATAAAAGTGATCACATCACATCGTTTATGAATTTAGTACAGCGATACCAGCAGGTACGGGCGCGTAGCGAAGCCATTTGCCAGGGGCTGCACGCCGAAGATTTTGTCGTTCAACCCGTTGTGGATGTTAGCCCGCCCAAATGGCATTTAGGCCACACTACCTGGTTTTGGGAAACGTTTGTGTTGCTTCCTAACGCGGCAGGTTACTCGGTGTTCAATAGCCAGTACAATTACGTCTTCAACAGTTACTATGAAACTGTTGGTGCACGGGTTGTTCGTACAGATCGTGGGAACCTCTCCCGGCCTTCGGTAGCGGATGTGCAGGCGTACCGATCCTACGTCGATACCGCCATGATTCATTTTCTAACCGAACAGCGCCCCTTGTCAGACGCCTTACAAGCCACCATCCAGCTTGGACTAAATCATGAGGAGCAGCATCAGGAACTATTAATTACCGATATTAAATACATACTGGGCAACAATCCATTGCTTCCCGCTTATCCAACGGAGTATCCGAAACCCGATGTGCCTACGATTACGACTGAATCCTGGGTTAGTCTCTCAGAAGGTGTTTATGAAATCGGGGCTACTGGGGAGGGTTTTTGTTTCGATAATGAATTAAACCGTCATAAAGTGTATCTGGCTCCCTATCAGATTCGTCAGGAACTGGTTAGCAATCAGGAGTATCTGGATTTTATCCGGGCAGATGGGTATCAGGATTTTCGCAACTGGCACGCCGAAGGTTGGGAGTGGGTCAAATCCAATGCAGTGAAAGCTCCTCTGTATTGGCATCAATTAGACAATGAATGGTATCAGTATACATCCAACGGCCTTACACCCCTGATTAAGAATCAGCCGGTTTGCCACATCAGCTATTACGAAGCCTGGGCGTATGCGCAATGGCGGGGTGTTCGCCTGCCCACCGAAGCCGAATGGGAAGTAGCGCAGACCCGAATAGAGTGGGGCGCCCGTTGGGAATGGACCGAAAGTGCCTACCTGCCTTACCCTGGTTTCACGAAAGCCGAGGGAGCCATCGGTGAATACAACGGTAAATTCATGGTCAATCAGATGGTACTTCGGGGCGCTTCCGAAGCGACTACACCCGGACATAGCCGACCTACTTATCGAAATTTTTTCCACGCACCTTTACGTTGGCAATTCACAGGCATTCGCTTGGCCCGGTCCTGTTGATCAACGTAATCGGTCATTTTTATAAGCTCAACGCTTCGGAACGGGCATCCTGACAACGCCCGACACGTTTTGAAAGATATGAACGAAACACTTGTGGCTAGTACGTTCCGGCAGGATGTGCTCAAGGGGCTGAGCGCTCCTCACAAATACCTTCTGTCAAAATACTTTTATGATGCCAAGGGGGATGCGTTGTTTCAGCAGATTATGCGTTGCCCAGAGTATTACCTGACCCGAGCAGAAGCTGAAATTCTCGTGCTACAAAGTTCGCAAATCCTGCAACGCTGCCTGGATGTTGACCATCCATTTGACATCGTTGAACTGGGCGCGGGTGATGGCTCCAAAACGATCTTTCTACTAAAAGAAGCCCTGCGAATGAACGGTAGCCAGCAGTATTACCCAATCGACATTTCGCCCGATATTCTTTCGTATCTGAAACAAACACTTACCCCCAAGCTCCCCGGCATGCAGATCAGTAGCCTGGCCGGTGAGTATTTTACCCAACTGGAGCAACTACAAACGATTTCGGACCAGCCCAAACTGGTGTTGTTTTTAGGGGCAACCGTTGGTAACATGCTTCCCGATGAAGCACTCCAGTTTTTTCAGCAGCTCAAATCGTTTTTACGAGAGGGCGACCATTTACTCGTTGGCTTCGATCTCAAGAAGAACCCTCAAACGATACTGAATGCCTATAACGATGCGGGCGGCCTAACCAAGGCATTCAATCTTAATCTGTTGCATCGCATCAACCGGGAGTTGGGAGCTGATTTTAACCCCGATCAGTTTACCCACTATCCGATGTACGACCCTATAGCGGGCAGTTGCAAAAGTTACCTGATCAGCCGATGTGCGCAACAGGTAACTTTCGACAACGGCACAGTAATCAAGTTTGACTGGGATGAGCCGATCTATATGGAAGTATCTCAGAAATACAGCCTAGCGGACATTCACCAACTGGCGTTACAAGCAGGATTTAAACAGGTCGACGCTTTTTTTGACTGCCGACATCAATTTACCGATGTCCTATGGCGCGTACCCAATTCCGAATTATTACCGGGTCAATAACCCTGCATCCAGCACAAATTGAGCGCCTGTAACATAACGGGCTTTGTCGGATGCCAGATAGAGTACCATCGCCGATACATCTTCAGGTTCCACCCAGGGAACAGGTAACAGATTACCCGCCGACCGTTCGGCAATTTCCTGCGTGGTAGTGCCTTCCAGCGCGGCCAGACCGTCGTTCATGGGCGTATTTACACCGGTCGGATGAATGGAATTAACCCGAATGCTATGCGGAGCGAGTTCAATAGCCCAGGATTTGGTTAGCCCTACCAGCCCCCATTTCGATGCTGCATAATGACTCAGCCGATTCATACCGCGCAGGCCCGCAATCGATGAATTATTAATAATAACCCCTGATTGCTGCCGAATCATTACCGGAATAACCCGACGAGCGACTAGCCAGGCCCCTTTCAGGTTAATGTCGATCATGGCATCCCACTCGTCTTCTGGTAGTTCATGGGCAAGGCCATAGGCGCAAATACCAGCGTTGTTGAACAGAATGTCGATTCGGCCAAATCGAGCGACGGCCGCATCGACGGCATGAACAATATCCTCATCGCGTCGAACATCGCCCTGGGCAGTCATACATTGAGAACCCAGCGTTTCTACTTCTCGTTTCAGACCATCCAGCTCACTTTCCGAGCCGAGCGCATAGCCCGGATACGCCATCGGTTTAGCCAGATCGAAGGCCACAATGCTAGCGCCTTCGCCAGCCAGCGCCAGAGCTACGGCCCTTCCCTGTCCGTGAGCCGCTCCGGTAATAAATGCCACTTTATTCTGAAAATCAGCCATCAGGATTGCGCATGAATGGGGCCGGTCAACGGCAGATAAGGATATAGATACTCGTCGATGTTCACTTCCAGCACATTGTTGAATACGTTGGTCGCAATCATCTGGCCCGCAAAAGCAACCAAAATCACCTGTTGGGACTCGGAATAATGTTCGCCCATTGGCGCATACAGTTCGTCGGCAATAGTGCCTTTGTTTTGAGCAATCGCACTGCCAAAGTCAATCACCGCCTGTTCATGAGCTGTCAGCGTGAGATTTTCGGGCTGCTCACCATTATCGATAATGATCCGGCGGAAAAACGTCGTACACAACGGGCAGTTAGACCCTTCGGAGATGGCATGGGCATAGAGATAGGCCAGGCGAGGGCCAAGAATTTTCTTGACCTCTTCGTAGAGCGGATACCATTGCATATACACCTGAAACGCCAGCAATGAACGTCCTAGCGTGGCTTTCATATTCGTAATGCGGCTACCCGGATAGTCGCTAACGTGTGCATCAAAAGCCTCCTGAACGTCGGGAGTTGCTTCTGTTGCGGGCAAGGGGGTAATTCGGGGCATACACTAGCTGGTTAAGATACAGAACAGACCTGAGATGTTTTTACAATCGACTCAACCGTTCGGCGGCTTCCTGAAGAATAGCATCGTCTTTAGCGAAGCAGAACCGGAGTATTTTATAATCATTCTTCTGATGGTAAAACACTGAAACCGGAATGGCAGCAACCCGAATCTCTTTCGTGAGCCGAATAGCTAATTCATAATCCGACTCGTCGGTGATGGCTTTATAAGAAACCGTCTGAAAAAAGCTGCCTTCGGCGGGGGTACACGTAAAGCGGGAGCCTTTCAATCCATCCAGAAATACATCGCGTTTCCGTTGGTAAAAGTCGGGGAGTTGCTGATAATGAGTCGGATTTTGCAGGTAATCAGCCAGTGCATACTGAATCGGCGTAACTGTACTGAATGTCAGATACTGGTGAATCTTCCTAAACTCTGTGGTCAGTTCAGCCGGTGCCAGGCAGTAGCCGATTTTCCAACCCGTAATGTGAAATGTTTTCCCAAATGAGCCAACCACAAACGTACGTTCCTGAAGCTCAGGGTGGGTCATGAGCGAGTGATGCGTCCGGCCATCGAACAGGATGTGTTCGTATACCTCGTCGCTCATGAGCCAGATAGGGCGGTCGCGAATCAGCTCGGCCAGTTGATTCAGGTCATCAGTTGTCCAGGTATAGCCGGTTGGGTTATGGGGAGTATTGACCAGAACCATCCGGGTTTTAGCCGTTATCTTCTGACGAACTACTTCCCAGTCAACCGCATATTGAGGTGGAGTGAGGGTTACGTATACGGGTACGCCCCCGTTGAGTTCAATGGCCGGTACATAACTATCGTAAGCGGGTTCCAAAACGATCACCTCGTCGCCCGGACGAACAACGGATGCGATAGCCGCAAAAATGGCTTCGGTTGCACCCGACGTGACGGTAATCTCGGTATCAGGATTATAAGCTACTTTATACTGCTCGAAGGTTTTTTGGGCCAGTGCTTCTCGTAATGCCGGCACACCCGTCATGGGTGCATACTGGTTGAACCCTTTCCGCATATAAGTTTCCACCAGCCCAACCAATTCGGGGGAGCAATCGAAACCCGGAAACCCCTGCGACAAATTGATGGCTCCTACCTCAGAAGCCAGCTTCGACATGACCGTAAAAATCGTGGTGCCTACATTAGGAAGCTTGGAGGTCAAACGCGGTGCAATAGATGAATGCATAGGTACGAATCGGTCAGTACGACAACAGACCTGTTAACGAAATCTTGTCAATATACGGCTCTAATTCATTTGTATGATCCAGAACACGCAGCAATTCGATATCGTATCGTCGCTGACAAATCCACATTTCAACAAAAAATACATTGACCGCATACAAATGCAGCCAGAATCCGGGAATTCGACGTGCTTCGATCAGCTTTCCCTGCCGCCAGATCAGGTTTAACTGGTCTTCATAAGGCAGTTGGTGAAAGAATGCAGCCCCCTCATGGTTTTGTCCCATATACATACAAAGTCTCCAGCGAATGTTCGGGTTGATCAATGCGTTTCATAAGACGTTTCGTTTACCGTACGAACGACATGGGCAATGGCCTTCAAATCGAGTGACTGATCGAAATTGTCATCCAGAAAATGGTAGGCAATCTGGCGGTCAGGCCCAATTACATACAAGGCCGGGGTAAATGCTTCTTCCGAAATGCCCGAAATACGCTCCCAAACCGGATCATCCTCGCTATATACCCCGAACCGCTGTGCTACAGCCGATTCGGCATCGAAGGCTACCCGAAAGTCCAGGTCTGGTATCTGACGAGCTAGTACTTTAGGTGATTCATTGGAAAACACCACCAATTCGGCATCTTCACTCAATAATCGCTGATGGAGCCGAACCAGCGACTCAAGATAGGGCTTGGCATACCGCCCCCAGCAGGGGCAATAAAAGCTGACAATCAGCGGACGCGTGCCCACCAGATCGAAAATTGATGTAGCCTGCTCGGTCGGTTTCTGACCAAATACCGAAACACGCCAATCGCTGGCTGCGCCGGTCAGGCTAAAGAAGGGCGCCAGATCGCCCGTCAGCAATGGGCGTTTACGGGCCGTTCTCGGGCGGTTGAGCGCACTGGTTACGCTGCGGATGTGGCCTAGTTCGTTTTCAAATTCAAGAGTCATCGCTGTCGTTATGTTAGGTTATTAAGCTGTGAGCTGTATAGTCAATTATGAAATGGCCTGTTGTCCATAGATCAGACGCAGGTATCGTTTTTGCACCAGGGAGAAGTAGGCCCATAACGATAGAGCACCAATGTAGGCTAGTACAATCAGCATCGGATCGCCCAGTACAGCATATAGGCCCAGCCACAATATGGCCACCCGCCCGATTTCGAGGTAAAGAACCCACTGACGCTGTTCAAGCAGTGCCCCGCAGTTGATCAGAGTCAGTAGAATAAACAGGGCTGTCAGACACTGAAGGTGTCCCGGTACGGAGGCTTCGAAAAGCAGAAAAACAAACAGTATAAGCAGCGCACCGGCCAGTTGCCCAACCACATATCCGCGAAACCGTCGACTTTTTTGGTTTACAGCCGAACGACTCACCGCATCGGTCGCTAAAAACCGTTCTTCCAGTTCGGCCCGAATGCCTGGGTCGATCAAATCGGGCCGTCCAAAAATGATTTTTAGTTTTGCCGACCAGCCCGTTGCGCGGTAAGCAGCCACAAACACTTCGAGCAAGCCGTGAAAATGCTGCCACAAAAAGCTATGGCTATCCAGTGGCTTAGTCAGTCCATACACGGGTTCTGCCTTCTCTTCAATAAAAGTACCAAAGAGCTTATCCCAGATAATCAGCACATCGCCATAGTTTTTATCCAGGTATTCGGGATTACTGGCATGATGAACCCGATGGTGTGAAGGGGTCACGAATACATGTTCGAGCCAACCCAGTTTGCCAATTGTACGGGTATGAACAAAAAAAGGATATAGTCCATGTACCAGTAAAATAATCGTGATCATTTCGGCCGGAAACCCAATTATGGGCAAAACAGACCAGAACAGCGTACGAACAGCCGCCTGAAACACCGTAATCCGGGCCGAAACGGTATAATTAAAATCGTCGCTCTGGTGATGCACGACATGTACGGCCCAAAATACATTCATCTCATGCGCCAGCCGATGGTACCAGTACCACACAAAATCCGTCGCAATCAATAGGCCGATCCAGGTCCAGATACTGGCCTGAATATCGAACAGGGCGTAATGTCGGTGCAGGTAATCATACACAAAGTAGAATAGCCCAACCGTAAAGCTATCGAGTAACCGCTCGGCAATACCCACGTTCAGATTAGCTACCGAATTCGTAAACCGGAAATAGTTCTTTTTCTGAATCTTTGATACAAGGTATTCCAGACCTATAAAAAACAGGAACAGCGGGATGGCAAAAGCAAGCCAATTCATGGTTGTAATCATTTATCGTCAATGATGAGTCGATGCTACCACAACTCGCCCGAGCAGAAACGTTATTTAAGAATTTTTGCGCCTAGAACATGGTAAAACGGCGTTTTACTGGCGGCATGTTTTGGCTGATAATCACCCGTAATGATGGGAATGTACATCACCCGACGTCGGCTTTCGGCCCCCAGCTTCGGCGACTGCTCGACCCGGTGCCAGAGGCTACCATTATGGATGGTCAAGTCACCTGCTTCAATATCAAATCCAACTTCGCGTCGGTCGGGTCGATGATCAATAAATTGCCGTTTACGGAAGAGCGTCATCAGGGTATTTTGCCGATGCGTACCCGGTAAAACCCGTAATCCGCCATTGCTTTGGGGGCAATCGTCCAGATGAAGGCCCACATTCAGCATGGGCCGGATTCGGTGACCCAGAAACAGATCGCGCGGACTATCGGTATGCCAGCCCATTCTGGAAAAATTACTCTCCGGAGTACGAACGTAATGATTCACCACCAGGCCATCCTTTTCTTCTTCGCTGATTCGTCCTTCATAGGGTCGCAAAAGCGTTGTCAGTGCCTGCAATTCAGGGCTTTGCAGAAAGGTACTCAATACAGGGCTGAATAAGGAGGCAAAGGCAAACCGTTGCACAATAAGCTGGCCATGTTCATCGCGACCATATTTGATGGGCGTGCCATTTATTTTATCTACTTTCTCGGCAATCCAGTTGGCTTCTATACGCTGCAACGCCTGTATAAAAAGCCGTACGGTATCCCGACTCACAAAATTTTTGATATGGAGGAAGCCATTTTTTGAAAAAGAAGCTACCTGTTCGGCCGTCAGCCCGTCGATTGATTGTGGAGAAATTAGCGGTTCGTTAAGTACCATTGGTGTTCATGTTTTTTGATTCACTATTTAATATATAGAATTAGTATAGTAAATCGATTAATGAAAAGCAAACTGAGTGTTTGCCGAAAAAATTTGGTAAGTAAAAATACTTTATCAAAAACAGAACAGTAAAAAGTGTCTCAATGACATCTTTTGCCTGCAATCTTCATTTCAATTGTTCAGGTCAATGAATTATTTATTGGTTATCAACCGATTGACTAAATGAACTTTCAAACGTAGCCGCTTGCCTATCTCTAATCCTCTTTATTGATAGACAAAGGTGAATAACCAAATTTATAATTCCAAATATTTTTTGAATGATTGCTATGAAGAAAGTAGATAGATCAAATTTAATCCTTTCTTAATGTATAATTTAGAAAGAAAATTTTGTCTTTTTCAAATAATAAACCTACAACCAACTCTCTTATTCTGATGAAACACAGTTTATCAATGAAGGGTGGCACCTGCTGCCTCCTGCTTTGGGTCGCTTTCCTGATTAGTCAGGTAGCCCAGGCTCAGGACCGCCGGGTGACAGGCCGAGTCATTTCGGCAAAGGATCAACAACCTATTCCGGGTGTCAACATTCTGGTGCGGGATTCGCAGTTAGGTACCACGACCGATGGCAACGGAAATTTCGTGCTCAATGTGGGCCCCAACGCTACGCTGGTTTTCAGTGCGATCGGCTTTGCCGGACAAACGCAAGCGATTGGGAATCAGACGCAATTGACCATTACGCTTCAGGAAGCCGAACAGAACCTGGGCGAGGTTGTCGTAACAGCACTGGGGATTAAGAAAGAAGCCAAGCGACTAGGCTATGCCACCGCCACGGTTGCCCCCGACCAAATTACGACGAACCGGACGGTTAACTTTATGAATGCCCTGCAAGGCAAAATTGCCGGGGTTAACATTTCGAGCCTGGGTACAGGCGCAGCCGGTACTAGTAAAATCCGTATTCGCGGTCAATCGTCATTCTCAGGCCAGAACAACCCACTTATCGTTGTCAACGGGGTTCCCATTGACAATACCAACTTTGGACAAAACAACGGTAACGTGGGTGGCGACAACTCAGTGGCCAGTCGCGACCGAAACTATTCCGACGGAGGTGATGGTCTTTCGTCGATCAACCCCGATGACATTGAGGGCATGACGGTTCTGAAAGGAGGCACGGCGGCCGCCCTTTACGGCTCAAGGGCCAAAGACGGTGCCATTCTGATTACAACCAAAACGAGAGGTGCCAGCCAGGGTATTGGTGTTACCTACAATACAAACTTCACCACCGACCGTCCACTCGATTATACTGACTATCAGTACGAGTATGGTCAGGGTGAGTATGGCGTTCGGCCAACAGCCCCCAACCCAACATCGGGCGTTTGGAGTTTCGGCGAAAAATTCGCCGGGCAAACTCAGGTTCTGTTTGGTGGGGTAACGGTTCCCTATGAGCCGGTTCGTAATCGCATCAACAAGTTTTACCGAGACGGCTCAACCTGGACCAACTCGATAGCCGTATCGTCGAGCAGTGAAAAGGGAGGCTTTAACCTGTCTTTATCGAATACGGACAACAAAGGAATTACCCCCAACAACTCATTCAACCGGAAAACACTCAACCTGGGCTTCAGCTACAACCTATCGTCGCGGCTGACCGTAACGGGAACCATGAACTACTCGAACGAGTACAACAAGAACCCACCCCAGATTGCCCAGCAGGACAACAGTACGCCAACGGTCATCTACACCCTGGCCAACTCGATGCCACTCGATGTCCTGGAAGCCAATCAGATCAACCCAGCAACCGGCAATGAGTTCATTTACTCGCGCTTCATGAACCGGACCAATCCCTATTTCGTTCTGAATTACAAGTTCGAAAACATCCGTCGGGATCGTCTGTTCGGTAACGTATCAGCCCGGTATAACGTAACCGACTGGCTGTATGTGCAGGGGCGTGTTGGGCAGGATTACTGGTCGCGCGATCAGGATTATAACTTCCCCACCGGACAGGCTTCCCTAGCCGCAGCTCCGGCCGGTTATGTGAATGGTGCTTACGTACAGGAAGTTCGTCGGTTCCGCGAGTTGAACACCGACTTTCTGATTGGCGCTAATCGTAAATTCGGCTCAATTGGAGTTGACCTTACGCTTGGCGGCAACCAGCTCTACCGCCGGAGCGACCTGAATAGCACGATGGTAACCGATTTCGTCATTCGTGGGTTATACGTACCGCAAAACGGCCGTTTAAAAGATCCTACCTACGGACTTAGCGAGCGAAAAGTTAATTCGCTGTATGGAGCTGCTGAATTTTCGTACAAAGACTTCCTGTATCTGAACGGAACGGTTCGTAACGACTGGTTCTCGACACTGGCTCCGGCTAACCGAAGCATTCTGTATCCATCGGTAACGAGCAGCTTTGTCTTTTCGCAGGCGTTCAATAACCTGCCAGCTTGGCTGAACTTCGGTAAGTTACGGGCAGCTTATGCCGAAGTTGGTAGCGACGGCGACGTATCTCCTTACTCGAACAACCTGTTCTACTCAATCAACTCAGCCACCTTCGCGGGTCAGCCGGTCGGCAACATCACGTCCAGCACCATTCCCAGCTCTACGCTACGCCCAAGCCGCACGGCCGAAACCGAGTTTGGTCTGGAACTGAAGCTGCTCAACAACCGAATCGCCCTCGACATGGCTTACTACAACAAAGTCACCAGCGATCAGATTGTAGCGGCTCAGGCATCGGATGCATCGGGCTACACGACGAAGCTGATCAACAGTGGCGAAAGCCGCAACCGTGGGGTAGAAGTGTTGCTCACCTTATCGCCCGTACGAACCAAGAATTTCTTCTGGGATGTCATTCTGAATGGCTCATATAATGAAACCAAATTGTTGCGCCTTCTAACCGACTCGCCTGGTGAATCGATCGTGGTTGGTAATGGGATTTACGTAGGCGAACTGCGGCAGGTAGTGGGTATGCCCCTGGGTCAATTGTATACGTACGGTTACGCACGCGATGCACAGGGACGTATCATACATGGGGGCGATGGCCAGCCTAATCGTACGGCTACGCCGATCTCGTTTGGTTCGGCTATTCCGAAATATGTTGGCGGTATTACCAATACATTCAACTATAAAGGCATTAACCTGTCGTTTCTGATCGACTTCAAACTGGGTGGTAAAATGATCTCGGGTACAAACCTGAATGCGTTCCGGCATGGTTTACAGAAAGAAACCCTGGTTGGTCGCGGAGAAGCCGACAATAAAATGGTGGGTGTAGGGGTTAACGAAAAAGGTGAAACAAACGCTGTTCGGGCATTTGTACAGGATTACTATTCGGTAGGTCGTACAAAGAGTCTGGGTGAGCAGGTGGTCTACGATGCCGGTTTCTGGAAACTTCGCCAGATCAGCCTCGGTTACGACTTCACGCATTTCTTGCCAAAATCGCTGTTTATCAAAGGCATTCGGGTAAGTGCTATCGCCAACAACGTAGCCATTCTGAAGAAATGGGTGCCAAACATCGATCCTGAACAATTCGGCTTTAGTTCCGATAATCTGGTTGGTCTGGAATCAACAGGTCTGCCCACCACACGCAGTATTGGCTTTAACCTGAACGTTAAATTTTAAACGGGTTACGATCTGCGGTTTTACAGAACTCGGTTACGCAAAGCGGCCTTGTGTCGGCCACCGAAAACAGAAAACCGAATATCGTAAATCGACAACTCTTCTATCATGAAAAAGACATTTCTCTATACACCACTAATCGCGGCCTTGGTTGGCTTGAGTAGCTGCGATAAAGGGTTCGATCAGTTGAATATCAACCCAACGGCGGCTACGTCGTTAAATCCGACGTTTACGTTTAACAACGCTATCATTAATACGGCGTTTCCGGGGTCTACGTTAATTTTTGAAGAGGGCATCGTCCAGCAGATTTTTACCCCTAACTCAGGTATTAATTCGGGCGGAAATTTCAACATCGACAACCGAGGGCCCACGGGCAACAATGGTGGTCTGTGGCGTCAGTATTACCAGAATAATATTCGGTACCTGATTGATGTCATTACTCAAACCAAGTCGGATGCCAATCGGACCAACCTGTACAACATGGTCCGCATCTGGAAAGCGTATTCGTTTATGGTACTTACCGATACCTATGGTGACATCCCGTACACGGAAGCTGGACTTGGGTATCTATCGCAAAACACGACGCCCAAATACGACACGCAGGAGAGCATTTACAACGACATCATTAAGGAGCTAACCGAAGCTTCGGCTGCCCTCGACGCAGCGAAACCTACCGAAGCGGGTGAGGTTATGTATGCCGGTAATATTGCCAAATGGAAGAAGTTTGGCTATTCGGTCTTGCTACGGGCGGGTATGCGTTTGTCGAAAGTGAACCCAACGCTGGCTCAATCCACCGCTCAGAAGGCCATAGCTGGTGGTTTAATGCAGTCGAACGCTGACAATGCGGTCGTGAAGAATGATGCGAACTACAAAAATGGCGTTGGTAATACACTGACATCTACGGAAGCAGCAAACTTTTATCTGACCAAGAATTTTGTCGATTACCTCAAATCGACTTCTGATCCACGGTTGACTTCGATAGCCGTTCGGTACGTCGGTGCTAAAAGTGGTCCCGAACAGACAGCCGCTCGGGCCAGTAAAGACCCAGCCGTCCAGATCGGTATGCCAATGGGCTATGATAACGGTACGATTCCAGCGCGTGTTACGGCCGATGGCCTGGCGAGTTTTTACGATTATTCGCAGCTAGACCGTACGCGAATGGGCAAATTTGACGCCCCCTGCTACCTGGTAACCTATGCACAAACGCAACTGCTGCTGGCCGAAGCCGCTCAACGGGGCTGGACAACCGGAAATCCGGCTGATTTCTATACGGCGGCTGTAACGGCGGATATGCAACGGTTAGGCGATTACGATGCCACTTCACTGGTACCGACTGCTGCTATTACGGCTTATCTGCAACAGAATCCATATGTTGCCGCTACCGGACTGGAGCAAATCAATACTCAGTACTGGATTGCGTCGTTGCTAAACGGCCCCGAAGCGTTTGCCAACTTCCGGCGGAGTGGTTATCCGAAGCTCACCCCCAATCCCTACCCAGGTAAGGAAATCAAAGGGAACTTTATTAACCGCCTTTCCTACCCTGACTCCGAAGCCTCAGTAAATCTGGCGAAGCTAACTGAAGCTATCAACCGACAGGGCCCCGATAATCTGGATACCCGCGTCTGGTGGGATAAACAGTAAAACAAAAAATGAAACGAGGGCGAATGTCCTCGTTTCGCTTTTTAATAGGATACGATTTGCTCATCAACATAGCACCACAACCACCGCTCACCCGGTTCAGCCGATGCAATAACCGGATGCTCTGTCCGGTGAAAATGTTTTGTAGCGTGTTTGTTGGGCGATGAATCGCAGCAGAGCGTAACCCCGCACGTCTGGCAAGTTCGCAGATGAACCCATGAACTCCCTGTTCTGATGCATTCCTCGCAGACATACTCCTGTGCAGTCCGTAATTCGGCCAACGAGGCAATATGATTGCAAATGGTTTGTTTAAGCATAGGATTCTTGACAATGGATCATGAATAATGTGCCTCTGAAGACAGCCGCCCGTTCTTCATTGCTCATTGTCCATTTTTTTAGTTTTCTGCCAGGTATTTATGGACGAAGCTGACCGCCATCGCTCCCTCGCCTACAGCCGATGCCACCCGGTTCATGGCGCCCGACCGAACATCGCCAGCCGCAAAGATGCCTGCACTGCACGTTTCAAGCACATAGGGTTCCCGATCATGTTTCCAGACCTTTTTGAAGTCTGCATAGCGAGCCAGGTCGCGACCCGTGGCGATAAAGCCCCTATCGTCTTTAATGATATTCATCTCAATCCAGTCGGTAAACGGTTTTGTACCGATAAAGATAAATAACCCGGCGGCTGGTA
This sequence comes from Spirosoma aerolatum, assembly GCF_002056795.1. Classification (NCBI taxonomy): domain Bacteria; kingdom Pseudomonadati; phylum Bacteroidota; class Cytophagia; order Cytophagales; family Cytophagaceae; genus Spirosoma; species Spirosoma aerolatum. The sequence continues at coordinate 506,024 of NZ_CP020104.1, read as the reverse complement.
CTGTCGTCCGCTCTTTGGAGTTCATATTTTCCAGTACCAGACACTCCAGTTGCTCCTTACCCAATCCTTCAACTACTTCTGTGCAGCCCATCACCCTGATATTTGGCGTATTGGCAATCTGATCGATCAGGTACTGCGACATCGTTTCGGCCAGGTCGGGGCGACGGACACAAATGACCACTTCCGAAGCCGTTCGGGATAAATACATGGCTCCCTGCCCTGCCGAATTGCCACCGCCCACCACATAAACAGGCTTCCCTTTGAATGCATAGGCCTCGGTCGTAGCGGCTCCATAATACACGCCAGCCCCGGTGAACTTGTCCAGGCTTTCATTTTCCAGCTTATGATACGCAACACCCGTACTCAACAGAATGGCCCTTGCCACCACCTCGCTCCCATCCGCCATTTTGATATGCTTGTACTGCTCTCCCTGCGACCTGATGGAAACAACTTCTTGTGGAGCCAGAAATTCGACCCCAAACCGTTGCGCCTGACTGATGGCCCGCCGGGTTAGGTCGGCTCCGCTCAAGCCATTCGGGAAACCTAAGTAATTTTCGATTCGCGAACTAGTTCCGGCTTGCCCTCCTGGTGCCCGCTTGTCGATCAGAATGGTACGCAAACCTTCCGAACCGCCATACACAGCAGCCGCCAAACCTGCCGGGCCAGCACCGATAATAGCCAGATCGTATAAACTCTGGGATGCCTTTGGTTTTAAACCCAGCTTTTCGCCTAAATCGCTCAGCGAAGGTCGCGTTAATGCGGTTCCATCTTCAAGGACTACAACGGGGAGTTGATCGCGGCTTAAGCCATGTAAATCAAGTAATTCCTGTGCCTGAGAATCAACTCCAATATCGAGCCATTGATACGGAAACAGATTGCCCGCCAGAAAATCTTTTAATTCGTGCGACCGAGGGGAAAACTGATACCCAATCAATTTTAGTCCTTCGAAAGCTGGTCGATAATCGGATTGCCAATCATCCAGCAGGTCATCCAATACCGGGTAAAGTTTCTCTTCAGGCGGGTCCCAGGGTTTCGCAATGTAGTAATCCAGTTGCACCTCGTTAATGGCTCGGATAGCCGCTTCGATGTCGGAATAGGCTGTGAGTAACACCCGCTTGGCGTTTGGAAACAACGCACGCGCCTGCGCCAGAAATTCAACGCCGGTCATGTCGGGCATCCGTTGATCCGATAAAAACAGGGCTACTTCTTCGCCTTTTTTCTTCAGATCGGGCAATGATTCCAGCGCTTCGCGGGCCGAACTGGTTGAAAGGATACGGTATTTTTTTCGGTATTGTTTTCGCAGGTCATACTGAATAGCCTGCAATACCTGCTGATCGTCGTCGATGGAGAAAATAATGGGTAGTTTCATGGGTAAAGAGCGAAAGAGTTATCAATGATTGAATTGTTGAGTGATTGAATTGTTGAATGAAAAAGCTTGCGCCAGCTATTCAATCATTCAACAATTCAATCACTCAACAATTCAATCATTGAACAGGTAGGCAAACACAAAACTCGGTCCGGCCCGGTGCCGACTGGACTTTGATGGAGCCGTTGTGATGTTTCACAATGCCCTGCACAATGTCGAGGCCAAGCCCAGTGCCTTTGCCAATTTCTTTGGTTGTAAAAAAAGGTTCGAATATCTTATCCTGAATATCGGTCGGAATCCCGCTGCCGTTATCGATAACTTTGGTGAGCACAAAATCCAGCCCGTTGGCCTGATGGTCGGGCTGGCTGCTGATTTCAATTTGTCCACCCTCAGGTAGCGCATCAATGGCGTTATCGATCAGATTGGTCCATACCTGATTCAGCTCGCCCGGCCAGCCACATACAGCGGGCAGGTGATCAGGTAAGTTAAGATTGACGGTAATGTGCTTACTCTTGACTTTGTGATTCAGGAGCGTAAGCGTGTTCCGAATCCCTTCGGCCAGTTGAACTGATTCTTTACCAGCGCCCCGATCCATATGCGTGTAGTTTTTTATGGAGCCTACCAGCGTGGAAATGCGTCGGGATGCTTCACTGATGTCGAACACCAGATTTTCAGTAACGAGGTTATTAACCAGCCAGTTAACGACTCCGCCCAGGTTCGCTTCGCCAATTTTATCCAGAATCCAGTCCAGATCCGTTACCGAAAAGCAATATTCGACCAGAGGCCCGGCCAGATCCAACGAATCATCAACGCCATGATCATCGAGCCAGTCGGTCAGTTCATCCTCCAGACTACTACGCTCCAGCAAGGTTAGCGGTGCCGACGCGCCTTTAGCCAGACAAGCATCCAGTTTTCCGAAAAAGACCGTGTTGACCGAATCGACCTGCTCATTGGTAAGCCTGAGGTTCATGACAGTTTTGAAGGCCTCTGGCGTTGCCCGCAGGTGCGCTTTGAGTGTTTCAGCCGATCGAACCACTGCCGCAACCGGGTTATTCAGTTCATGAGCCAGCCCCGCCGACAACCGACCAAGTGAAGCCATTTTCTCATTTTGCTGGGTCAGCTTGGTAAAATCTCGCACCCGCGTGGTCATCTGATGGACCAATACTTCGGTAAGTTCATAGCAAGCCCGAATTAATGCCTGAAGATGATCACGATGAAGTTGAAGGATGCGTGAGCCTTTATCCGCAATCAATCGATTCGGAATGCTTTTCATGCGCGAAAATGGCAACACGCCAAGAATGGCATGCTGTTCGTAAACAATCAGTTCATCACCCGATCCATTGGACGCTGCTTCGACCCGGATTCGCCCTTCGAGTAGTAAGATCAAAAACTCTACTGGCTCACCGGGTTTAAATAGAATCGTTTCGTCGGGAAATAGTACGACTTCAGCGCGTTCGATTACCCATTGCAATTGATCGTCAGGTACGGATTCAAACGCTGGAAACTGGCGAAGATTCTCTAACAGAGTCATATTGACTGGCGTTGAGGGCTACACAATAGTACAACTTTTGACAAGTCAGTCAGGTAACGAATTGTTCCTCCGATTGGTTACCCAATAGCCATTGATTGCGATTTTTCTGAAAATTGCAGAATTTTTGGTAAGAAAACTTCACTATACCGCAAATGCGACTGACTTTGTTTGCTCTTTGCCTGATGGCCTTCTCCTTTCGCCCTGACAAACCGGCCTACCGACTGTATACATCCACGTTGAAAGCAACGACCTACGCGAAGCTTCTTCATCAGGCTACCGAAGCCGATGTGGTTCTGTTTGGCGAGTTGCACAACAACCCCATCTGTCACTGGCTCGAACTTCAACTCACTAAAGACGTACAGACGGCAAAAAAAGGAAGTTTGGTACTTGGCGCGGAAATGTTCGAAACCGACAACCAAACCGCCCTCAGCGATTATATTCAGGCTAAAACGACAGCCAAAGAACTCGCCACACAGGCCCGGCTCTGGCCAAATTTCACAACCGACTATAAACCAATTACCGATTTTGCCCGTGAGCAACATATTCCGTTCATCGCCACCAATGTACCTCGCGTTTATGCCCGACTAGTGTCGCGCCAGGGGCTGTCGGCACTCGACACACTTTCGGCCGATGCCAAACGCCAGATAGCCCCCTTACCGCTGACTGTTGATCTTACGCTGCCTGGTTACCAAGCCATGATCGACATGATGGGCAATGCTTCACACAGTGGAACAACCAACCCGCAGACAACGACCAGCAGCAAAACACCCAGCGACATGGCTGCCAATTTTGCCCGTGCCCAGGCAATTAAGGATGCGACCATGGCCTATTTTATTTTGCAAAACCACCAATCAGGCCAGACGTTCCTGCATTTTAATGGCGACTATCACTCCAAAAATTTCGAGGGTATTGTCTGGTATCTGCGACAGAAACAGCCCGATCTGAAAATTATGACGATCTCTTCCGTCGAAGTACTTGATGTCAATAAGCCAGCCGCCGAAAACCAGAACCTGGCCGATTTCCTGATCACTATACCTGTTGACATGACCAAAACGTATTGATCCTGACGGTTAATAAGTTTTTAAGATGTATGGCTTTGTTTCTGGTTCTTTCTTCAGACGTATTCGACCAACACCATGCTCAAAGACTTATTCAATCTACGTGGTAAAAATGCACACGGTCAATAACCTCTCACCCGGTGTCGTCGAAACGCCCCGAACCGACGAACCAACCCCACCCATTCCTGACGACATTAGCCAACGCATGAGCATACCGGTCGGATTCGAAGGCCAACCCAACGACATTGCCGGTATGGCTCTCTTACTTTGTTCCGACGCAGGTCGTTACATCACCGACCAAACCATTTTCGTGGATGGCGGAATGGGACTTTAGCTTTAATGATTGACTTGTTGAATAGCTGAAGCAAGTCGTATTCAACAAGTCAATCATTCAACAAGTCAATCATTAAATACTCCGCTACCAGCGCCCAGCTATGAGCTTCGCAGTGCCAGCGCATCTGAACGATGGAGCGATCGGCAAACCGACGGAGCCAGGGTTGCTGGTAAGCGGTTAACAGGCCAGCAATGAAAAAGTGGAAGGTTTTGACATCTGACTCGATAGTATCCAGCAAGATGGATGGACGCGATTCGCCTAGCCGTTGCAACGCCGTAGCCAGCATACACTGCTCAACTGTATTGGTAGCCTGGCCCAATTCCTGATAAGCATCTGCAATAAGCCGTTCACGAATAAAGGCCAGGTCAGGAATCGGGAAAGCAGCCATCAAGCGAACTATATGGTAGACAATAAGCGATGTACGGGCGTAGTGAGGAGCGCACTGAAACGGTTCAGATCGATAGCGCCCCGTTTCTACGATGGAGCGCAGATAATACAAAGAATCGGCATCATGCTGATTAAGCGGTAAGTTGTAGCGATAAATACAGTAGAGCATATTACTCAATGCACAGGCATCAAAATCGACGCCCATGTTTTTACCAAACCAGGTCGAATAAGCCCGCAAATGACGGTAATCGGGAAAAGTGTTCCGAATCTGGTGGCGCTGGCTTCCATTGGCGTGCTGGCTGAGTTTGTCTTTTAACCACAGCGTATCAGCCGATGATGGTTCACTCGTCAGATAAACCATGGCCGTATCATCGATATCATCGGGAATACGAAAGTGTTCAAACCGACGAAACAGATAGCCATTAGGAAAATGTCGGGACGGTTGCGTTGGCCAGAAGTTGTACGTATTCAATCCGTCTTTATTCCGAAAAATCGGATAGGCCCTTCGCGCCCGCTCGATCATCTGATCGATCAAAGACTGGCTCGTTGGCGATACGTTTTGCCGCAGGTATTGCAGTGTAAAAACCGTAATAGCCGTAAAAAATACATTCGTATCGGGCCGACGATACCCCAGTTGGTCATTCCGGCGAATGGCGGGAAATAAGCCATCATCATCCTGCAAACTGGCGATGCGCCGGATTATAAAATCGATCGTCGGGGAAGCCATAGTTTTGGTAAAAGTACTGTTTCATGTGTTCTCTTTTTCCAGATTAAGATCAGATATTTGCTTCCTGATCCAGTGACCTCTACTCAATGCCAAACCTCATTTTATTCGACGATCCGGTTATACGAACCGCTTTGCTACCCTTTACGTTCACCCGGCCAGTGGCCGACATCCGTGTTGGTATTCTGACGATAGCCGAGAAGTGGGCAACCCGTTTATCGACTACCGCTTCGTTTCTGACAGAACCTTACCTCCAAACAAAATATCCGTTCGTTTCCAGCTCCGACAATGTATACATTAACGGAGCCCTATGCCCTACCGACGAGTTGACGGACGCCGTTAAACAGTTGGCGCTGGGCGAGAGTCTGGTAGCCTCTGATGGTCTACTCCTGGCCTTACGTACAGACCAGACCCTTTCTTCAGGCTCTAGTCTAGCCAATCTGCGGCAACAGGTTACTTTGTTTGAGGCTCATGTACCAACTATGCGTCACCTTTGGAGCCTTATTGCAGCTAATGGGAATCAAATAAGTTCGGATTTCGCCCTTCTTACGGCAGGGCGTAAATCACAACCTATTACCGACCCATTTACCCGTTGCTATGCTCCCGAAAACGTATTTATTGAAGAGGGAGCCGTCATACGAGCCGCTACACTAAATGCCGAAGATGGCCCCATATACATTGGCCGGAATGCCATTATCAGCGAAGGTAGTATCTTGATTGGCCCCTGTGCATTTGGTGAAGGAACTATGGTGCATTATAATGGTAAAATGCGCAAGAATACCAGTGCTGGGCCGTACTGCAAGATAGGGGGCGAAATTGGCAATTCGATCTTATTTGCCAACAGCGGTAAAGGACATGAAGGGTATCTGGGTGATTCGGTTGTCGGCGAATGGTGTAACCTTGGAGCTGGCACCAACACGTCGAACCTCAAAAACGACTATACCAACGTCAAGTTACATAGCTATTCGACCAATGGGCTGGTCGATACAGGGCGACAGTTCTGTGGGCTTATGATGGGCGATTTCACTAAAGCCGGTATTGGCACCATGTTTAATACCGGAACTGTCGTGGGAGTCAACGTGAATGTGTTTGGTAGTGGTCTTCCTCCAAAACATCTTCCGTCGTTTTCGTGGGGTGGAGCCATCAATGGCTTTACAACCTACCGACTGGAGAAAGCCCTTCAGGTAGCCGCAGAAGCGTTCAAACGACGCAATAAAGTATTCGATGATGTAGAGGCAGCGATTTTAGAAGAGATTTTCAGGCTTGAACGTACCCGGTCTATCGACCCTTCAGCTTCTTTTGATTTGTAGGGCCCTCCTCTCCTGAACAGTTCTTCAGGAGAGGAAGTGAACCCAATTATGTTGATTTATGCAATTTTCTGAAATAATCGGTCAGGACGACACCAAACAGTTGTTGCTACGAGCCGTACAAACGAACCATCTGGCCCATGCCCTGCTGTTCGATGGCCCGGAAGGAAGTGCCAATCTGGCCCTGGCTCTGGCCCTGGCGCAGTATGTCAACTGCGAAGATCGGCAAGCGGGTGACTCGTGCGGACGATGTGCATCGTGCATAAAAACCCAGAAGCTCGTTCATCCTGACCTGCATATGGTATTCCCGGTCGCGAATCTGGCGAAAGGCAAAACCTCCGAAGCGTATCTGGCCGACTGGCGGTCATTTCTGCTCGAATCGCCTTATCGTACCTTACCTAACTGGCTCGAATCGGTAAACGCCGATAATAAGCAGGGCAACATCTCGGCCGAAGAAGCCCGTGCTATTTTACAGAAGTTGTCGCTAAAAGCGTACGAAGGGGCCTATAAAATCATGCTCATCTGGCTTCCCGAACTGATGAATACATCGTCGGCCAATGCGCTGCTGAAAGTATTGGAAGAGCCGCCCGCCCAAACACTGTTTTTGCTGGTGACCAATCAGCCCGATAAACTGCTCATCACGATTCTGTCGCGAACACAGCGGGTAGCCATACAGGCCTTTACGGATGAAGAAGTGGCCACTTACCTACGCCAGCATCTGAATTTCGACGAAACCACGGCCCGGCGGCTGGCTTATCTGGCCGATGGGAATCTGGCCGAAGCCCTGAATCGCAGCAAGCAGGATACCGCGTCCGTCGAACAGCACAACTGGTTTGCCGAATGGATGCGTACCTGCTATCGTCAGGATTTAATCGAACTGGTCAAACAGGCCGATCAGTTTGACGGTTTCAGTAAAGAGAAACAGAAAGGGCTGCTGGAATACAGTATTCGGCTCTACCGTGATCTGTTCCTCTGGCAACAGGGTGCCGCCGAGCTGTTACGATTGCCCGACAATGAAATGGCTTTCGTTAAAAACTTTGCCAAAATACTGACAACTAACCATATCGAACGCATTGTCAACGATCTGAATGAAGCGACTTATCATCTTGAACGGAATGCCCGCGCCAAAATGATTATGCTCGATATGTCACTTACATTCAGCCGATTAATTAAAACGAAGCTATAGCACAATAAAGTTTTTTTTACCCAGGCATACACCTCCTACTTTATATCTCTGCAACATTATAACTTTACAGCTCTAGCATGAAGCCTCGTATGTCTAAGCCCAAGAAACTGATTGGCATGACAGACCTTGTCGATTTTCCAGATCTGGAGCTTATGAATGTGCAGGCAAAAATTGATACAGGTGCTTATACATCATCACTACACTGCAAAAAAGTCCGTCTGATTAAGTCGGGGACACAAACAAAATTGCGTTTTTCGCTCATTGGCAAAACAGGCGAGCCCCATCGGGAGTTTTACAGCGACCAGTTCAGCCAGCGTATGATTCGCAATTCGTTCGGAGTCGCCGAAAAACGGTACGTTATTAAAACTCGCATTATTCTCTTTGGGCGCACCATCCGGGCGGAGTTTACCCTCGCCGACCGTGAAAATCTAAAAAACCCGGTACTGCTGGGTCGGAAACTACTTCGCAATCGATTCATCGTTGATGTCTCGCAAAAAAATCTCTCTTATCAAGCTAAGCAACAGTCTATGGTTATCAGCCAGTAGCCGCTAGTACCCTGCTACACATTCTATACGGCTCTCGACTGACAACTTTCTACGACTGACTATCGACTTTCTCACGTTTATGCGTATTGCCATATTATCGGCCAAGCCCGATCTATACTCAACACAACGCCTTCTTGGCGCCATTCACGCTCGGGGCCACGAAGGCTGTGTTATTAACCATCTGAACTGTCAGATGATGATTGAAGGAGGCCGTCCATCGGTCTTGTATGAAGGCGAAGAACTTTCCTCCTTCGATGCCATCGTACCTCGTATTGGCGCTTCGGTAACCGACTATGGGTGCGCCGTTGTTCGGCAGTTTGAAATGATGAACGTCTTCACAACGGGTAAATCGCAGGCCATCATGCGGTCGCGGAATAAGCTACGCAGCTTACAGGTGCTGTCAAAAGCGGGCGTAGGTCTACCCAAAACAATGTTTGCCAATCATCCTAAAAATGGCGACGTTACCCAACTTATCAAGCTTGTGGGTGGCCCACCCGTCGTTATCAAACTGCTGGAAGGTACACAGGGCATCGGCGTTGTGCTGGCCGAAAGTATTAAAACCGCCAAATCGACCATCGAAGCCTTTTATGGTCTGAAAAAGAACGTACTGGTGCAGGAGTTCATTGCCGAAGCTAAAGGTTCTGACATCAGAGCGTTTGTGGTAGGGAGTCGGGTGGTAGGGGCTATCAAACGACAGGGACTCGACGGCGAATTTCGTTCCAATCTCCACCGAGGGGGCAATGCGGTATCGATACAACTCACTGCCGATGAAGAACAAACAGCTATTTCGGCAGCCCGCGCACTGGGGTTGAAAGTAGCGGGCGTGGATATGTTACCTTCCGAACGCGGCCCTCTCGTACTGGAAGTTAACTCGTCGCCTGGTCTGGAGGGCATCGAAACAGCTACGGGTGTCGATATTGCCGCCGAGATCATTGCCTACATCGAAGAAAAAATCAAAGCCGACGAAGGCGATACGGTAGGCGTATAAATTTCGAATGATTGAATTGTTGAATGATTGAATGGGTGGGTTAACTACTTACTACACTGTAAACTAAATTTTCTAGCATTTTCTGTCATTCCGAGAAACAACCAAAAAAATGCTAGAAAGCTTTTATTATACTGTACCCACTCACTCAGTTATTCAGCAATTCAACTATTCAGTCATTCAGTCATTCTATCATTCAAAATTGCCTTATGCCTGCGCTTGACCCTGATCTGAAAAAAGCGATTGTCCGAATGCCGGGTGCGGAAAAAGACAAACTACTTCTGCGGCTTATCACCAAAGATGCTGTACTGACTGAACGACTTCAGTTTGAATTGGTTGAGGGTGGTAAAACCATCGATGAACGGCGGGGCTTAATTCGGGACTTTATTGACCGGACGGCCAAACTCCATGCTGATACGGCTGGCTGGCTCATGATGGACATGCGAACAGTCAGTGGCTACATCAGCCGCCATTTGAAGGTTACGAAAGACAAATACGGCGAGGTCGAGCTAATGCTGTATATGCTCAATACGTTTTATGAGCACAATGCCCATTTGCTCCAGAAATACAATTCACGCACCGATAAAGCCGCTGAGTACATCGCCAAACGAGCCGAACAAGTCTTAAAAAAAGTCGTTAAGCTCAATCCTGACTATTACATTGAATTTGCCGACGACATCAATAGGTTACTCAGTTGGGTACATTACACAGCACCAGCGCATTATGCCCGGCAGTTGGGCTTGCCGAAGGAGTGGGATCTGTGAATAAACAGATGCCCCTTAAACCCTATGATTGAACATAGGGTTGTAGAGTTGACCATTCCATTCACACGTACACATGCAGCAAACGGTTTTAATTACAGGAGGCACTGGCACCATCGGTCGGCGGCTCACTCAGCTATTACAGGCGCAGGGGTATCAGGTGGCACTACTAAGCCATTCCACCAAAACGCTTCCGGGCCTGACAGTTTATAGCTGGGACATTGAAAAAGGAGAGATTGATTTGAAAGCTATCCAAACGGCCGATCACATCATTCACCTGGCTGGCGAAGGCATTGCTGATGGAAGATGGACAGACAGCCGAAAAGAAAAAATTCTGAACAGTCGCATTCAATCAACGGATTTACTGGCAAAGGCACTGGCTGAAAACGATCACCGTGTAAAGTCATTCATTGGTGCCTCAGCCATAGGATTTTATGGGGGCGATACGGGTGATCGGCCTTTGACTGAAACCAGCGAGGGTGGTTCCGACTTCTTAGCGCAGGTGGTACGAGCCTGGGAACGGTCAGAACTGCAAATTGCATCGCTTGGCATTCGAACAGTAATTTTACGAACAGGCGTTGTGCTGACGGCCGAAGGAGGAGCGTTACCCAAAATCGCTCAGCCTATCCGCTTAGGAGCCGGAGCTCCGATTGGCTCAGGGCAGCAATACATCGCCTGGATTCATCTGGACGATATGTGCCGGATGTATAGTCAAGCCTTAACCGATACAACCTGGCAGGGTATCTATAATGCAGTGGCTCCGAATCCGGTCACGAACGAAACGCTTACAAAAAGCATCGCCGATGTGCTGCATCGTCCACTCATACTACCCAATATTCCAGAGTTCACCATCAAGCTACTCTATGGCGAAATGGCCATTGTGGTAACAGGCGGTAATTACGTCCTAAACAAACGCATTGCCGATGAAACGACCTTCACCTATCAATACACTGATTTAAAAACGGCACTGGAGGATTTGTTAACGTAAGGCGGGCGGAAGCCCGTGCAGTCGTATAGCAACATAAGTAAGTCTACTACTGCACGGGCTTCCGCCCGCCTTACAGACTAACTCCACTCCCGGTCTGCCGAATCGCGGGTATTCCAGGAGTCGGTTGGGGCAAACCAGGTGGCCCCTTTCTTCAGGAATTTTTTAGCGACTTCTTCGTTCAGTTCAACGCCCAGACCAGGTTTCTCGGGTACGCGGACAAAGCCTTTCTCAACGATGGGTTTCATGCCCGTTACCAGATCTTCCCAACCTACCACATCAACGCCGTGGTGTTCCAGCGCAACAAAGTTTTCGGTAGCTGCTGCGCAGTGCACGTTGGCCATCATCGAGATAGGCGAACCGGCAAAGTGCATAGCCATTGGAATGCCCGCTTCTTCAGCATAGTCGCCAATTTTTTTGGTTTCCAGCAAACCACCCGACGATGCCAGATCCGGGTGAATCATGTCAACAGCCCGCGCATCAATCAATTTCTTAAAGCCTTCCTTCAGATAAATGTCTTCGCCCGTAAGCGTTGGCGTCTCAATCGCATCCGAAATCTGTTTCCATTGGTCGGTATAAAACCAGGGAACAAGGTCTTCCAGCCAGGCAAGTCGGAAAGGTTCAACAGCTTTCCCGATTTGAATAGCCGTATTCACGTCGAAATGGCCAAAGTGATCGGCGGCCAATGGCGTATCGTAGCCAACAATTTCACGTACTTTTCCAACGTGTTCAGCCAGTCGATCCAGTCCTTTTTTAGTAACCTGAATTCGGGTGAAGGGGTGTTTTGTATTGGCGTAATTTCCCAGCTTACCGGGTTCAGCATCGCTCCATTGACGCTTCACGCTCCAGTTATTTGCATTTACCAGCATACCCGGCTGATCGGCCAGCATACCGATACCAAAGTCCATTTTCAGGAATGTATAGCCCTGATCCCGGCGCTTCTTCATATTCTGGGCAAACCCTTCGTAGGTATCCGCTTCGGGTGTATCGGCATAGAGTCGGATAAAATCACGGTATTTGCCACCCAGCAATTGATAGGCTGGAACGTTATAGGCTTTACCGGCCAAATCCCAGAGCGCCATTTCAACGCCACAGACCCCACCGGCTGCGCGGCTTTGGCCACCAAACTGTTTGATCTGCTTAAAAATCTGCTCAACGTTGCAGGGGTTTTTGCCCAACAGTCGGCTCTTCAGCATCAGGGCGTAGTTAGCGCTGGCTCCGTCGCGTACTTCGCCCCAGCCAACCAGTCCCTGATTAGTATCAATTCGAATGATTGGGCTGGTAAACGGAACGCCTTGCAATACGGCAATGCGCATATCGGTAATCTTCAACTCGGCAGGCTTTGAGTCACGATTTACCTTCTGGGTAATAAACTCCAGTTCCTGATCGACAACATGCGGGCCACCAAGTTTGTCGAACATCATACCAAGAGACAGGCCACCTAATCCGGCGTTGCGGATAAAATCACGGCGGTCAGATGCGTTGCCGGGCGACGACAATCGGGAGAAAATGTTTTTCATGGGAAAAAGTCAGGGTGTTATAGCGATTCACTCATAAAATGAATCAATGGCAGTAATTTACTTATCACAGTGCCTTTTATGTGTAGAATAGCCTTAAACCCCTTTTTTTTCATATGAATAAATTGGCTTTACGTAAAACAATGGTAAAGAGATCGTTACTTACCGTAAGCGCCATCGTTACCTTATGCATTTCAGGCCAGGCCCAGCGCATTGGCTCTTCGGCCGAATACGTTACGGCCCTAACCGCCAATTGGAAAGGTGAGCGTTTTGCCGACGGCCGTCCGAAAGTACCTGATATTGTGCTGGAACGATTACAGAACTGTACGCTGGAGCAAATCTGGGGGTATCTGGGCAACAAAGGCTATCGCAATCAGGTCGAAAAGAACTGGGTCATTCTGAAACCCGGCGAAACCATGACGGGCCGGGTTGTAACGGCGCAATTCATGCCTACCCGCCCCGACCTCGATAGTCTGGTTCGCGCCCAGGGAAAGGCCGAAGGACGTTCGCAAAAGGGAGGCATCAATATCTGGCCAATCGACATTTTGACCAAAGGCGATATTTATGTAGCGGATGGATACGGTAAAATCAAAGACGGGACCTTAATTGGTTCGAGCCTCGGGAACGCTATTTTCGGCAAAACAGGCAAAGGCGTTATCTTTTACGGTTCTATACGCGATATGCAGGAATTGAAGGATACGCAAGGCTTCAACGCCTGGGTAAAAGGGCACGATCCTTCGTACATTAAAGACATGACGCCTACTTCTATCAACGCCCCCATTCGGATTGGTGAAGTCACTGTACTTCCCGGCGATGTGGTTTTCGCGAATGAATATGGTGTCGTATTTATTCCGGCACACCTGGTCGAAGGGCTGGTTTCGGCATCCGAAATGACGGCTTTACGGGACGAGTTTGAACGATATCTTCTCCAGCAGAGCAAATACCCTTCCGGCGAAATACATGGCGACTGGTCAGAAAAGATTAAAGGCGAGTTTAGAACCTGGGTTGGAAAATACCCCAAGAAGCTAGCCGTTACACAGAAAGATATAGAAGCATATTTAGCAAAAGAGGGCCATAAATAAGCCCACAACTAATTTGAAACGGTCATCTCCTGTGTAAAACCTACTTTTGCTCAGGAGATGACCGTTTCAGCATCCCTCCTACTATCTGTTACCTAAAAAGTTGATTTAATGAACTTCCGCCTTGCCAGCGCCTTGTCGCTTCTCATTGCCTGTTTTCTTTCGAACGCCCTGTTCGGCCAAACACTTCCCAAAGAAGAGCTTCTGTTTTTAACCTCTGAATGGAAAGGCGAGCGGTTTCCTGATGGGCGACCCAAAATTTCCGATGCATTGGTTGAACGCGCCAAACACATTGGTATCGACGATGCCTGGACCGTACTGAAAAACGAGGGGTACGTCAATCAGTTTGAAGGGAGCTGGAAACTGATTCACAATGATGTACCCGTGGTCGGTCGTGCCGTTACGGCCATGTTTATGCCCAGCCGCCCCGATGTAGAGAAAAATATTAAAGAACGAGGCATCAGCAAACAGGGCCGCAAAGGGAATACAAATGCCTGGCCAATTGAAACCCTGACCAAAGGCGATGTGTACGTGGCCGATGCATTTGGTAAAATTGGTGGAGGAACCCTTATGGGCGCTACTTTAGGAAACGCCATTTTCAGCAAGACCGGTAATGGTGTCGTATTTCACGGTGCGGCCCGCGATTTGCAGGAACTGGAAAATATCAAGGGGTTCAACGCCTTTGTCCGCGATTTCCACCCATCTTTTCTGGAAGAAATGGTACTTATGGGATTAAATACCCCCATCCGTATTGGGAGTGCGATGGTACTTCCGGGCGATCTGGTTATTGCGCAACGAGAGGGAGTTTTATTTGTACCAGCCCATATGGCCGAGCAGGTCATCAGCACCTGTGAATTTGTTGTTCGTAAAGACCAGTTTGGCTTTGAAGTCGTTAAGTCAGGTCGATATACAACAGGGCAGATTGACAGCCAATGGACCGATGAAATCAAAACCGAATTTCTGGCATGGCTCAGTAAACATCCAGAGCTAGGCACCATGAGCCGGGCTGAGCTTGACAAAATGATGAGCAAGCGAACCTGGTAATCCAACATCCATTTGAACCTGTTATGTAGAGGGACGAGCAGTTTAAGATTAAGAGACTCTAACTCTGGTTAAAGAGGCTTTATTCCTTAGCATGACAAAACACACCGATTGGGAAGCAGTGGTTAAAAGGTTAAACAGGTTCATAATTAAATGGATGCATACTCAATTCGCAAACAAAAAAGCCACCGTTTCGAGCGGTGGCTTTTTTATACTATCGATGGTCAGTTACTAATAGAACTTAGCCCGACGGTCTTCAACTTTAGCAGCGTCCTTAATGGCTTCGTTGATGTAGAAACCGATGCGAGACGAGTTATTTTGTTGAATTTGAGTCTTATACATATTGTAGTCGGCAACGGCCGGAGCAGGTGTCAACGAGGTTGTTTCCATAACCAGCACACCTCCTTCACCAGCAAATGGCTTCGTACGTTTGCCTGGCTTCAGACCAAAAGCTTTACCCAAGGCAACTGGATCAACACCGGCACTACGCAGGAAACCGGTGGCCAGATTAATATCGTCGGCGGTTTCGACCAGCGCACCCGAACCATATTTCTCAGCGATGGCATCGAGTTCGCCCGAAGCGTTACCCAGCTTGCTGATAATTTGTTGCGCTTTTAATTCATTCCGAACTTTAGCTGTCAACTCATTCCGATAATCGTCAACAGTTACTTTATCTTTATCGGTTTTGTTGGTCAGCACAGCAATGACATACTGATCACCTACTTCAAAAGGCTCTGATACATCACCAACATCGGTTTTGTCGTTATACGCCCAACGAACGATCTGACGAACTTCCTGCCCTGTCAGCGCATTGATTTGTGCAGCTCCTTCCGGAATCCGGTCGGCGGTAGCAATTACCAGCGATTTATCTTCTTTAACTTTCGCATCAAATTCTGCTTTGGTATGCACATCGGCAGCAAACTGATCGGCTTTTCGAAGGGCTTCGTCACGCGTGGTCTGGCTTGGGGCAATGGTTTTACCGATAGCTGCTACCCGGTACAGTACGTTCGATTTAGGCTCCGTCACTTTGATGATATGGTAACCAAATTCGGTTTCAACCAAGTGAGGAATCAGCCCAGCCGACGTAGCGCCAAACACAGCCGCTTCGAAGGGTTTTACCATCTGGCCGTTGTTTTTGAAATAGCCCAGATCGCCACCTGCCTGTGCCGAACCATCCTGACTATTTGTTTGCGCCAAAGCCTCGAAGCTGGCTCCACCCTGAATTTGCTTCAGGATACCCTCTGCCCGACGACGTGCATCTGCTTTCGCTGAATCGGCCAACCCTTTGGTCTGAATCAGGATATGGCTGGCACGGGCCGTGAAGTTGGTGTCTTTTTTTGAACCGCCGTACTTATAGATAAAGTACGTGTTGCCTTCGCGGAACGGACCGTAAATACCACCCGGTGCAAACGTCGGAATCGAAGCCCGTAGTTGTTCTGGCATTTCGCCTGCTGTCATGTAGAGCGGCACTCGAACGTCACTATTTTGCTGGGCAAACGTCGAGTCATTTTGGGCAGCGCCGAGGCCACGAGCCAGCGATTTAATTTCGTTATAAAGCGTAGCGCTATCCTCTTTCGATGGAGCCACCGAGAAGGTTACGTACTGAATTGAACGGCTGTCCGAGCCAGGATAATCGTCTTTGTGCTTATTGAGGTATTCTTCCAATTGCGCATCCGTCACTTTCACGGTCGTATCGTTGATCGTGTAGTACGGCACAAACAGGAATTTCACGTTGGCTTTCGTGTTCTGAGCCTGATATTCTTTCTGCGCTTCGGCTGTAGTAGCAAATACCGACAGCCGCATCAGGCCTTCATATTTCTCCCGAAGCCGGTCTGAACTCAGGTTTTTCTCAAAACTAGCCCAGGCAGCCTGTTGCTGAGGAGGCAGGTTTTTGAGCCCTTTCAGGTAGCTGATGATCGAGCTTTTATCGAAGACGCCCGTTTGAGGATTTGTAAATGCCTGACGAACGGCGGGGCTGATGTTGTTACCCTGCACCATATCGACGAGTTCTTCGGATGATACTTTCAGGCCGAGCTTATCGAACTCTTTCTGGTAGGCGATGTCAAACAGAAGCTGATTCCAGGCTTGTTCCCGAATCTGAGTCATTTCCTGATCGGCTGGAGCGCGGCCTGTTTGTTGTTCGTACTGCGCCCGCAACTCGTCTACTTTAGCATTGAAATCCTGATAATCAATCGATTGACCAGCAATCTCACCCACTTTCTGTTGGTCTCCCCCGAACAGTAAACTCCGACCGCCGAGCAAATCACCACCCACAATAAACAGAATCAGACTCACGGCAATAATACCGACGGCCAACCCTGAACGTTCTCTGATCTTATTAATGACAGACATTTCGCTTTTAACAGACAATTTAGCCCGCAAAATAACAATTTTCCTCGCTGGAATACAAGTAGTAACTGTATATCTATCCTCAAAAGTGAGGAGCGGATTCTACACCCCTTAAAGCATAAAAGGTGCCAACTTTTCAGTGAGTTAGCACCTTTCCCGCAAATTTATTGTGTCCGATTACTCTTTCTTGAGCTTCTCCCCTGCCTTATCGAAGGCATCGCCAATATCGCGTCCGGCGCGCTTAAAGCCTTTTTTTACATCCTTCCAGGCATCAGCTGTGGCATTTTTTGCATTATCAATATCTTCCGAAAGCTCTTTACGTTCATCTTCCAGCTTGGCTTTTTGGCGCTCAGTTTCGGCTTTAGCCTTATCCTTCTGCTTATCGGCTTTCGCTTTTAATTCATCAATTTTAGCGTCTAATTTTTCTTTCTGAACCTGCATTTTAGCAACAGCTTCATCCCGTTCACGCTTAAAATCAGCACTAATCTCTTCCGATTTGTCTTTGGCTTTATCGCCAGCTTCTTTCAAATCTTCTTTTGCCTCTTCGGTAGCCTCTTTAGTATCAGCCGAAATGGCATCACCTGTTTTTTCCAGCGCATCTTCCGTACGCGATTCTTTTTTGCCGTCGGAGCCACAAGCCTGCAACAGCGCCAATGAGGCAACGAGGAGTAGCGTACCTGCTACATGTCTGATTTGCGTAAAAATTAACACGGGCTTTTTCATAGTAGTTTGTGTAGTTTGATTTCACAAACCAGTTTGACAAACGATGTGCCAGAACAGGAGGAACCCCTGCAAAGACATATAGCCGAAAGGGGGACACCAATCGGCTATATGTCTTTGCAGGGGTTAGCCTACTTCCAATTAATTGCGCAGCCAATCGGCTTTGTAATCGGCGATTGAACAGGTTTACCTGTCAGCAGACTACCTACGGCCTCATCGACATAACGGCGATGCACACTGGCACTATCCTGTGGGTTGTCGTCAATCGTTCCTATATATTCAAGAAAAAACTGGCCATCTTTCTGGTTCAACACATATACCTGAGGAGTACGGATTGCGCCAAAAGCGCGGGCAATGTTCTGGGTTTCATCAATCACATACGCAAATCCATAGTCTTTTTCCTGAGCACGCGCTTTCATCTTGTCAAACGAATCTTCTTCATAGGCCGCCGGATCGTTTGGCATAATGGCCAGAACAGGGTAGCCTTGCGGAGCAAATTTTCGATCCAGTCCAATAACCCGATCTTCGTAAGCTTTCGCAAACGGACAATGGTTGCTGGTAAACACAACGATTAGTCCTTTTTGCGAACGGTAATCAGCCAGAGAGATGGTCCGCCCATCCACATTTTTCAGGCGAAAATCACCAACAGCATCACCAATATTATAGCCTTTCGGCTGGGCATATACCACTACTGTAGCTGCCAGCATGAGCAGTATACCTAGTGAGAGACCGATTCGATTACCTGTTTTCAATGGAGTATGCTTTTTGTACTTAGATAACAAATTGGCCCTAAAGATTAGTTTACTCCCGATTTAGGCTTACTTTTCTTTATTCTATTGCATGCCTTATTAACCAATTGACAGGCCCAATAGCCCACCTTTAGCAAAACAAACGAATAGGCGTTCCTACTCCAATGAACCGACGATTACTTTGGTTGATTTATGCGTGCCTGATGACGAATATCGCCTTCGGACAAGGCATCCGTATTACGCGTGGTGACGATGACGTAAAGCGATCTAAATGGCGTTTTAAGTCTGGCGATAATCTTCACTGGGCCGATTCTGCGTACAACGACCGTCAGTGGAAAGTTTTAATCGACATCAATGCCACTAAACTTACTAAAGATATAGGGCCGGGCCATAAAGCATGGTTTCGCCAGGTTATCGCTGCCCGTCCGAAGCGTCTTAACCATCCGCTTCAGCTAGTCGTTCAACAGTTCGGTGCCTCCGAACTATACCTCGATGGGCGGTTGTTGGCTGTACTCAAACCACCTCGTTTCGACTCCGGAGGGACACAGCGATTGGTTCAGTTCATTCCGTTTCAGTTGGCCGATACTAACCGGCATGTACTGGCGGTGCGTTACCAGATTCGGCAGGATCCGGTTATTCAGCCATCAACCGACGTTGACCTAATCAGAATTGATATTTTACCTGCCGATCAGGCTGGCAACACCGTAGTTAGCGAAGCCCACTGGACATCAATACTCAATGGGTGCTTTACTGGCGTTTTTGCCATTTTGGCACTCCTCCACTTTTTATTCTATCGCGCCAATCGGAGCCAGTCTATAAACCGAACTCTGGCCTTGACAATGCTTTTTTTCGCATTGATTTTTGCTACGCCTGAGCTGGATAATTACATCGGTACGCTTACGTATATTTCTATTACCGATATGATCAGCGATTTAAGCCTTCACGCAGGCTTTGTCTTGCTGCTCACAGCTGTTTATCAGTATCTGCATTTACGGCGCACCTGGATCTATTACACAGTGGTTTTTGTAGTAGTGGCTACCCAGATGTACCGTCTTTTCGTAGGTACTCCTCAGAATGAACTAGTCGGCATTCCATTCATACTGGTTCTTATCGACTACATACGGGTTAGTTGGAAAGGCCGAAAAAGCAAGGATGCCGACGCCCGATTGCCCTGGAACTCGCTTAAAACTGCTTTGTATTGCTTCCTGCTGGTTATCGTGTTCTCCGTAAGTGCAGGCATTTTAGAAAGCGCCATTCATTTTAATATGGAATACATGCTAGCAATCGATATTGCGCTCAGCGCGGTAGCTATGTTCAGTATTCCGGTTGGGCTATCGCTTTCGCTGGTGCGCGATTATACCCGAACTTACAAAGCCTTGGGCGACAACCTGCGCGAAGTAGAGCAATTATCGGCCCGGACACTGGCGCAGGAGCAAGAGAAACAACAGATTCTGGCTCGTCAGAACGAACTACTCGAAGAGCAGGTCCAGAAACGAACGGCTGAACTCCACAAGTCGCTGGACGAACTAAAGACCACCCAGGACCAACTCATTCAGCGGGAAAAGCTGGCTTCGCTGGGTGAACTCACGGCAGGCATTGCCCATGAAATTCAGAATCCGCTCAACTTCGTAAACAACTTTGCAGAGGTATCGGTCGAATTAGTGGAGGAATTGAACGAAGAACGAGAAAAGCCTATCGATCAGCGTGATGAAGAGTTGGAAACCGATTTACTAAGCGATCTGAGTCAAAATGTTCAGAAAATCAGCGATCATGGCAAACGAGCCGCCAGCATTGTTCGTGGAATGCTTCAACACAGCCGGGCCAGCTCAGGACAGAAACAGTCTACCGACCTAAATAGTCTTGTCGATGAATATCTCCGACTAGCCTATCATGGTATCCGGGCGAAGGACAAGGCCTTTAATGTTCAATTGGTTACTGATTTCGCCCCCAATCTACCAACCATTAAACTGGTTCCAGAGGACATTGGGCGCGTGCTGGTCAACTTGTTCAATAATGCTTTTTATGCGGTTCAGGAAAAAAGTAAATCTACCGCTGGCTTCGTACCCACCGTTTCTGTACAAACAGCTCAGGATCATGAACAGCTGGTTATTCGGATAAAAGATAATGGTATTGGCATTCCTGACGGGGTTCGAAATAAAATCTTTCAGCCTTTCTTTACTACTAAACCTACTGGCGAAGGAACGGGTCTTGGCCTATCGCTTAGTTACGATATTATTTCGAAAGGCCATAATGGGTTACTTAATGTAGAGACGGAACCGGAGCAATATACAGCGTTTACTATATCGCTTCCTGTTGCCTAGATACTACGTCTGATAAGCCCCTTTTATCGATTGAAACTGGGCTTTATATACCTATTTTCTGTCATTCCGGCCAGAAGAAGGTATTCCAAACCTGCCAATCAGGAAAGTTTGAGATTCCTCCCTCCGGTCGTTATAACAGAAAAAGGTTTAGCCTTCAGCTTAAAACGTGTAAACAGCTTCTTAACTAATCTGGTTAAAGCGCGACTTCTTCTGGAGTAAATACTTTTTTCTTATGCACTTTCCCATTCAGGAATAGGCCAACAAAGGTGCCTCGTACCAGGTAGTGATAACTGACCAGCGAAAGGAGACAAGTAGCAAAAAAGGTAATGAAAAACTTTAAAAAGACGGACAGCGGAGCATCAAAAAGCAGCCCGACTACGAATGTGATTATAGGTAGGTGAACGATATATACCCAGTAAGACGCATCCACCAAATAATTTAACTGAGGTGAGTACCGGTTGAAAAACGCCAGAAAACGCATACAGAGCCAGAAAATACAAAAAACACAATTGCCCCATGTGAAAGAAACTGGCCGGTTACTGAAGCTTCCCAGCCAATTTGCTGTGGCGAAGGCGCCTGAATAAGTTTGGCTCCTAAGTAGGCAAAGACAAAGGCCTCTAGCTGATTTACGATCAGCCTACAAGCCAGCAACGGCAGTACAATCCGTTTGAACCGATTAAGTAGATCACATTAGGCCCTTTTCGGTGCAAAAGCAAAGCGGCAAAAAAGCCAGATGCCACAAAAAACACAGGCATCTGAAAGCTAGGCAATCAGGTTAAAGAATAAGCTCTTGGCTGGATCAGAGAGTGGCCATAACTCAGTTTTAGTGCCATGTAGGCTGGCGAACTATGAATGACAATGCCAGGAAGCATCATGACAACACGTGAGGCATCGCGTCCATAGACGCGTTCGCTGTTTTGTATTTGATTGGTTTTCATTGGTAGAGTCTATAAGCCGGGACTTAATCTTAACGAATTGCCGATGTATTAGGGAAGGCTAAGCAGCAATCAGATCGGTTGTTTTTCTTCGCCAGGGTTGGATTTTCCAATGGGTCAATGTACGCCAGAGCCATTCTATCGGCCCATACTGATAGTAGACAAACCATCGATTGGCAAACACTGTGAAAACCCCAAAAGTAATTATACCTAAGCCTACTGAAGCGGCCATGCCTAACTTGCCTAATTGACCAAGTCCGTAACCCATATAAATCAGTGCGCCAACAATAGATAGACCGATATATAGAGTCAGTCCCATTCTTCCTGTCAGAATCAGGGGTTGTAGGAACCGGGCCTGTTTATGCCAAATCAGAAGGGTAACCCCAGCTATGTATACGGCTGTTAATGACACCCATTGAGTTGTGTAAGCTGTTTGAGCAAATACTTCCTGCCAGCCAGGTAAAGGTGCCCAGCCTGAAAGAGCATTGGTCAGATAGGCCCATATAGCCGTTGAAAGGATAGCAATTATACTGGATATAAGTAATAGTGAACGGAAAATAGCGCGATGATTGGGGGTATCTGTAAACAAACGTTGCCGACCAACCCATAGTCCCAGCACAAACAATCCAAAGGATATAAACATCCTACCTGTTACAAACTGCCCAAAAAACACATTTTTCACGCCAATACTTGCCGTTAAACTCATAATGTCGGCCAAGGAACCATTTTGTTTGGTATAATATTCTACTTCGGCCAGCTTCATAAAATTGACCAGAAAGGCTTTACTAGCAGCTACCTGAGCTGCATTGGGTGGAGATAATACGGATCCAACTCGAAGAAGAAACCAGGGCATATTAAAAGTAAAAAACAAGCCGATCCCTAACAAAACCCAATTTCTAGCCCGTCTTAATGGAATCAGAAGCAACCCAAGCACAGCATACATCATTAGTACATCGCCTGTATAAAAGAGACTATGAACATACCCAATTCCGAAAAGTACGACCAAACGCCAGACCATTCGCCAAACAAAAGGCTGCCCTATTTTAGCCGTCTGATCCATCTGGATAAAGAAGCTGATACCAAATAAGAGCGAGAATATAGGGAATGGTATTCCCCAGAAAAAAATCGACTGCATCTGATCGACCAGTATGTCTAACGCAGAAAAGTCGGAAGGCGAAACCGGATTGTAAGGGTGGAGCGAAGGAGGAGGGACTGTTGCTAAAAAATGTCCGCCAAAATGCACAACCGCAATGCCCAAGAGCGCAAATCCCCGTAAGGTGTCCAGAATGTAAATACGGTTAGATAATACAGGTCGATCAATTGCATATATAGTTTTCATCAATAGAGGATTTAGGATTAGGCAATCAGTAATTAGTTGATTGTAAGGGCATAAAGGAATGAGTTCACTTTATGACAAACTCATCATCACTAATACCAGTGTTTAACTGGTAGCTTTCTATTTTAAGCGTGCCCGTTCCCGGATAAAGCACGAACGGAAGTTTGATGCCGTTTACGTCCCGATAGTCGGCGTAGAGGTTTATCTCCCCAACCGATTGCCCTGGTACATAGAGCTTTACTTTTAGGCCTGTTTGGGTATCATAATATGTATGCCAGGTGCTGCCGTCGGGCATGGTGTGCGTAAGTTTGTAGGCTTCCTTGCCTTCAACCGATTCCTTACCAGCAAAGGTGGTTTTTACGCCCCGATCGGCTAAACACAACTCGGGCATCATCTGCAAGGTCAATATATAACGATCCATTACTGCGCGACTCATAGGGACTTTGTTGCTGCCTATAAGCATCGTGGCATCCTTGCCATCACAAATAAATTTGTATACAACCTGGCCCTGCGGTGTACTCGATGTGATAACCTGTTTGAACGGAACCTTGTACGTACCAACAGCCGGAAAGGAAGCGCCGTTGCCTCCTGAAGCACCTTTCCAACTAAGGTCTTTGATGTTCAGTAGGGCTTTCTTCCCGCCGATCGCTTTATAATACGCATTCAGTACGTCTTCGGCGGTTGATAGGTTCTGAGCATTGATTGTCGTGGTCATACAAACGGAGGAGATCAGGAGCAGGGCTATGGCTAGCTTTTTCATGATTTGTTTAGAGGTCTGGTTTTGTGTTTTGAACAGAACAAAGGTCTTCTCGACGTCTTAGTTAAGCTGTCAATTTTGGGTCAGATGCTGGCAATTTTGAGAAATGAATAGTCCACAAGCCGGTATAGCTCTTTGCACAGGTAAGAAATTGAATGTCAAAACGGATACTAGATCTTTTCAGGATAGCTAGCTGAAATGAACTGTGCTTTGATCAGCAAACTGGTTCCAGGTAATCCTCATGAATGGAGAACGTGCCATGAAATAGGGGGCCTATTTAGCATATAGGGACGTGTTTATTAACCCTTCAGTAGATAATGACTTACCCAGTAAGCAAGTGAATAAAAGCTAACTATAGCCAATATACGTAAAGTCCAATAAAGCAATCTGGATTGGTTCGTCTGCATCACGAAACGGAGAGCAGGTTATATGTGTTCTCGTGAAAAAAGCAATAGATTCGTCCGATACGGATAGAACAAAAGTCTTCTCAGCAGCTCAGTTACGCTGTCACATTTGGGTCAAATACTGCTAATTCTGGGTAATATAAAGGCTGAAGTGCCCTATCGATTAGTGAGATCGATTGGCTACGACTAGCGAATGGTTAACTAGGTAGTTGCACAATAAAGGTGGCTCCATTGCCTTCCTGACTATCGACAAGTAAGGACCCAGCATGACCTTTCGTGACAATATCATAACTCAGACTCAGCCCTAATCCTGTACCTTCTCCCGGTGGCTTGGTCGTGAAAAAAGGTTGAAACAGTTTGCCTTTGACCGATTCCTGAATACCGATCCCATTATCCTTGATTCGCAGGCTTACATAGCCATTTTGCTTGTAGCTGCTCACCTCCAGCACCGGCTGGAAACCATTACCCTGCTGCCTTTCCCGTTGCCGAACAGCGTAAAATGCGTTGTTATACAGATTCAGCAATACCCGACCCATATCCTGACCAACCAGATGAACAGCAGGAATCGTCGGGTCAAATGAGGTTACTAGCTGACAAGTGAATGAATTATCTTTCGCTCGCTGGCCCTGATACGCTAGGCGCAGGTACTCATCGGCCAGCTTATTAAGATCCGCCAGATGCCGTTCGCCACTACTGGCCCGCGAGTGTTCCAGCATCCCTTTTACGATGGTTTCTGCACGACGGCCGTGGTGAGCGATTTTTTGCAGATTCTGAGTGAGGTCATCGGCAAGGAAGCCAACTTCGTCCAGATCGCCTTTCGCTAAAGCTTCCTTCTGCTCTTGGATTAGCTCGGCAGAGACCTCCGAGAAGTTGTTAACGAAATTGAGCGGGTTTTGAATCTCATGGGCGATGCCAGCGGTTAGCTCGCCCAAGCTAGCGAGTTTCTCTTTCTGAATGAGTTGAGCCTGGGAGGCTTTGAGTTCGGCCGTGCGCTGTTCGACTTTTTCTTCCAGCACCCGGTTTTGCGTTTCGATGAGGGTTTGGTTCTCCTGAGTTAGCCGCAGTTGCTCAAGGATAGCTTCCTCCTGTTTCTTTTTAAGCTGATTGATCTTATAGGTAAGCCCTAACAGATAGCATATAATTTCGGCAATATACCCGATAACCAGACTATTTCGTGCCCAGAAATTAAACGGTAGCACACCACCTTGACTTAATGCAAAAATGGTAACACAAGTGAGCGAAGAGAATTGGCCAAAGGTGAAAAATAAGGCCGGCACGTACCGTTTCATTGAAACGACAATGCCTGCTATCAGACGAAACAAAAGCCCTGTAAATGTTATTAGCAAAGCAAAATAATACTGTAGCTTTCCATCTGGTTCACCTGTCAGATACAATCCCAGTATACCCAAGCTACCAATGGCATAAATTCCTAAAAAGCCATTCCCTACCCAATATAACCCGTTAGCTCGCTGCCGAAGCTGTAAAAAGGAAATTGTAAATAAAATACTAACGCAATTGCCAACTCCTAAAAGAACACCGTAATTATGCTTGAGCACAATTGGCCAGTTGCCCGGAAATTCGGAGAAGGCTCCATAAGTCTGAGCTGTGCTTATTCCCGATATAATAATGACAATGGCGTAAAGCACATTATCCCGATCTTTTAAACGGATACCTAGTAGCAAACTATAGATAGTAATGATAAGGATAAAGCCGTACCCAAGTCCATAAAATAGATCTTGGTAATGTGTATCCTCAGCCAGCATTTGCGACGACATAGCACTAACATGTAACGTTGGTATGCCGTCCTGGTGAACATAAATGAATAAGGTGTGAGTTTGCCCCTCTCGAAGTTGTAGTGGGATAATACCCCGACTGTGCTGAAATCGATTGGTAGTAGCCACTCCATTTAAATCAACCTGCCACGTGTTAATTAATTGGTTTTTGTTTACTTCAAACCCCCTATACACCATGTCGCCAAGTTGGAGGAAACGCAGGAAGTAGTTATCGGGTGTAGGATTAGTCAGATCGACCTTGAGCCAATAGAATCGGTTGGCATTTGGTAGAATGGACGTTTGCTTGAGGGGCGCAAACGAGTACTTCTCTGGATGGTGCAATAAGGAATCAATAGTGATTTTTTGTCCCGGCTCAACCGGGAGGGCAGCACAGTTCTCAAAAATGAGGTAGGTCTGATCCGGGTTGCTCAGGGTCACGGATTGAGCCTGAACAATTTTAACAACTAAAAAGAGAAAAAGAGTAAACAGTAACGATTTCATGTACGGTAGGTTGGTAAAAGCAAATATACGTATAAGCATTAATACCTACCGGCCAGTGCTGTTTATCTATTTTCGATCTATTACCTCAAATAAATATAAACTATACAAACCATGGTAACTTACTTAATCAATTCCTCATGTAGTCGGTGGGTGTTTGCTGGTAAAACTCTTTAAAAACCTTGGTGAAATACGAAGGCGATTCAAAACCCACCAGATAAGCCGTTTCGGAGGCATTGTGACCCGCTTTGAGTAAATCAATCGATTTGCGGAGCCGATACTGACGAATGAGTTCATTCGGCGAGAGTTGCAGCAGGTTCTGTACTTTCAGATAAAGCGTCTTACGGCTTACTGCCAGCTGCTCAGCTAACCATTCAACATTCAGCGAAGAATCGTCCAGGCGCTCCTCAATCAATTGATATAACCGACGAAGAAAATGATCCTGCACGGTTGCCAAGGGAGCTGATGTACTGGTTTGAGCAAACTGCTGACGATATTGGTCGCGCAACTTCTGTTGTCGGCTCAGAAAATTGCGCAGCCGTAAGCGCAGTTCGCCCACGTTAAATGGCTTAGTTATGTACTCATCAGCGCCATATTCAAAACCTTTCCGCCGACTATCGGGGGCGACACTGGCCGTTAAGAGGATGACAGCAATATGATTGGTTGCCGAATCATTTCGTACCTGTTCAAGAAGCGCGTAACCATCCATTCGAGGCATCATCAGATCAGCAATAATTACATCGGGTAATTCTTCCTTTGCCAGCAGCCAACCCTCATAGCCATTGGCTGCGGAGCGAACCCGATACGTAGTCGCTAGTTCGGCCACGATAAACTCGCGCAGTTCAGTATTATCCTCAACGACTAGAATAAGGGGCAAATTCTCTCGACGGTCGCTATTCAAATCGGGGGCTACGGCTGGGAGCAGATCAAGGGTTGGTAGGGGTATCTGAAGTTGATGAGCCTCCTGATAATCACTGATTCGTTGAACAGGTATTTCTACCAGAAAATGGGTACCCGATGGCTGGTCAGTTCCCTCAACATGGCTTCGAACGCTGATTGTACCACCTAAGCGCAGGATCAGTTCATAGACCAGAGCCAACCCGATACCAGTTCCCTCATAGGGTCGGATTCTGGAGCTGTCGGCCTGGTAGAATCGATTAAAAATATGAGGCAGTTTATCGCCCGGAATCCCTACACCGGTATCACGGATGGCTAGCTGGGCACCTTTGGGTGTCTGATTGAGGCTAATAGTGATTCCACCCGTTTCGGTAAACTTAATGGCATTCGACAACAAATTGAAGATGATTTTTTCCCATTTACCCGTATCGAACAGGTAATTGCCGGGCGGCACATCGGTCTGATAGATCAGCGCCAATTGTTTCAACTCGGCCGATGGCCGAAACAACTCCACAAGTTGACCGACAAAACCGGGCAAGTCGCCTACCTCATTGACAAGGTCCATTTGGTGGGCTTCCAGCTTATTGATATCCAGCAACTGGTTAATGAGTCTCAGCAATTGTAGGGCATTTCGCCGAACGGTCGACAACTGTTTTTGATAAGAAGCAGGCAGGTCGGAGGATTCCAGCAGCTTATCAACCGGCGACACAATGAGTGTGAGGGGAGCGCGAAGTTCATGGGTGATGTTGGCAAAAAAACGGGACTTCATTTCGTCCAGAGCCTTCAATTCGGCAGTTTCCCGCAGTTGATTAACGTAGCGGATCGTTTTTTCCAGCGTAGCCTCCAGGTCTTTAAAATTGACAGGTTTGGTAATAAAGTCAAAAGCACCCCGGTTCATTGCCGTGCGAATATTATCCATATCCCCAAACGCTGTGACCATTACGGTTCGAATAATAGGATGACTTTCGGCTAGTTTAGCCAGTAGCGTCAGCCCATCCATACCTGGCATATGAATATCACTCAGGACCACATCGATATCGGGATGTTGCTCAATAACGGTTAGGGCTTCCAATCCGTCGCGAACATACAGAAATTCATACTGCCTGGTTTGAATCTGTCGTCGGAAAAGCTGCTTGAATAAATCTTCCAGATCATCTTCGTCATCGACCAGCAGAATCTTCGTTTTCATCAATATGTAAACTTAAGTCACATAGTATTAACTCGGCAAAAATAATCGGCTTTACAAGCAAAGCAATAGGAAACAATTGATCGTAAGCATCTTAAGTCGTTAGTTCAGAATCGACCGTTTGATCAACAAAATCAAAAAAATTTCTGATCATCGCTTGTTTAATAAACAGTGTTCAGTAAGTTTGCAATGTTAATGAAACAAACTAATGGGAATTGTAGAGCGCAAAGAGCGGGAACGGGAAGAAATGCGAAAGCTGATTCTGGAGGCTGCCCAGAAATTATTTCTGGCTAATGGCTATGAAAAAGTAAGCATCCGCAACATTGCCGATGAAATAGAATACAGCCCTGCCACAATTTACCTGTATTATAAAGACAAGAACGAACTGTTCTTTGCTTTACATCAGGCCGCTTTTACAAAGCTTATTCAGGAATTTACCCCGATTACCGAGATTGAAAACCCGTTCGATAAACTGGTTGAGATGGGGCGCCTGTACCTGAAATTCGCGGTCGCCAATCCAGAATTGTATGATTTGATGTTCATTATGACGGCTCCTATCGACACCCTAGACTGTCGCAACGATGTATGGGAAGATGGCCATCATGCTTTCTTACTGCTGCAAAATGTAGTGCAGGCGTGTATCGATATGGGGTTACTTAAACATAAGGATGCTGAGCAGGCAAGTCTGATGATCTGGAGTATGGTACATGGCATAGTGGCCCTGTTTCTACGTCGACGGTTAAGTATGTTTGGCGACGATCGGGTCGTACCCCTTATGGAAGAATCTTTCCTTCTGTTCATCGAAACGCTTAAAACTGGTCTTTGATATTTTTTTGACATTACACTAAACACTGTTCATTAATTGATAGGCGATTATGATACTCATACTTAAACACATTCGCTATCTGACTCTGCTGCTTCCGCTATCTATGTCAGCGCAACCTGCTCCACCGAGCGTATCACCGATTCTGGAAAACTACATTCGGGAAGGAGTGGCTAACAATCTGGGGCTTCGTCAGGAATCGCTGGAGATTAGCCGAGTCACCGAGTCTTTGCATCAGGCTCGTTCTCTCTTTTATCCGCGTGTGGCGTTCAATCCTACTTATTCGCTGGCGGCAGGTGGCCGACGGCTGGAGTTTCCGGTAGGTGATTTGCTTAATCCGGCGTATAAAACGTTGAATCAGATTATTGGTGCAGATCGGTTCCCAACCAATATTGAGAATGTCAATCAGCTATTGGCTCCCAATAATTTCCACGATACGAAACTTACGATCAGCTACGCGATTTTCAACACGGATATTCAGTACAATTACCTCATCCAAAAACAATTGCTTTCGGCTCAGGAGGCTCGTAAGCGGGTGGTTGAGAATGAACTGCGCTACAATATCGCTACCGCTTACTATCAATACCTTCAAACGCTCGATGCTATTCGGATTTACGAAAACTCGAATAAAGTTCTGAATGAACTGGCCCGCCTGAATGAAAAACTGATTGCCAATAATGTAGCCACAAAAGAAGTGTTGACTTCAGCTCGCTACGAAATCAGTAAAGTCGATCAGCAATTAGCGGTGGCCCAGAAAAATCGTGAAACGGCCAAAGCATATTTCAACTTCCTGCTGAACCGGGAGCTCAACGCGGGCATCGATGTCGATTCGTCGCTTACGAGAATCTTACCTGAGTCAAAAGAAAATTTGACCGACTTACAACAAACGGCCCTTCGTGGTCGGCAGGAACTGACTCAGTTGACTGGATCGCTGGATGCCGCTCGAACGGCCGTAAAGCTTAATGAGGCTAATGCCAAAATTCCGAATGTATATATCGGTGGCAACACGGGCTTCCAGGGATTTGGCTATACGTTTCAGAATCAGGCGTATGTAGTGGCACAGGTTGGCCTGCAATGGGATTTGTTTAAGGGTTACGAAAAACGTTCGAAGATTCAGCAGGCTAAAATTCAAACCGACGCGCTACAAACTAAACTCGCCGAAGTGCAGCGACAAATCCAGTTGCAGGTCTTACAAGCATATTATGACCTGAATGCGGCTACTGAAAGCCTGGCTGCTACGCAAAGTGGTGTGCTCAATGCCGATCAGACGTTCCGGGTTATCGACAGTAAATACCGCAACGGCCAATCGCTGCTGATTGAGTACATACGCTACCAGAATGATCGCCAAACGGCCCAGCTACAACACTCGCTTGCCCGCATGGACGTCCTTGTCAAACGCGCTGCACTCGACCGGGCGGTAGCCGTACAGTAATTGAACAACTCAATCCTAATAATGGCTTCGCTTATGAACGAATTAAACCCTGTTTTACTTTCGGCCATACCTTCGGGTTGACCAAGTCTGATTACTAGTCAATCCAGTTATAGTCTTGAATTATGTTCTGCTTGAAAAGTTCCTTGATTTTATCGACAAATGGAAGAACGCTTTCGTACCGATTGTCAACCGTATTTAGCACAATCCGTTTTACGTTCCACTTGCGATAGTTTTGTTGATAGCTCAAGTTTTTATCGGCTGTAATCAGGAATTCAAGTTCTTCCTGGCTCATTGCTCGGAGTAGTTCACCATTCTGAAGCGATTGTCAGCCTAACTCAGGAACGGTTTTTACATCAAAACCTTCACCAAAACGGTACTTAAGTTTTTGGGGCAGGTTTTCGTCGAGAAGAAGTTTGAACACAGGCAGGTGCGTTAAGTGTTACGGTCGATTCGGCCAAGTCCAGCACTGCTAAAGCCTGATCAAACCTCACCGAAGGGAAATCATCAATAAACTCAGCAATTGTATGTCCTCCCTTCACATAATCGAACAAGTTCTTGATTGGAACCCGTGTATTGAAAAACACAAGTGTTCCACTCTGGATATCCGGGTGTATGGTGATGAGTTGGTTCATAGCTGAGCGCATTACAACTGGAAACAAATACAACTTAGCAAAAGTGTTCAGGTAAACAAGAAAGCATATGAAATTCTCCCAAATTCTCCTATCAATCCTACTCGCCGTGGCCATATGGGCGTGTGGTACGAAAGCCGAAAACAAACAAGCCGAAAAAACCGACGAAACAGTCGTTCCTATCAAACTCGCGCCCGTAAGTACTGTGGTCCGCGCTGAACCTGTTATTGCTTCGGGATTGGTCTCTTCGGACCAGGAAGCCCGGCTATCGTTCAAAATCGGCGGTATTATCAATCGTATGTTCGTGGATGAAGGACAAACTGTCCGCAAAGGTCAATTGCTGGCAACCCTCGATCTGACTGAAATTAATGCCCAGGTCAATCAAGCCCAACTGGCTAGTGAAAAAGCAGAGCGTGATCTGAGCCGGGTGAAAAGCCTGTATGCCGACACTGCCGCCACGCTCGAACAGCTTCAAAATGCCACAACCGGCCAGAGTGTAGCAAAGCAAAACCTGACCATTGCGCAGTTCAACCAGAATTACGCCCAAATCCGCTCAACGGTCGATGGGACTGTTACCCGTAAAATCGCCAATGCAGGAGAGATAACCGCCCCAGGCGCTCCCATTTATCTGATTTCATCGAACCGGCCCAGCGATTGGGTTGTGCGCGTAGGCGTATCCGATAAAGATTGGGCACGGCTTCGGATTGGGAACAAAGCCAGCATCAAACTCGACGCCTATCCCGACCGAACGTTTACAGGTGCCGTGACTGAACTGGCCCAGGCTGCCGATCCAGTTAACAAATTGTATGAGGTTAAAATCAGCATCAATGCTGGCGGTGCAAAACTGGCCCCGGGTCTATTTGGCAAAGTAACGCTTGTACCCGCCCAAAGCCGCAGCTATTCGCTTGTGCCCGTCGAAGCCATTGTTGAAGGCAATGGTAAGGATGGCTTCGTTTACGTGCTGGCCGATGACAACCGGGGCACCGGGCCCTTACACGTTCGAAAAACTCCGGTGCAGATTGGCTTCCTGGACGGCGATAAAGTACTACTGACCAACGGCTTAGCCGGAGTAAAGGATGTGGTCACGGCTGGCTCGGCCTATCTGACCGAAGAATCAAATGTGGTAATTAAATAATCCTCTGTGTATCTCTGGTACCTCCGTGTAGCTCAGTGTAATAACTGTAACACAGAGTGGACCAGAGATAGCATGGAGATTCACAGAGAAAAGCATATGAATCTCTCCGAATTTTCCGTCAAAAACTGGCAGTTTATGCTGGTGCTGTTTCTAGGCGTAGCTGCACTCGGTATTAACTCACTACTGAATATGCCTCGGGGCGAAGACCCTGAATTTACGGCCCCCACCTACATTGTAGCGGTTATTTATCCGGGTACCGACGCCCTCGATATGGAGAAACTGGTTGTGGACCCAGGCGAAGCCCGTTTTAATTCGCTAGAAGATATGGGGCACGTCATTACCAATGTAGATGATGGCCTGGCCGTATTTCGGATTGAATATGATTACGGCGTTGATCCTGACGAAAAATACCAGGAAATAATTCGGGAAGTAAATGCACTTAAGAGCGAACTTCCTTCCGACATCTACCGAATCGACATCAAGAAATTTTCGCCCACCGATGTCAATATTGTACAAGTCGCACTTTTATCGGAAGTGGCTTCCACAAAAGAACTGGGCGACTATGCCGACAAGCTGAAAAAGGAATTTGAAAAAATCAAAAGCCTCAAAAACGCTGAAGACTGGGGTTATCCGGCATCCGTTGTCCGGGTATCGCTCAATATCGAGAAGATGGCTCAAAACGGGATAGCTGTCAACCGCGTACTGGGTGCCTTGCAGGCCGAGAACTTAAATATTCCGGGTGGAAATATTCAGGCCGGAACGCGAAAGTTCAACGTCAAAACTTCAGGTGATTACCAATCACTGGACGAAATCAGAAATACGATTGTATCGACCAATGGGCAGAAAATCATTTACCTGCGCGATGTAGCCGATGTTGATTTCAACTATGAAGACGAAACCTACCTTACCCGACTTAATGGCCATCGGGCGGTATTGGTAACGGCCGGACAAAAAACGGGGGAAAATATTGCGAAAGTAGGTCAACTATTAAACCCAGTTATCGACCGATTTGCGAAGACGCTTCCTCCTCATATCACGCTTGTTAAAAACTTCGACCAGACGGTCAGTGTCAACAAACGGCTCGATCATTTCGTACAAGATTTCGGACTGGCTATTCTGCTGGTATCACTTACCCTACTCCCGCTGGGGTTCCGGGCGGCTATAGTGGTCATGATTTCGATTCCACTGTCATTGGCCATCGGGCTGGCTGGCCTCGACCTATTAGGCTTTAGTATCAACCAGTTAAGCATTGTTGGGCTTATTGTGGCTTTGGGTATCCTGGTCGATGATTCAATCGTCGTCGTCGAAAATATTGAACGTTATCTACGCGAGGGCTATTCCAAACGCGAAGCAGCTATTAAAGCCACCAGTCAGATTACTCTGGCCGTAATTGGCTGTACAACAACGCTGATTCTGGCATTCCTACCACTTCTTTTCCTGCCCGAAGCCTCCGGCGATTTCATTCGTTCGCTGCCGATGGCCGTTGTCACAACCATACTGGCTTCGCTGTT
Organism: Spirosoma aerolatum; assembly: GCF_002056795.1. Lineage (NCBI taxonomy): Bacteria > Pseudomonadati > Bacteroidota > Cytophagia > Cytophagales > Cytophagaceae > Spirosoma > Spirosoma aerolatum. The sequence goes on along the minus strand of NZ_CP020104.1, from coordinate 471,764 downwards.
TGTTTCGCTGACTATCGTTCCCTTTCTATCGAGCCGGATTTTGAAAGAAGAGCATAACCCCGAAGGCAACATCTTTATGCGGGCGCTGAAAAAACTCATCAGCGGGTCGTATAGTCGTCTATTGCACTGGGGCTTGCGCCATCCAGTTGTTACGTTGCTCGTTGCGGGTGTGTTATTTACCGGGGCCTTATACATGTTCAAACTGGTTGGATTTGCCCTGTTTCCCGCTTCGGAAAAGCCCCAGTTTCTGATCAATATTGAAACCCCTGATGGCACCAGTTTGTCAGAAACCGACCGGGTCGCTCGCTACGTAGAAGGAGAGTTGAAGCGCGAACCGGAGGTCAAATACATCACAACGAATGTAGGCCGTGGTCAGCCCCGGATTTATTATAACGTTATCCAGCGGAACGAATCGCCCAACTACGCTCAGTTTTATGTGCAGTTGGTCGATCTTGAGCCAGCCGAAAAGCGTGTCCTGATCGACAAGTTACGTGAGCGGTTTAAGTATTACCCCAATGCCAAGATTGAAGTAAAGGATTTCGAGCAAGGCCCCGACCAGGAAGCGCCCGTTGCTGTTCGTGTATTTGGAGAAAACCTCGATACGCTAAAAGTAATGGCATCACGCGTAGAAACGGCTTTCAAACAAACTCCCGGTCTGATTTACGTCAATAACCCTCTTTCTAATCAGAAGACGGATTTACGCGTACGTATTAACAAAGAAAAAGCCGGTTTATTAGGGATTTCGATTGCTGATGTAAACCGTACCATTCGACTAGCCATTGCTGGTCTGAATGTAGGCACATTTAAGGAACCCAACGGCGACGATTATACCATTAATGTGACGCTACCCAAAGGCAAAGTGGCCGATCAACGCGTTTTAAGCGATCTGTATGTCAATACATTAACGGGCTCGGCCGTACCCCTTCGCCAAATTGCGGATCTGGAATTTGAGAGCAGCACGAACCAGATTCGCCACTACGACAAAGACCGCTACGTAACCATTACAGGGTTTGTAAAAACAGGCTATCTGGTCGATAATGTCTTCAACGATGTGTTGGCAAAACTGGACAGGATGAAGTTTCCCAGTGGCTTCACCTACAAAGCGGCAGGCGAACTCGAAAGCCGGGAGAAATCGTTCGGTGGGTTAGGCACTATTATCCTGATCACCATCTTCGGATTTATTGCCGTACTGGTATTGGAGTTTGGCACTTTCAAGAGTACACTGATTGTCTTGTCGGTGATTCCGTTAGGGGTGATTGGCGCGGTGCTGGCGCTGTACTTTACCGGCAATCCGTTCTCGTTTGTAGCAGTTATCGGCTTGATCGCCTTAATCGGGATCGAGGTTAAAAACTCGATTCTGCTGGTCGATTTCACCAACCACCTGCGCGAAGAAGGCATGTCGCTCATCGATGCGATTCAGGAAGCGGGCGAAATTCGTTTTGTGCCGATTGTCTTAACCTCACTAACTGCCATTGGTGGCCTGATACCACTGGCTATTGAAGGAAATCCGCTGTATTCGCCACTAGCCTGGGTACTTATCGGCGGGCTCATTTCCAGCACCTTACTTTCACGTGTGGTAACACCTGTCCTGTATAAGTTGCTACCGCCACGGGTTGAGGTCAAAGCGATTGAAGCAGAACCTGAGTTAGTATAACGTTCAACTCCCCGAAAGCTCAAAACTTTCGGGGAGTTGCTTATAACTAGCGTACCATCACCTGAATCACTTTTCGGTGATTATTCGTCTGTATGTCGAGCCAGTATAATCCTGCTGTTAATGGCTGCTCGACAATGAAATCGGCTTCACCAGACTGGCGCTCCAATCGACCCGAAACGGCTTGTCCTGTGCGTGTTACTAGGTGCATGGTAGCTCCTTCGGCGTTCCACAAGCGCAGGTGAATACGGTCTGGATTAGCAGGATTTGGAAACACCGAAATAACGGGTTCACTCAGTTGAATAATGGCTGATATAGGCTTATAGACATGAATCGTCCCGTCGACATCAACTTGCTTCAACCGGTAGTAGTTAATTCCGGGGAGTGGGTCGCTATCGATCAGGCTGTAGTTCTGGCGCTCGTCCGTAGTTCCTTTGGCCGCCACTTCGCTAACCTGCACAAATTCGCCTAAATCGCTACTCCGCTCAATCACAAATCTATTGGCATTATACTCTGAGGTTGTTATCCAGGCCAGTTGAACGCGGTCACCGTCAGGTTTAGCCGTAAAGGAAAGTAATGTAACAGGCAATGAGGAACCGTTAATTTTAATTTCATCGATTCGCAACGTGCCGTTACTAGACGTAGGGTTACAGCCATATATGCGAAATGTTATTCCCGATGATTGGCTGGTAAACCCTCCTCCGTTAAGTGAAATAGAAGCAGCCTGATAGTTTGCACCAACACTGTTGGTATAAATATCATTACCAAATCCGTCTGCACTAGATCTGACTGTAATCTGCTGGGGGCCTTCATCGGAGCGAGAAAATACAAACGATAGCGTAGTGAGGGTTATTTGTGCCGTTCCCTGTGGTTGTACTGTAAATTGAGCGTATTCATTATGATTGCAAGCTGTGGCTGACCAGTGCTGTAAACTTATGCCTTGGCCAGAATAGCCTGATTGATACGAATTAAAGAGTTTATTGACCCCTGCATAACTAACCGACGAAACAGAAACTAACGGATTTGAAGAACTTCCATTATCGTTCCCTTCAAAACTCCATGTACCTGTAAACGGAGCCGTTTGGGCCAATGCCATCCGGCCAATAAGCAGTCCGGCCAAAACAGCAATCCCATACAATTTTCCCATACCATACGGACCATTTAGCGAATTTGCCTATTGGACCGGAAAACAGGAATAAGTCACTTAGTACACAAATTCACCGACTTCGCTCTTAATGGTCACACGCTTCCCTTCGTAGGATTCTACATGCCCGATTAGCTGCGCAGCAATCCCGAACGATTGAGAAATCTCGATGACACGCTGGGCGTATTCTTCCGGCAAATAAACCTCCAGCCGATGCCCCATGTTGAACACCTTATACATTTCCTGCCAAGCTGTTCCGCTTTCGCTTTGGATCAATTGAAACAAAGGAGGAATAGGGAACAGATTGTCTTTGATGATATGCAGGTTATCGACAAAGTGAAGCACCTTTGTCTGTGCTCCTCCCGAACAGTGAACCATACCGTGAATCTGCTGTCGAAGCTCATCCAGCAGGACTTTGGCTACGGGCGCATAGGTACGGGTAGGTGAAAGAATTAGTTGCCCAACGGTGGGGTGTATCACTTGCGAATCCGTAGTAGCGATGTCGAGAGTATCCGTCAGCTTTTTTGAACCACTATAAACCAGGTTGCGGTCAACAGCCGGGTCGAAACTCTCAGCATATTTGTCGGCCAGGTAATGCGCTAACACATCATGTCGGGCGGAGGTCAGGCCATTACTGCCCATTCCCCCATTATAATTCGTTTCGTAGGTTGCCTGCCCAAACGAAGCCAGCCCAACAATGACATCGCCCGGCTGAATACGGTCGTTGCTAATAACCTGGTCACGTCGCATCCGGGCAATAACCGTACTATCCACAATGACAGTACGAACAAGATCACCCACATCGGCCGTTTCACCACCTGTGCTGTAAATCTCGATGCCATGCTCACGTAGCATCTGAAGCACCTCTTCGGTACCGTTGATGATCTCGGCGATGACTTCACCCGGTATCAGGTTTTTATTACGCCCAATGGTCGACGAAAGCAGCATGGGCCCAGTGGCACCCACACAAATCAGGTCGTCGGTATTCATCACCACTGCATCCTGAGCAATGCCTTTCCAGACACTCAGGTCGCCCGTTTCACGCCAGTATAAGTAGGCTAGTGACGATTTAGTGCCCGCTCCATCAGCATGCATGATGGTACAAAATGCTGGATCGCCCGCAAGCGTATCGGGTACGATTTTGCAAAATGCTTTGGGGAAAAGGCCCTTATCAAGGTGGGCAATGGCGTTATGAACGTCTTCTTTACTAGCGGATACCCCGCGCTGTGCATAGCGGTCCATTCGACAATGAATAATGGATAATGAACGATGAATACAGGACAAAGGTAACTACGTTCTACCAGTCGCTCCTCATCGTTCAGTATTCATTATCCATTTTACAGGCTTCTTCAATAAACAATCCCCGCTTCTGCCCGAACTGTATCCAGTAATTGCATCAGGTTCAGGCTATCGTTGAGCGACCAGAGCGGACTTTCTGTTTTGCCTTCTGCCAGGCAGTTCATTACGTGTTTAGCTTCGTAATCGTACCCGTGGGTATCCCGGTCGAAAGCGAATGTTTCGGACGTGCCATCTTCGCGATTCAGGGTAATGCCCTTGGTTTCATGAAACCGACTGTGAATCCGAATCTGTCCGGTTTCGCCCTGAATGATACCCAGACAATCCGTAGCCGCCAACAGGCAGCAATCTAATAACGCCACCTGTCCGTCGGCATAGGTCAATACCATACCACATTGTTCATCAACATCTGTAGAACTGAACGTTGCCGACGCCTTAACGGTAGTTGGTTTCCCTAAAATCAGGTACGATAAAAACAAGGGGTAAATCCCAATATCGAGCAGAGAGCCGCCACCCAGAGTCTTATTGAACAAGCGTTTTTCGGGTAAAAACGGTGCTTTAAAACCAAAATCGGCTTTTACTGAAACCACTTTACCCACAGCACCCGATTTAACCAGATCCAGAGCAAACACAATACCGGGCATAAATCGACTCCAGAGCGCTTCCATCAGAAATACGCCTTTCGAGCGGGCCGCTTCAACCATTTCCTGAACCTGTTCGCCATTCATCGCAAAAGGTTTTTCGCCCAATACAGCTATACCACCGTTTAGCAGCATCATTACATTTTCATGATGTTTGACATGGGGCGTGGCTACATATACTACGTCTAGATCCGGCAGCGTTAGAAGCGCTTCATACGAGCCTAAAGCGTGTGGAATTGAATACGTTTCAGCAAATTCAGCTGCCCGTTGCTGGTCGGAGGAGGCAACGGCATAGAGTTGGGCATCAGGCACTGTAAGTAAGTCCTGTGCAAATTTGTGGGCAATACGGCCCGGCCCTAAAATTCCCCATCGGGTCATGGTACGTTCAGTTAATTGGGCTATAGGATAAAATTGAGTCGTTTGACACCTGCCAAATAAGCTCTTTTTTTCTAAGTTGCGACCTCACCAATACCTCTTTCTGTGAAATACGCTACGTTATGGCTCTTTTTGACCGGTTTTCTTTTCGTCTGTTCGCCCATAAACGCTCAGATCGTTGAACAGCCTGACCCACTACGACCTTCAACGCCTACTGCTGATTCTACCAAAACGAACGCCAACACAGACTCAACAAAAATCAACTCGGTCACCGTACATCAGGATACTGTAGTGAAGCCGTCCGACCCGATCTTCCGGTATCGACTTACAACCGATGGTACCATTACCACTGGTAACGTCAATAGAACCTTACTTCAACTGACCGGCTCCTTCGATTATCAGCTTAGTGATTACTTCAAGCTGTCGAGCAACCCCTCATTTGTATATGGTCAGCAAAGCGGCATCCTGGCAGAACGGGAATGGTTTGGTGATTTTCGTACAACGTTTCGGCATGAAAAGCGGCTATATTATCTAGCCTTTGGGTCCTACGAACGAAGTAATTTGCGGCAGATCAATCACCGTTGGACAGTGGCCGCCGGGATGGGCTATAAACTTCTGAATCGAAAGCGGGCGTATATTTCGATCACAGATGTGCTTATGCAGGAGTATACGGATTTTATCGAACTGGCAGATATAAACATCTTCCGAAATTCAACCCGGCTGTTTGGTGAGTACTCGTTTGATAACGACCGTTTTAAAGTCACCCATACAGCCTACTATCAGCCCGCTTTAGGTCAATATAACGTCCGGTGGAATGCCAGCGTGAGTGTTCAATTTCAATTCACAAAAGTGGTTAGTCTGCGTTCGACGGTTGCCAACGCCTATGAAAGCCTGGTTGTACCGGGTCGACAGAACAACGATTTTCGCTTTACGATGGGATTGGTATATGAGAAACAGTAATAGTACCTATTACTGTTTCTACTGTTTATCGGGGAATGGAATAATCAGTTTTTCGCCACGGGTTGCTATATCTTTTGTGCGTTTATTAGCTCGCATGATAGCCTCTTTGCTAACCCCATACTTTTCAGCGACAACACGTAGCACATCGCCCGGCCCAACGGTATGAACGGCCATCACTTTCACATTCAGTTTTGTAATTCCGGCTTTGACATCACTTTCCGACACGCCCGGATTCATTTCTTTAAGCGTGCTGATTTTCATATTATACCGATTGGCGACCCCATAAAACGTTTCACCTGAACCGACTGTATACGTACTTGTCACCCCGCCTGGCTTAATCTTTGGTTTTTCGATAACCTCTTCGGTTTTAGGTTTATCCTCTTTCGGCTTTTCTTCCTTCGGTTTATCAGCAGGCTTTTCAACTTTCGGTTTTTCTTCCTTTGGCTTTTCAGCAGGCTTTACGGCTTCAGGCTTCTCTCCAGGAGCTGGTTTGCCATCCGTTGTTTCCCGGTTATCTTCCGCGACCTCCTCCGCATTGGCATTCGCTTCAGGAGCATCGTCAGGGGGTGCCGCCTGAGATAAGTCGACTGGTGCCGGCTGCGACGATGTATCTATCTCTTCAGGCGACATCAGCATGTCGGGGTCGTTCTGCGCCAGTGGTTGCTGCGACGTGGTATCAAGGGCTACGTTTGTCAGTTCATCCGAACCGTTTGTGTCGTCTGTAATATAGTCGTAACCGATGTATAGCAAAGCAGCAATCAGCCCTACCAGCACGACAAGCGTGATGGCTGGCAAATTCGAGTTTGCGGCTGGACGTGGATTGGATTGTTGGCTTTCCGTTGCCATGGTTTACTTAATTACAGGTAGTGAATAACGTAAAGTAGCAGATTCCATTCATTTCGCACTGTTGGCTAAGTCAGAACTCATCTGGGCGACCTTTTCCTTCAGACCTTCTTTAAACTGACTCAGTTTTTCAGCAACGGTATTATCAAACGTCCCGACGATTTGAGCCGCCAGAATCCCGGCATTACGAGCGCCATCGAGAGCCATAGTTGCCACAGGTACACCGCCAGGCATTTGCAGGATAGACAAAACCGAATCCCAGCCATCAATGGAATTGCTTGATTTTACAGGAACGCCGATAACGGGCAACGTAGTCAGCGACGCGACCATTCCAGGCAAGTGAGCGGCCCCGCCTGCGCCAGCAATAATTACCTTAATTCCCCGATTGCGGGCCATTTTGGCATACTCAACCATTTTTTCGGGCGTCCGATGGGCCGAAACGATATCCATTTCCCACGTTACCCCCAACTCATTCAGGATGTCGGCAGCCTCCTGCATCACCTTCCGGTCCGAAAGGCTACCCATTATAATACCTACCATTCAGATGAACTAACTTGACTCTCTGCGAAATAACGCAGATTACCGGACAATCACGCACCGTCTTCACTAATTTTTATTTGGCTGTGAAATCTAAAGCACTGGTCATAAATGGTTAATCGCCTTTCAACCTAAGTTATAGTCGCATAACGACTAAAGGTTTGTAGCGAAATAAACTACGTTTAAAATTCCCCTGGTTGCGTAGCGACTAACAAAGGCATTTGTTAAAATTTCGCAACAAATGTTAAAAGCTTATTAACTAGCCCAAAAAATGCACTGATTTGTCGGACTCAAAATCAGGAACAATGAAGCGATGGCTATTTTTTTTCTCCTTCTGGTCAATCGGCCAAACCTACGCACAGACTACCCGGCTTGACGATCTATGTCAGGTATTCCATTTGCCCGATGGTAAAGACACCACCACATTTATCGTTTTTGGTACCAAAGAAGACCTGAAGGTTAGAAAGCCACTATTCCTATTCCGGCAGGGTTCTCAACCCATGCCGCTCATTGTCCAGGATAGTGGCAAGTACTATATTATAGCTTCTCCGTTTCATTTTCGGCCCTATAAAAACTCGTATCATTTTGTTATGGTGCAAAAACCAGGGGTTCGTCTGGTGGCTACACAGCAATTTCTGGATAACTACCAGAAAGCAATGCATACAGGAAATGCTACCCCCGAGTTTATCAGTCAGAAATACATCGAGAATAACTACCGCGAACGATATGTAGCCCAGTGCAACCAGGTCATAAATTACCTCGTCAAACAACCTTGGGTCGATACACGTAAAGTAGTATTTTGTGGCGGCTCGGAAGGGTTTACAGTTGGCGCCGATTTGGTCGCCAATTACAATCGGTACATAACCCATACGATTCTGTTTTCAGGCCATGCGGGCCGACGGTTCGAAAATCCAATTTATTCAACACGCCAACAGATCGAAAAAGGAGAAATAAGCGCCGAAGAAGGCCAGAAACAGATTGAGTCCCTATATGCCTGGTGGGCCGACATCCAGAAACACCCTACGGCCCTGACCAATTCACCCGGCGATACATACCGAGCCTGGAAATCGTTTTCGATCCGCAATTTGGATAACCTGTTACGCATTAATACCCCTTTATATATTGCTTATGGTACGGCCGACAAAGAAATAGCCCCAGGACTCGATTATCTACCGTTGGAATTTATTGAGCATGGCAAGGCAAACCTTACCCTGAAAGCCTATCACGACCACGACCATCAGTTTTTCAAACTCAAACGCGATTCAACCAGACAAATTATTGATAAAGAATACAACGGCGAGGCCGTAGCCAAAGAATGGATGGAATGGCTCGACCAAAACCCTATCAAAACTTCTTTAAAATAAATTTTCTATTTCTCACAACTATTTACTAATTTTGCACTCCCAAACTCGAATACACAAATCAACAACATACGAGGGTGAAGGTCCGTACTGCGGAAACCACACCTGACTTTTGGGTAAACAAGCCTTGCTAGCCAAGTTTTTGTATGCCCGTGAAAGGTCAGGTGCAGTGCGCCCGACCTTTTTTGTTGTTTCTGGGGCTGATTTTTAGGCAGATATAGGATTCGTCTAATTATTTCTCTAATTTTGCGGCCCGATTCGGAAGGTCCGAGTTGGAAAAGCGTATCTAAATTTTACCTGCTTACTTTAAACAAACACAAATGTCTGGTTTAATTGGCAAGAAAATCGGGATGACCAGTGTGTACAATGCGGACGGGCAGGCTCTGGCATGTACAGTCATTGAAACGGGTCCCTGTGTCGTAACACAAGTTCGTAGCATCGAAAAAGATGGCTACAAAGCTGTGCAGCTTGGTTATGGCGAAAAGAAAGAAAAGCACAGCAACAAGCCGGAGTTGGGCCACTTCAAAAAAGCGGGTACCACGCCTAAGCGCAAACTGGTTGAATTCAAAGAATTCGAGCAGGATCTGAATCTGGGCGATACACTTACGGTAGCCGATGTATTTACTGAATCTGACTTCGTAGATGTAGTTGGAACAGCAAAAGGTCGTGGTTTCCAGGGCGTTGTGAAACGTCACGGATTCGGTGGTGTGGGCGGTCAAACGCACGGTCAGCACAACCGGGGTCGTCACCCAGGTTCGATTGGTGCCTGTTCGTTCCCATCACGCGTGTTTAAAGGTCTTCGTATGGCCGGTCGTATGGGCGGCAACCGCGTAACGGTGCAAAACCTGCGTGTTCTGCGTATTCTGCCTGAGCAAAATCTGATTGTTATCAGCGGTTCAGTTCCCGGAGCTAAAAATTCATACGTTATTATCGAGAAGTAGGCCATGGAAGTAATCGTATATAACAGCAAGGGCGAAGACACAGGCAAAAAGGTCACCCTTTCGGAAGAGATCTTCGGTATTGAACCGAATCAACACGCGATTTACCTCGACGTGAAACAGTACCTGGCCAACCAACGTCAGGGAACCCACAAAGCAAAAGAACGTGCTGAAGTTGCCCGTTCGACTCGCAAGCTGAAGAAACAAAAAGGTACAGGCGGAGCCCGTGCAGGTAGCGCCAAATCGCCCGTTTTCGTGGGTGGTGGTACCGTTTTCGGACCCCGTCCCCGTGACTATAGCTTCAAGCTGAACAAAAAAGTAAAATCGCTGGCTCGTCAGTCGGCTTATGCCGTTAAAGCTCGGGCGAATAGCATTTCGGTTATCGACAGCATCTCGCTGGAAGCTCCCCGCACAAAAGATTACATTCAGTTCCTGAATGATCTGAACGTATCGGGCCGCAAAACGCTGCTGATTCTGCCAGACGTAAATACGAATGTTGTGCTGTCGAGCCGGAATGTTCAGAAGGCAAAAGTAACGACCGCTGCACAGGTAAATACGTACGATCTGATGAATGCCGATCAACTGCTCATCAGTGAAGAAGCGCTGTCAACCATCCAAACCTTGTTTGAGAAATAATCATGAGCGTACTGAAACGACCAATCGTCACTGAAAAAATGACGGGCCTTAACAAGCAGGGGAAGTATGCTTTTGAGGTTGATCTGAAAGCCAACAAACTCGAGATCGGCAAAGCCATCGAGAAAATGTATGGCGTTAACGTTGAGTCTGTCAACACCATCCGGACTTTCGGAAAGCGTCGCAGCAAAAACATCAACGGACGCATTGTATCGGGTAAAACCCCTACAACGAAAAAAGCAATCGTAACGGTTGCAGAGGGCGAAGTAATTGACATTTACGCTGACCTGTAAACCGAGCCTTGCTCTATCACTTAATCAGTCATGGGAGTTAAAAAACTAAGACCCGTAACACCGAGTACACGTTTTCGCGTGGCACCCGATTTTGCGGAAATCACCACCTCCAAGCCGGAAAAAAGCCTGCTGGAGCCCCTCAGAAAAACCGGTGGCCGGAATAACGAAGGTCACCGCACTATGCGCTACATAGGTGGCGGTCATAAGCGGCACTACCGTATTATTGACTTCAAGCGCGACAAAGTCGGCCAACCAGCCGAAGTTTTGACTGTAGAATACGATCCAAACCGTTCGGCCCGCATCTCGCTGGTACAATATGCCGATGGTGAGAAACGCTACATTATCGCCCCTCAGGGAATCACCGTTGGTCAGAAGATCACATCGGGCACCGGTTCTACACCTGATGTAGGCAACGCACTGCCACTGTCTGAAATGCCGCTTGGTACAATTGTACACAATATTGAGCTGACGCCTGGTAAAGGTGGGTCAATGGCCCGCTCGGCAGGTACCTACGCTCAATTGGTAGGTCGTGAAGACAAGTATGCAATCCTTCGTCTGCCATCGGGTGAAACCCGTCGTGTGCTGAGCGCTGGTATGGCAACCGTTGGTTCGGTGTCAAACCCCGACCATATGAACGTTGTGATCGGTAAAGCCGGTCGTAAGCGCTGGATGGGTATCCGTCCTCGTGTTCGTGGTGTTGTAATGAACCCAATCGATCACCCAATGGGTGGTGGTGAAGGCCGGGCTTCTGGTGGCCACCCACGTTCGCGTAACGGTCAGATGGCTAAAGGTCAGAAGACCCGTAACCGCAACAAGGCATCTGAAAGCATGATTATTAGCCGACGCAAAAAGTAACAGATAACAATGGCACGTTCACTTAAAAAAGGCCCATATATTGATTTCCGCCTGGACAACAAAGTACAGGCACAGAATGAATCGGGCAAGAAATCGGTCATCAAAACCTGGTCGCGTCGTTCGATGATTTCGCCAGATTTCGTGGGCCACACCTTCGCCGTTCACAACGGTAATAAGTTTATCCCGGTTTACGTAACGGAGAACATGGTAGGTCACAAGCTTGGCGAGTTCTCACCAACCCGCAATTTCCGGGGGCACACCGCAAAGAAAGACAAGGGCAAACGATAAACTAGCATGGGGCAGGGAGCCAGGTGCAGGGCGATAGAAACCCCAAGCACCAAGCACCTCGCTCCGAGCCATAAAAAAACATGGAAGCAGTAGCAAGACTTAGAGATGTGCCCACGTCGCCCCGTAAGATGCGGTTAATCGCCGACCTGATTCGTGGTCAGCGCGTTAGCCGGGCGTTGGGTCTATTAAAATATCAGCCACAGGCTGGTGCCGCCATATTGCAGAAAGTGCTTTTGTCGGCCGTTGCCAACTGGCAGCAGAAAAATGAAGATGAGCGGATTGAAGACGCTGATCTGTATGTAAAAACGGTTTTTGTTGATGGCGGTCCTATGCTGAAGCGTCTTCGCCCAGCTCCCCAGGGGCGCGGTCACCGGATTCGGAAGCGCTCGAACCACATCACAATCGTGGTTGACAGTGCGGCTCAATCGTTGTTGCAATCGGCAGAAGCAGAAACCCCTGAAAACGAACAATAAAAAGAAATGGGACAAAAAATAAATCCAGTTGGCCTGCGACTTGGTATTGTTCGGGGCTGGGAATCGAGCTGGTACGGTGGAAAAGAATTTTCGGACAAACTCGTTGAAGACGAAAAAATCCGGAAATACGTAGCCGCCCGTATTCCGAAAGGAGCCATTGCTCGGGTAGTTATCGAACGTACGCTGAAGCGCGTAACGCTCACGATCCACACAGCTCGGCCAGGTATTGTGATTGGTAAAGGGGGCGGAGAAGTCGATAAGATCAAAGAAGAATTGAAAAAGATTACGGGCAAAGATGTCCAGATCAACATCTTCGAGATCAAACGGCCAGAAATTGATGCCAAACTGGTTGGTGAAGCCATCGCTCAGCAGTTACAGGCTCGTATTTCGTTCCGTCGTGCCATGAAGCAGGCCATTCAGTCGGCGCTTCGCGTTGGTGCTCAGGGTATCAAAGTGAAAGTATCGGGTCGTTTAGGGGGTGCTGAAATTGCCCGCTCTGAGCAATATAAAGAAGGTCGTGTGCCTCTTCATACGCTCCGCGCCGATATCGATTACGCTATCTCTGAAGCCCAGACGGTATACGGTAAAATCGGTATCAAAGTGTGGATTTTCAAAGGCGAAGTGTATGGCAAGCGCGATCTGTCGCCAGCAGCCATGATGAGCCAGGCACAAGCCGGAGAGCGTTCTGCCTCTTCTAACGATCGCGGTGATCGTCGTGGTCCACGTGGCGACCGTGATGGTAACGATCGGGGTGGTCGTGGTGGCCGCAACCGGGGTGATCGCGATAATAACGATCGGGGTGGTCGTGGTGGCCGCGGTGGCAATGACCGGGGTGGCCGCGGAGGACAGAAACGATAAACGAGTTTTTAGTTTACGGTTTACAGTTTACGGCAGGCTGATGTAAGATTAGCTAGCGTAAAGACCGAAACCGAAGACCGAAAACTGTAAACTTCTTCATAAAGATGTTACAGCCAAAAAGAACAAAATTCCGCAAACAACATAAAGGACGGATTCCTGGTATCGCATCACGCGGTCATGAGATTTCCTTCGGTACGTTCGCTATTAAATCGCTTGAGCCCGGTCGTATTACGGCTCGCCAGATTGAAGCAGCTCGTATCTCCGTAACGCGGGCGATGAAACGCGAAGGCCAGGTTTGGATTCGTATTTTCCCCGATAAGCCAATTACCAAGAAGCCAGCCGAAGTACGGATGGGTAAAGGTAAAGGTGCTCCCGAATACTGGGTGGCCGTTGTAAAACCCGGCACGATTATGTTCGAAGCGACGGGGGTTGATCTGGCAACGGGTATGGAAGCCCTGCGTCTGGCCGCTCAAAAGCTGCCCGTTCGGACCAAATTTGTGGTTCGGCGCGATTATCAGGAGCAAACCGCTGAATAATACCTCAAGCGACGAACAAAATGAAAAAAGAAGATTTAAAAGGATTGTCGGCTGAACAGATTCGTACCGAGATTGGTGCTGAACAGGACCGACTGCTGAAATTGAAGTTTGCGCATGCTGTATCTCCTGTAGAGAATCCAATGCGTATCCGCGAGAGCCGTAAACGGATTGCTCGCCTGAACACGGAACTGACAGCTAAATCGCGGCAAGCCTAATAAGACACGACGATGGAAGAGCAACAAGCACCAGCACCGCAGGAAGAAGTAAGCACGCCAGCGGCAGCTATAACAGAACAGCCGACAGCAGCCGCTCCAGCAACGAGCGAAGCGAACTCGGCTTCGGAGCGCAACGCTCGGAAAGAGCGTATCGGACGGGTGACCAGCAACAAGATGCAGAAAACCATTACTGTTGCTATTGACCGCAAGGTGAAACACCCTTTGTACCACAAGTTTCAGAATAAAACGAAGAAACTGACGGTTCATGATGAGAACAATGCGTGTGGAATCGGCGATATCGTTCGCGTGATGGAAACCCGCCCATTGAGCAAAAATAAGCGTTGGAGATTAGTCGAAATCATCGAGAAGGCGAAGTAAGCCATGGTACAGCAAGAATCAAGATTAGGAGTAGCCGATAACAGTGGCGCCAAAGAAGTGCTGGTTATCCGCGTTCTGGGCGGTACAGGCAAGCGGTATGCATCAGTCGGTGACAAGATTGTCGTGACAGTAAAGCAAGCTCTGTCGTCCAGCAGTATGAAAAAAGGTACGGTTTCGAAAGCCGTAGTTGTTCGGACCAAGAAAGAAGTACGCCGGAAAGACGGTTCGTACATTCGCTTTGAAGACAACGCAGCTGTGTTGCTCAACAATAACGATGAGCCACGTGGCACCCGGATTTTCGGGCCTGTAGCCCGCGAATTGCGCGAGAAGCAATTTATGAAAATCGTATCGTTAGCCCCAGAGGTACTGTAAGCAATGGAAAAGAAAGTAACGCTACCGAAACACAAATTCCACATCAAAACGGGCGATACCGTTCTGGTGATTGGCGGTAACTCGAAAGGCCAGCGTGGTGTTGTGAAAGAAGTAATCGTAGAAAAAGATCGTGCTCGGGTTGAGGGCGTGGCTATGATTACCAAGCACTTGAAGCCCACGGCTTCGAACCCACAGGGAAGCCTCGAAAAAACGGAAGGATCAATCCATATCAGTAATCTGAAACTGGTTGATCCGGCCACTGGCGAACCTACCCGCACAGGTCGTAAGTTGAATGAGAAGGGTAAACTGCAACGGTATTCGAAGAAAACCGGCAATTTCATCCCAGACGTCCGCAAATAATAAAGGTCTAAGAAAATGGCAACGCCAAGACTGAAAGATAAATATTTAACTGAGGTAGTAGCTCAGTTGAAAGACAAGTTCCAGTATAAGTCGGTTATGCAAGTACCGCGTCTGAGCAAGATTGTCATCAATAAAGGTATCGGAGCCGCCGTCGCTGATAAAAAATTGGTAGACGTAGGTGTTGACGAACTAACGCAGATCACTGGTCAGAAAGCCGTTGCGACGTTGTCGAAAAAGGCAGTCTCGAACTTCAAACTTCGGGAGAAAATGCCGATCGGTGCAAAAGTAACGCTGCGTGGTGAGCGGATGTATGAATTCCTTGACCGGCTGACAACGGTATCGTTGCCTCGGGTTCGTGACTTCAAAGGCATCAGCGATAAAGGGTTCGATGGTCGCGGTAACTATACGTTCGGCGTGCAGGAACAGATTATCTTCCCTGAAATCAGCATCGATAAAGTAGCCCGCATCTCGGGAATGGACATCACGTTTGTGACGACAGCCAACACCGATAACGAGAGCTACGAGCTGCTGAAAGCAATGGGAATGCCGTTTGCTAAAAGTGGTAAATAATAACCGACACAAAGGCTAAAACAATGGCAAAAGAATCAATCAAAGCACGGGAACGGAAACGCGAAGCGTTAGTTGCCAAGTATGCTGCCAAGCGTAAGGCACTGAAAGAGGCTGGTGATTACATCGGTCTGGATAAGCTGCCCAAAAACGCATCGCCAGTTCGTCTGCACAACCGTTGCAAACTGACCGGCCGTCCTCGGGGATACATGCGCAAGTTTGGTATCTCTCGGGTTACATTCCGCGAGATGGCATCGGCAGGTAAGATTCCAGGTGTAACCAAGGCAAGCTGGTAGTTCCAGACTCCATTTCAATTTGTAATTCAGTTTCCGTAATTTTGCGAACTTTCCTGGAAAGCAGGAGTTTGCAAGTAACGCAACGCTTAGAATGAATACAGATCCTATAGCAGATTACCTGACACGCGTCAGAAACGCTATCCGGGCAAAGCACCGGGTTGTGGAAATTCCTGCTTCCAATATAAAGAAAGAAATTACCAAAGTGTTGTACGACAAAGGCTACATCCAGAACTATAAGTTCGATGACAGCACAGCACAGGGCACTATCAAAATCGCGCTCAAGTACAACCCAACAACGAAGCAATCCGCTATCGTTGACCTGCAACGTATCAGCCGCCCAGGTCTGCGTCAATACCGGGGAGCCGATAACCTGCCACGTATCCTGAATGGCCTTGGCGTCGCTATCCTTTCAACTTCGAAAGGCGTAATGACGGATAAAGAAGCCAAAACGCTGAACGTTGGTGGAGAGGTATTGTGTTACGTCTATTAATCCGAACTGAACGATGTCACGTATAGGTAAGAAACCCATCGCCCTGCCCAGCAACGTTACGTTGTCCGTCGACGCCCAAAACGTCGTAACGGTAAAAGGGCCTAAAGGCACCCTGACCCAATCGGTTGACCCGGACATTTCGGTAGCAGTCGAAGAAGGCCAAATCCAAGTATCGCGCCCAACCGACCAGAAACGCCACAAGGCGATGCACGGTCTGTACCGCTCGCTGGTCAACAACATGGTAACCGGTGTTAGCACGGGCTTTAAACTGGACCTCGAAATTATCGGGGTAGGTTATAAAGCCGCCGTTACGAATAACGTTCTTGAGCTTCAACTAGGCTATTCACATAATGTGTACGTAGCTGTTCCAAGCGAGATCAAGGTAACGGCCGTAACCGAAAAAGGTCAGAACCCCAAAGTGTATCTGGAAGGTTCGGACAAACAACTGCTTGGTGATGTAGCGGCTAAAATCCGGTCGT
Source organism: Spirosoma aerolatum (assembly GCF_002056795.1). Classification (NCBI taxonomy): domain Bacteria; kingdom Pseudomonadati; phylum Bacteroidota; class Cytophagia; order Cytophagales; family Cytophagaceae; genus Spirosoma; species Spirosoma aerolatum. Next base: position 454,925 of record NZ_CP020104.1, on the reverse strand, counting down.
TGCGTAAAGTTGAGCCTTACAAAGGCAAAGGTATCCGCTTCATTGGTGAACAAGTTCGCCGGAAAGCTGGTAAAACTTCGTCGAAGAAATAAGTTATCTTCTGTCATTCAATTGTCATTTAATAGTCATTCCTTTTTTTTATGGCTTTACCAAGTGACAATTATGACAAGTAGATGACAACTTACTGACAATTAAAACAGCCTATTTGGTCGGAATCAAATAACATGGCAACGAATAAACAAGAAAGAAGACAGCGGATTAAATACGGTATCCGGGCAAAAGTATCGGGTACGGCAGAACGCCCTCGCCTGTCGGTTTTCCGCTCTAACAAAGCGATTTACGCTCAATTGATCGATGATCTGGCAGGTCGTACACTTGCATTTGCTTCATCGGTTGAATTAAAAAGCGAAGCCGAAGGAAATACAATCGAAACGGCGAAAAAAGTAGGCCAGCGCCTGGCCGAGAAAGCAGTTGCTCAGAACATTAGCACGGCTGTGTTCGACCGTAACGGCTACTTATATCACGGTAAAGTAAAAGCACTGGCCGATGCAGCCCGCGAGGGTGGCCTTAAGTTCTAAGCGATGAATATTAATTCAGCAAGACCGACAAAATTCAACGAAGCCGACCTGAAAGAACGGGTGGTAGCCATCAACCGCGTAGCGAAGGTGGTAAAAGGTGGTCGCCGGTTCAGCTTCTCGGCAATTGTTGTCGTTGGCGATGGTAACGGCGTAGTAGGATACGGACTAGGTAAGGCAAATGAAGTAACCGACGCTATTGCCAAAGGCGTAGAAGACGCAAAGAAAAACCTGGTACAGGTTCCTCTTCTGAAGCGCACGGTTCCCCATGAAATGGAAGGTAAATTCAGCGGTGGCTTTGTCCTGCTGAAACCAGCTGCTCCTGGTACAGGCGTGATTGCCGGTGGTGCTATGCGTGCCGTTCTTGAATCGGCTGGTGTACACGACATCCTGGCAAAATCGAAAGGGTCGTCGAACCCGCACAACGTAGTAAAAGCTACGCTGGATGCCCTGCTGAAAATGCGCTTGCCGCATCAGGTAGCTTTCCAGCGTCAGGTTAGCTTGGCGAAAGTATTTAACGGTTAATTTAAAAGGAGCAACAGACATGGCACGAGTACGCATCACGCAGGTCAGCAGCACCATTAAGCGGCCGTTATCTCAGAAAAATGCCATCAAGTCGTTAGGCTTGGGCAAGATCAACCGCAGCGTTGAACTGGAATATACCGACGCGCTGAAAGGTGCAATCAATAAGGTGCAGCACCTGGTGAAAATTGAAGAAATTTAAGTACCTTTGCGATTCTTTTGGTTTTCGGTCCGCTTTTTGTAACATCAAAGCGGCTACGAACAGCCAAAAGAATCACTTTTTACAAATAAACCAATGAATTTAAGCAACCTTACACCGGCAAAAGGTTCCGTTAGGGAGCGCAAGCGAGTCGGACGCGGTCAAGGATCAGGTATGGGTGGAACCTCTACCCGTGGTCACAAAGGGGCGCAATCACGCTCAGGTTATAGTCGTAAAACACACTTCGAAGGTGGTCAGATGCCCCTGCAACGTCGTGTTCCGAAATTCGGCTTTAAGAATATTAACCGCGTCGAATACAAACCCCTCAATCTGGATAGCATCCAGACACTCGTTGATGAAACCAAGACAACTGTTGTTGACCTGGATTTTCTGCTTCAGCATGGACTGGTTAGCAAGAAAGACCTGGTTAAAGTACTGAGCCGTGGTGAACTGACCAGTGCTGTTGAAATCCATGCGCATGCTTTCTCGGCCAGTGCAAAAGAAGCCATCGAAAAAGCAGGGGGAAAGGCCATTGTGCCAGTTAAAGAAGCGAACGAGGAAGCAGCTAACTAAGTCGTAGCACGGCAACAGTCGACCTACTTTTATGAACCGACTCATCACCACGTTTAAAAATATTTTTGCAATTGACGAGTTGCGGAGTCGAATCCTCAACACGCTGTTGTTTATTACAGCGTTCCGTCTTGGCACGGCGATCGTACTGCCAGGTGTAGATCCCCAAAAATTGAACCTAAATCCGCAGGGTTTACTCGGTTTGTTGGATACTTTCCTAGGTGGTGCTTTTAGTAAAGCGTCCATTTTCGCACTTGGGATCATGCCGTATATATCGGCTTCGATTGCTATTCAGCTTCTAACGCTGGCTCTTCCTTACTTCCAGAAAATGCAGAAGGAAGGCGAATCGGGTCGGAAACGGCTGAACCAAATCACGCGGGTACTTACGATTGGTGTAACGGCTGTTCAGGCCATTACGTACGTACGTACAACTATTCCGGCAGAAGCTTTACTGATTGATCGAGGTTTATTTACCATCTCGTCTCTGTTTGTGCTAACTGCAGGTACTATTTTCTGCATGTGGCTGGGCGAACGGATTACTGATAAAGGAATTGGAAACGGGATCTCTATGATCATTATGATCGGGATTGTATCGCGGCTTCCAGGTGCTATTATTGGTGAGCAGCAATCGAGAGGTTCGGCTGGTATTCTGATTTTTGTTCTGGAACTGGTTGCCCTCTATTTTGTTGTGATGGGTGCGGTAGTCCTGACTCAGGCTGTACGTCGGATTCCAATTCAATATGCCAAGCAGGTTATCGGAAATAAAGTGGTTGGTGGGCAACGTCAGTATCTGCCTTTAAAGTTGAATGCTGCGGGCGTTATGCCAATTATTTTTGCTCAGGCACTGATGTTTATCCCAACCTATGTAGCGGGTCTGTTTGCGGAGAAAAGTGATTTTGCAGCGAGTGTCCAAAACGCTTTCCAAAGCTATACAACCTGGCAATACAATGTTTTGTTTGGGTTGCTGATCATCATCTTCACGTTCTTCTACACGGCTATTTCGGTTAACCCGACACAGATTGCCGATGATATGAAGCGAAGTGGAGGTTTTATACCCGGTGTGAAGCCAGGTGTTCAAACCTCAGATTACATCGGTACCGTTCTTGACCGAATCACGCTACCTGGCGCTGTTATGCTGGCTATTGTAGCCATTTTACCAGCGATTGCCAATCTGTTGGGGATGACCAGTGGATTTGCGCAGTTCTTCGGCGGCACATCGTTGTTAATTATGGTTGGTGTTGTATTGGATACGCTGCAACAAATAGAAAGCTATCTGCTCATGCGTCGCTACGAAGGTTTGATGAAATCAGGCCGTGTACAAGGACGTACCAATGAAACGGTAGCCGCTTAATTGAAATGGCTGGTTCTGACAAAAAGGACAAGATGATTTACATTCGAAGCGAAGAAGAAATCGCTTTGATGAAAATCAGTGCACAGGTTCTGGGAAAAGCGCACGCTGAAGTTGCAAAACTTATCCGACCTGGGGTTCAAACGAAGGAACTGGATAAGGTCGCAGAAACGTTCATTAAGGATAATGGTGGCACGCCTTCATTTTTAGGATATAATAAGTTTCCGGCTTCGCTCTGTATTTCCGTCAATGATGTGGTGGTTCATGGTTTTCCAAGCCGCTACGAACTGCGTGATGGAGATATCGTTTCCATCGATTGTGGTGTAAAACTAAATGGTTATCATAGCGATAGCGCCTATACCTATCCTGTCGGTAATGTGACCCCGGCCACTCGCCGGTTGTTGGCAAGAACGAAGGAATCTCTTTACATCGGTGTTGAAAAAGCGATTGAAGGGAATAGGGTGGGCGACATTGGATATGCGATCCAGACGTATACAGAGAAATTCGGTTATTCGGTTGTTCGGGAACTCGTAGGCCATGGCGTTGGCCAGAACTTACATGAAGCTCCTGAAGTACCCAACTACGGCAAACGTGGTCAAGGGCCTAAGTTGTATGAAGGGATGATTCTGGCAATTGAACCCATGATTAACTTCGGCAAAAAAGGAGTTGTGCAAGAACGTGATGGCTGGACCATTCGGACTATTGATCGTAAACCTTCTGCACACTTTGAACATACGGTAGCTGTACGAAAAGGGAAACCCGAGATTCTGACAACCTTCGAATACATTGAAGCAGTCACCGCGAATACAAGCCTGATGATCGAAACTTCCGAACTGATGGTAGCTTAAGCGAATATGGCAAAACAGAATTCTATAGAACAGGACGGCGTTATTTTGGAAGCCTTATCGAATGCGATGTTCCGGGTCGAACTGGCAAATAAGCACGAGGTAATTGCTCACATCTCCGGTAAAATGCGGATGAACTACATCAAAATTTTGCCCGGCGATCGCGTAAAATTGGAAATGTCGCCTTACGATTTGAGTAAGGCGAGGATTGTGTATAGGTATAAATAAGTTTTCCGTTTTCAGTTTACTGTTTTCAGCTATGCTAATGTGCCTGACTGAAATACGAACTGAAAACTGAAAACCAGTAAACTGAAAACTTTTATCATGAAAGTTAAAGCGTCAATCAAGAAGCGCAGCGAAGACTGCAAAGTGATCCGTCGGAAAGGGAAACTGTACGTGATCAACAAAAAGAATCCCCGTTACAAACAAAGACAAGGCTAAGAATGGCACGTATTGCAGGTGTTGATATTCCAGACAAGAAGCGTGGCGAGATCGCGCTGACATACATCTTCGGCATTGGTCGGAGCCGGGCAAAAAAGATCCTGACCGACGCAGGCATCAGCGTTGATAAAAAAGCCAGCGAATGGACAGACGCTGAAGCTAGTGCTGTTCGTAATGCGATTTCGAACGAATACAAAGTAGAAGGTCAGCTACGTTCGGAAGTTCAGTTGAGCATCAAGCGATTGATGGACATCGGTTGCTACCGGGGTCTGCGTCACCGGAAAGGCTTGCCCGTTCGTGGTCAGCATACGAAAAATAACTCCCGTACCCGGAAAGGGAAACGGAAGACAGTTGCCAACAAGAAAAAAGTAACGAAATAATTAATTGGTCGCTCATCGTCATTCGGACCATTTGGCGCCATTTCAGTAACTGGAAATGGCAAGTAATGAGCTCCACTGACATATTGACGATTACCTAAAACAATGGCTCAAGCAAAACGCAAAGACAAAGCGAAAAAGCGAGTGGTAGTGGTTGAACCCGTAGGTCAGGTACACATCCGGGCTACGTTTAACAACATCATCATTTCTCTCACAAACATGAACGGTCAGGTTATTTCCTGGTCTTCAGCGGGTAAAATGGGCTTCCGTGGCTCAAAGAAAAATACCCCTTATGCTGCTCAAATGGCCGCGCAGAACTGTGCCGCTGTTGCCCACGATCTGGGTATGCGTAAAGCAGAAGTGTTTGTGAAAGGTCCAGGCTCCGGTCGTGAGTCGGCAATTCGCACCATCCAAAACTCGGGTATCGAAGTAACGACTATCCGGGATATTACCCCGCTGCCGCACAACGGGTGCCGGCCGCCAAAACGTCGTCGCGTATAATACGGATGACATGAATAGGGACAGGCGACATTCGGTTGTGTCTGTCCAATGTTTCACAATTATTCATTCATTGAAGAATGGCACGTTACATTGGGCCAAAAGCCAAAATTTCGCGCAAGTTCAACGAACCCATAATGGGTCCGAGCAAAGCGCTCCAGAAAAAAAATTACGGACCGGGTATGCACGGTCGGGGCCGCAAACGGAAACAGTCCGAATATGCGCTCCAATTAACTGAAAAACAAAAAGTTAAGTATACGTACGGCATTCTGGAACGTCAGTTCCGGGCTTTGTTCCACCGTGCACAGGTTCGGGAGGGTATTACGGGTGAAAACCTCCTTAAATTATGCGAAGCCCGTTTAGATAACACAGTTTATCGGTTGGGTATAGCTTCATCACGTCGGGCTGCTCGTCAGTTAGTATCACACAAGCACATTATTGTGGATGGCGAAGTAGTAAATATTCCTTCTTACTCATTGAAACCCGGTCAATTGATCGGCGTTCGTGAGAAATCGAAGTCGCTTGAAGCCATTGCCGGTAGCTTAACTGCCCGGAATACAAAGCGGTATAACTGGGTTGAGTGGGATGCACAGCAAATGACGGGTAAGTTTATCAGCTACCCTGAGCGTGATCAGATTCCAGAAAACTTCAACGAGCAGGCCATCGTCGAATTGTATTCGAAGTAATAAATGGTTTTGGGTTTATGGTTTACGGTTGGTCAACGCAGTTTTTGTTCGTTATCCCATCGCAAATCATAAACTTGAGCCCAAACTAGTTTAGTCTTCACGCCAGGCAGAGAACTGCTTAAAAAATACGAAACGTATGTCCATATTAGCGTTCCAGATGCCCGACAAAGTCGTAGTGGAGAAAGCTGACGACTTTCACGGGGCGTTTGAATTCAAACCCCTTGAAAAAGGATACGGTGTAACCATCGGCAATGCGCTTCGTCGCATTCTGCTGTCATCGCTGGAAGGATACGCCATCACAAGCGTAAAATTTCCCGGTGTGTTGCATGAGTTTTCTTCAATTGAGGGCGTAGTTGAAGACGTGACCGAGATCATTCTGAACCTGAAAATGGTTCGGTTTAAAAAGATTTCGGACATGGTTGACAACAAAATCACCGTCAACATTAAGAAGCAGCCAGTTCTGAAAGCTGGTGATATATCGAAATTTTCGCCATCATTCGAAGTGCTGAATCCTGAACTGGAAATCTGCCACATTGATGATACGCGGGATTTTGAGATGGAAATTATCGTGGAAAAAGGCCGTGGATATGTTCCGGCCGACGAACCACGGGCCAATGAGCTGCCTTTTGGTCATATCCCAATTGATGCCATTTACACGCCAATCAAAAACGTGAAATATGGTGTTGATAACACACGGGTAGAGCAAAAAACGGACTACGAGCGCCTTCTTTTGGATATTGAAACGGATGGTTCGGTACACCCTGAAATTGCGTTGCAGGAAGCCGCCAAGATTCTGATCCAGCACTTCATGCTGTTCTCGGATCAGACCATGACGTTTGAAACGGCTAAGCCAGAAGAAGAAAACGTAGTAGACGAAGAAGTTCTGCATATGCGGAAACTGCTGAAAACCTCGCTAGCCGACCTCGATCTGTCGGTACGTGCTTACAACTGCCTCAAGTCGGCAGATGTACGGACGCTGGGCGATCTGGTTCGGTTAGAAATTTCGGATATGATGAAGTTCCGCAACTTCGGGAAGAAGTCGCTTACGGAATTGGAGCAACTGGTAGCAGAGAAAAATTTGACATTCGGGATGGATGTCAGCAAATACAGATTAGACGAAGATTAAGAATGCGTCGGGCATGGGGCTAAGGGCACAGGGATAACACTCTCAGCCCTAGGCCCTTAGCCCCAAGCCAACATAACAATGAGACACGGTAAAAAAGATAATCACTTAGGCCGGACACATTCGCACCGCGAAGCGCTGTTACAAAATCTGGCGACATCGCTGATTATGCATAAGCGTATTGAAACGACGGTTGCAAAGGCGAAAGAACTCCGCAAATTTGTAGAGCCCATTCTGACGCGAGCAAAAGACGATACCTATCAGAATCGTCGGGTGATCTTTCAGACACTCCACAATAAAGAAACCATCAAAGAATTATTCGGTACGGTTGCTGACAAAATTGCCAGCCGTCCTGGTGGTTATACACGGATCATTAAATTAGGCAGCCGTCTGGGCGATAACGCAGAAACCTGTCTGATCGAGCTGGTAGATTTCAATGAGTTGCTGATCGCTGCTGCTGCTGAGAAAACGGCTGCTACGACAAAAACTCGTCGGAGCCGTCGGAGTGGAAGTGCCCGTCAGGCAGTTGCTGCGACCGATGTTGAAGCAGCTCCTGCAACGGAAGCGCCAGCCGAAGAAGCTCCGGTTGCTGCCGCCCCATCGGGCGATGATCTGACCAAGATCGAAGGTATTGGCCCAAAAATCGCTGAGTTGCTGAATAACGCAGGTATTACTACCTTTGCCCAGCTGGCCGACGCACAAGACGAAGCTGTTCAACAAGTATTGGTTGATGCTGGTCCTCGTTTCAATGTGCATGACGCTACAACCTGGAATGAACAGGCAGCTCTGGCCCGCGATGGCAAATGGGATGAACTGGCAGCGTTACAGGATCGTTTGAAAGGTGGTAAAGAAGCCGAAGAATAGTGATTCAGAAACACGTCATATGGAAATGGGTTAACCTCAACGGTTAGCCCTTTTTTTTAATATTTCAAGCTCAAACGCATACATGAAACATACGAAGCAACCTGAAGCATTGTTGGTTTTACAGGATGGAAGCGTATATCGCGGTCTGGCGCTGGGTAAAATCGGAACAGCCGCTGGCGAAATCTGCTTCAATACCGGCATGACCGGCTACCAGGAGATTTATACAGATCCCTCCTATTATGGCCAGGTAATTATTAACACAACCTCACATATTGGTAATTATGGTGTGTTAAACAATGCCGAGCAAGAGTCGAACGGAGTGAAAATCAGGGGAATGGTGTGCAACTTCTTCTCAAATATTCATTCACGCTATACCGCCGACGGGTCGCTACAGGAGTATTTCGAACGAGCCAATATCGTTGGTATTCACGGGGTAGATACTCGTCAGTTGGTACGCTACATCCGATCCAAAGGGGTAATGAACTGCATCATTTCTTCGGAGATTCTAGATCCGGCGCTTCTGCTGGCCGAACTCCAAAAAGTACCTGACATGGCCGGTTTGGAACTATCCTCGGAGGTATGTACGCAAGAAGCGTATGAGCAGGGCGACCCAGAAGCCAAACTTCGGGTAGCCGTACTGGATCTGGGCGTTAAGCGTAGCATTATCAGCAATTTCAATGAGCGAGGTGTATTCTGTAAGGTGTTCCCAGCCCGCACTCCACACGAAGAATTAGCAGCCTGGAAGCCAAACGGTTATTTTATTGCCAATGGTCCTGGTGATCCTGCTGCTATGCCATATGCTGTTGAGACGGTCAAGCAGGCACTGGAAACCGAGAAACCTTTGTTCGGTATTTGTCTGGGCCATCAGATTCTGTCACTGGCCAGTGGCATTTCAACCTATAAAATGCACAATGGTCACCGAGGGCTAAATCACCCCGTTAAAAACCTGATTACGGGTCATTGTGAGGTTACATCTCAAAACCATGGCTTTGCTGTTAAAGCTGAAGAAGTGATGGATACAGCAAACGTTGAGTTAACGCACATCAATCTGAACGACAAAACCATTGAGGGTATCCGTCGCAAAGACAAACCGGCCTTTTCGGTACAATACCACCCCGAATCATCGCCTGGTCCACACGACTCACGCTATCTGTTCGATCAGTTCGTGCAGATGATGACCGAATAACAACGAAAAAGCCTGAGATTGACCTCAGGCTTTTTCGTTGTATAATACTAACAGTATTAACTAGACAGTACATACCGGCGGTAATTACTGGGCGTATCGTTATAATAGCGTTTAAATAGCTTGTTCAAATGGCATACGTCGGCAAAACCAAACTCGTCGGCGATCTGAGAAATGGTCATTGCGCTTAAGCTCAATCGGGTTTCGACGCGTTTGAGTTTGTACCGGATAATGTATTGCTGGATCGATTCACCTATATGTTCTTTAAACAGCGCTCCCAGATGACCGGGTGAGTAATTAAACACATCGGCCATTTTGTCCATTCGTAACGAATCAGGCTCGGTTATATGCTGGCAAACATAGCTGACAATACGTTGAATTAAAGCCAATGAAGTCGATGATCTTGGTGTTGTTGCTAACGACTGCTGAGCGAGCTGGCGGTCTGTTAAACTCAAAATAGTCTGCATTAAAGAATCCACCACGAGGTTGGAGGTTATTTCCTGCGCTTCCTGATGCTCTGCCAAAATGATCTCGATTAAAGCCATCAGTTTGCGGGAGGCTACCGGATCAGCCAATAACTTTCCAGAATCGGAAGGTGTATTCTCCTGAATATGACGCCAGGGATACGGGCTACCCGCTATTAAGCCTGCCAGATAAGACGGCGTGAATAAAAGGCTGCAAAAACGGGTTTTCTGCTGCACTATAAAACCGTAGTAATCGGCAGGGCACAGCCAGAACAGATCACCTGGCTCATAAGCAACCTGATTCCCATTTATCAGATGATATCCATTACCAGCCTGGACCCCTATCAGTTCATAATAGTTATGGTCATGCAGCGGAATAATCCCCTCATCGAGGATAAACTGTTGGATACGCAATGGCTCCTGTACTGTGAAATGTTTCATAACGAATAGCCTGTAAATAGGGTTAGCTGGAGAAGTACCTATTGTAATACGAACATAGTGCCAGTCTAAAAAAAAGAATATAAATACCTGATAATCATTTATTTAGCAAGTAAGGCCACCTCCAATATAATAGAGTCTCCAATATATTGGAGGACACCGTTGGAGTTAACAATACCTTGTATCTTTACTGTCAATCAATTAGAATCGACATGGCTTATGTTTCTGAATCGACTCGCCTGCCCACCCTTCTTATTGTAGAAGATGAATTTCTAATTGCCCATGATCTAAAACGGATTCTGATAAAAGCAGGTTACCAGGTAGTGGGAGTAGCTGGATCAGTTGATGAAGCCCAGTTCATCATTGGAGATCAACGGCCCGACATTGTCCTGCTCGATATTTTTCTGAAAGGTCATAAAACGGGTATTGATCTGGCGCACTGGCTTAATGACCAGTCGATTCCCTTTGTTTTTTTGTCTGCAAATCTGACAGATCACTTGCTGGAAGCGGCCAAAATAACCCAGCCTTTTGGCTTTTTGACCAAGCCCTTTCGGGAGAAAGATGTCTTAACAGCATTAGAAATAGCCCGTTATCGGCACGCACATAGTGAAGAAGCTAAACTTCGCCAGCAACAGACGATCCAGATTGCCGTCAACAATGCCATCGTCACAATTCAGGACCGGGAACAGTTATGCCTCGCCATTGCCGATCAGATTAATCGCCTTGTCCCTTTTTCGTTCCTAAATCTTCGGATTGGTCTGCCCGACGAAGCATCTTTTTACTGGCTCATGCTCGAAAAAACAGCGGCCAATGCCTTTATACGGGTCAATCTGTCTGCCTTACTACAGGAAGACTCAACCGAATTGCTTGAGAAACTGGATCGGGAAGCGCCCGATCAATTGGGCGAGCTAAGGGGAATATTTACGGGCAATGCTTTTGATCAACTCTGTGAAACCTACATCACGGCTCGATCTTGCCGGGATCATTTCGGCGTACGTTCATTGGCGCTGTTTCCAATTCAATTGAAGCGACATTCATTAACAACCATTATTCTCTCCAGTACAGAGCCAGATGGATTTTCAACGAAAGAATACCAGGCAATTAATCTTATCATCCCTCAGATTGCCTTAGCTCTGGATAATCTTCTGGCCTATGAAGAACTAGCAGCCCGGCAACAGATTAAAGCCATCGAACTGGCGATCGTCAATGCCTTCCGGAATGGTATCGATATAGGGGCCATATTAGCGCAGGTGGCTCAGTCGATCAACGAATTACTTCCCGCTGATCTGGTGGGTATTTACCAACTCGGACGGCAGGCTACTTCAGCTAATCTGGATAGTACGGTGCAAAAAGTAAACGGTGTTTTTGTGACAACTACCGATCATCTGACAACGCCATACCCTCCTACAGTTAGCCCAGTTGACCAAAGTGATGCCCGGTCCTGGCTGATTAAGCCAGCTCTAAATGTAGGGGTTCAATTTATCGATCGTATACCCGATCCTCCATTTTACCCTAGGTCGATGGGCTTGCAGTCGTCGTTAAACGTGCCTATTTTCGTTAAGGACCAGCTTATTGCATCGCTCGTGCTTGCCAGCAAGGCAGCCTTTGCGTTTACGTATAAGGATCTTCGCATCATGCAGGATATTAGCGTTCAGATGGGGTTGGCTCTGGAAAATTTACTGGCTTTCGAGCGAATTAAAGTACTAAGCGAACAACTGGAGCAGGAGAAAACGTACCTGACCGAAGAGATCAAAACCCGCTACAATTTTGAAGAAATCATCGGGGCTAGCCCTGCCATGCAAGCCGTTTTTACGAGTATTGGTCAGGTAGCTCCAACCGATGCTACCGTACTGATTATGGGCGAAACCGGGACGGGTAAGGAATTGGTAGCCAGAGCGGTACACAACCTGTCAGCCCGAAAGGTCCGAACCATCGTCAAAATAAACTGTGCCGCCTTACCTGCGCAACTCATTGAATCCGAATTATTCGGTCATGAACGAGGCAGCTTCACAGGAGCCACTGAAAAGCGAATCGGGAAGTTTGAACTAGCCAACGGCGGTACGTTGTTTCTGGACGAAATTGGTGAATTACCCCTCGAATTGCAGGCCAAACTACTTCGGGCTATTCAGGAAAAGGAAATCGAACGAATAGGGGGCAAAGGAACGATTCGAATCGATGCCCGAATTATTGCCGCTACTAATCGAAATTTACAGCAGGAAGTAGCACAGGGCCGGTTTCGGTCCGATCTATATTATCGACTGAACGTGTTCCCGATTGTGATACCTCCTCTACGCGAACGGCCGGACGATATTCGGCCACTGGCGATGCATTTTCTCCGCCGGATCAGTAAAAAACTAGGCAAATCGCTATCGAGTATTGCTAATGATTCCCTGGCGCAATTGTTATCCTATAGCTGGCCGGGCAATATCCGGGAGCTGGAACACGTACTGGAACGGGCGGCCATTCTCTCGTCAACCTCCACCCTACATCTGGCCGAACCTCTGCGCTCAACTCCGTTAGCTGTTCTGCCCATAAACACGCACCCATCGACCGATGTACAACCGATTGAAGAAACCATGCGTACCGCTATTATGGCGGCCCTGGCTAAGTCAGGCTACCGAATCCGTGGGATTGGCGGAGCAGCGGAATTGCTCAATTTAAAGCCGACAACGCTGGAAGCCCGTATGAAAAAACTACATATTAATTCCTATCCAAAATCGGATTAGTTCGGAAATTATCAATTATGCAATGATAAGGACATCTTGGTAGCGCTCTGTTTTGGATTAAATAACAACTGAATATGAACACCATGATCCTGATAAATGGCTAATTGTCCATCAATCTGCTGACTTAACCCACGCATCATGGTCATACCTAAGGTGTCGCTACGGCCAATGTCCAACCCAGCAGGTAGCCCTACACCATTATCGCTGATGGTTAACTGATAAGTCTGTTCTGTTGTCTCCCGGAGTACTACGGCTATACGTCCTGGCTGCTTATTCGGAAACGCATACTTCAGCGAATTGGTAACGGCTTCATTCAGAATTAATCCGATGGGAATAGCCAGGGCGATGTCCAGTTGAACAGGAAGCACATCAAATTGAGCCCGTACAGAGGCTTGCTGCGTAAACGAGTCGATCAGGTAGTCAACGATTTCTTCCACAAACTCGGGCATATTCACCTGCGCCAGATTTTCGGACTGATAGAGCCGCTGGTGAATCAAGGCCATGGCTTGCACCCGGTTCTGGCTATCCCGAATTGCCATCAGGGCTTTGGGATCCTGTAAAAAATCAGATTGCGCATTGAGCATGCTGGAAATGATTTGCAGATTGTTTTTAACCCGGTGGTGAATTTCTTTCAACATCCACTCTTTTTCTTCCAGCAGTTTTTCTTTTTCCAGCAGAATCTGCACCAGCGATTCGTTTTTGAGGTTGATCTCAACTTGCTTGGCTTCCAGTAGTTGATTACTTCGACGTTTGAGCCGATACCGGTTATAAATCAATCCTAGCAGCAAAATCAGCAAAATAACGCCTACAATGATGCTGTTCCGCTGCAGATCGCTTTCCCGTATTCGGGCCTGCTGGAGCTGATTCTGGCGGGTTAGCAAGTCAATATCCTGCTCTTTTTTGCGGGTATTGTACTGAATTTCCAGATTGGCAATCTGCTGGCTTTTCTTTTCGTTAAAGATCGAATCGCTTAAAGACTTGTACTTTTGGAAATGATCGATGGCCGCTATGTAGTTGTGCTGGGCGGAATCGACTTTAAATAATTGAAGATGTACACTAGGCGTACCTCGCGTCATACCAACCCGTTTCAGCATTCCCAGGGCCTGATTCAGGTATTCACGGGCTTTATCGTAGTTTTTAACAATGCCATAAAATGTACCGATCTTGATATAAGAGGCTATGGTGGCATTATCAGGCGTTTTCCCCGCGTGTATCGACGCCATTTTAATATAATAGGTTTCAGCCAGCGTGTAATTCTTGAGAGCCAGATGACACTCGGCCAGCGTCATGTAAGCATAGAACCATTCTGCCGAACGATTGGGAAGCGGATACTGTCGTAGGATTTGCGAATAATAGGCCAGGGCTGCTGCTGGGCTTTCATGAACAATTTGCAGGCTGCACAGGCTATGCGCAATCACATGCACCATGGGAATAACGTTGCTTTCGCCAAACAACACCAGCGCTTTCTTGTAGTACGGAATAGCGGTTTTCCACTGTTTCAGTTCATCATACAAGACAGCCAGATTTAGATTAAAGCTACCCAGATAGAGGCTGTCGCGCGTAGTTTGTGCACTTTCTATGGTCATTAAGGCATACTTTAGCGCCTTATCGTAGTTGTTGAGTCCGTGATAAATCGAAGTCAGCAGGTCGTAGGTATAGTGTAGATATGGATAGTGAATGGATCGATACAGCGCCAGTACCTGAAACAACTCCTGCTCCGCCAATGCCGAATTACCTTGCATGGCATGCATATCGGCAATGGTCTTGAGCATATATGCCTGCTTATCGACCTGGCCCAATTGCTGATACAACTGCCTGGCCTGCTCATAGCATTCTATCTTCCGAGGTAGCCCTTCGCTATCACGCTCATAAACTGTCCCAGAAAATACCAGGTTGCAGCCTGTTCCGACTTAGCCCCTTGTTTGGTATAATACGCCAATACGTTTCGAAGCCATTGTTCGGCCCGTTTCCGGTCGCCCTGAATCGCTTCAATTCGTCCCAGAACGCAGGTGCTCTGGTTTTGACCGACCTTGAAATGCAACTGCTGGCTGAGTTGCTCAGCCTGTTTTCCATAGGCATAGGCATTCCCTAAATCGCTGTCAAACTCTTCGTGCCGGGTAATCAGATCCGTACTCAGCGCCAGTAGTATCTTAATCCGGTTCGTATCCTGCCGACTTGCCGATAGTAACGTGTTCAGGCTATCGACCGATTTTTGAGGCAGTAAGGGAAACAGAGGTTCGCCCCAGGCAACAGAGGCAGTGACAAAGAGGGCAAAGAAGAGGAGGCAATGCTTCATAGCCAATCAACAGATAAACCGGCTTTAGCCACAGTTTCTTCGTTTAAAGATAAGGCTATCGAAGCGGTATTGATACGATAAAGGGAATAGGTAGACCATGCGTGGCATACCTATTCCCTTTTCAGAAAATCACGTTAGAACGTTACTTGAGGTGAGCCCGCAACATCCAGGCAATTTTTTCATGCTTTTCCATCAGACCCGTTATGTAATCACTGGTTCCGGCGTCTTTGTGAGCCTCCTGAAAATCAGCGATATTTCCCCGCAGAAACACAATGATGCTTTCATGATCACTCAGTAACTTTTCAATCCAGCTCCGGCTTGTATTGCCTTCAGCCTCCTGCTCGGTCAGATGCGTTAACTGAAGAAAGTTTTTCAACGTAGCGGGGGCATAATGATCCAACTGACGAATCCGTTCGGCTACATCGTCAACAATCTCGGCCGACTGCTTGTAAAGCTCTTCGAAGTACAGATGCACCGAATGAAAATCCATGCCCTCCAGATTCCAGTGGGCATTCAGTGTTTTGGTGTAGAGTACAAATTCGTCGGCCAGCAATTTGCTCAACTGATGAGCTACTACTTCCCGGTTTTGGGCGGTAATGCCAATGATGGTTTCCATAAGATTAAAATGAACAGAGGGAGTTTATTATATACGCTTTAATTTAACTAATGCGTTCGGCCAGGTAGGCGGCCACTTCGGCTAGTCGATTCGAAAAGCCCCATTCGTTGTCATACCAGGCCGCTACCGACAGCAGGTTACCTTCTTTGGCGGTGAGCGGCAGATCAATGATCGATGAGTGTGGATCGGCGACAATTCGCGACGAGGCCCACTGGTCTTCCAGCACATCCAGCACACCCTGTAAAGGCCCTTCGGCTGCGGCTTTACGGAATGCATCATTTACTTCCTGTACCGAACAGTCTTTTTCGGTAATCAGATTTAATTCAGCGATACTGCCGGTTCGGGTAGGTACGCGATAGGCTTTTCCTGTGATTTTAAGGTCTTTCCAGATAAACTGTAAGGCCCGCGCTGCGCCCGACGAAGAGGGAATAATATTTTCGGCGGCCGCCCACGAATCGCGCCGGTCTTTCATCGGCTGATCAGTCAACGACTGCGTGTTCGTGTACGAGTGTACCGTCGAAAAAAGACCGTACTGAATCCCGAAGTTTTCGGAAATTACTTTGACAACCGCTGCCAGTGCATTGGTCGTGCAGCTTCCCATGCTGATCAGTTTATGCTGCTCAGGATCGAACGTTTCCAGATTGATCCCTTTCAATAAAACGGCATCACAGTCGGCCAGCGTTTTACTGGGTGCACTGATGAGTACGTATTTAGCACCTCGGTCAATATGCGCCTGGGCACCGGCCCGTGTCGTAGCTCTGCCCGTACAATCCACCACCAGATCGACGCCAAGGGCTTTCCAGTCGGGCACTTCTTTAGCCGAATTGATATACGGAATGCTTTGATCGCCAATGGATAAACTTCCTTCCTTTCCAGATACGGGTTCAGGCCAGCGACCATAGTTGGTATCGACCGCAAACAAGGCTGCCAGCGTTGGCTCGTCGCGAATGTCGGCTATGGCGGTTGGAACAAACAATTTTTTCTGAAGCCCGATGCGTAGAAACTGCCGCCCAATGCGGCCAAATCCGTACAAACCAATGGTTGTCATAAGAATTGATTGAGTAAAATAACTGATTATGAACCTATATAAGCTTTAATTCGACCTTGTCCCTCGACAGGGCAAAGCAAACCAATTGTAGGTTGATAACGGAAAGTACAACTAAGTTGGTTCTTAAAACCAATACCGTACGTAGATCTTACAACAACTTCAGTACCGGGAGCGTCTTTTCAATTTTCGCTCTCGATCCTTCATATTGTTTGGGTAGTTTCAGGGTATTTCCCAACTCGTCTAGTGGTTCATCGACCGTAAAGCCTGGGTTATCGGTAGCGATCTCGAAGAGTACGCCACCTGGCTCACGGAAATACAGCGAAAAGAAATAATCACGGTCGATCTTCGGGGTGATTTGCAACCCACTTTCCAGAATTTTCTCCCGAAACTCCATCTGAATGGCATCGTTCGCTACCCGAAAGGCTACGTGATGGTTGGTTCCGGCGGCATTCCGCCCAACTCGCCCTTCGGATTCTTCCAGCAGATCGACAATCGAGGCCTCTGGCACAGCATCCGTCTGGAAACGATAGCGGTTACCGTCCTGTGCTACCAACCGATACCCAAAAATATCAGTCAGCACCCTGGCCGTAGCCTCTATTTTTTGCAGCGTCAGCGTAACGCTGTGAAAACCTCGTAATGCCATATCCGATTTGATAGCTTCCGTTTCCCAGCCCGTTCGGCGGTCGAACTGCTTCGGTACGATCAGAGCAATGGACAGCCCATCAGGATCAGTAAAAGACAGGTATTGTTCGCCAAACCGTTCGGCCAATTCACCTGCTCCAACACCCAGCTCGTTAAACCGACCCAGCCAGTTATCCAGGCTATCGGCCGGTACTGAATACCCGATTTCGGTAGCCATGCCAATACCATTCCGCCCCGGTCCAATGCCCTCCCACGGAAAAAAAGTCAGAATGGTTCCGGGCGATCCGCCTTCATCACCATAATAAAAATGGTAGGTACTGGGATCATCGAAATTGACCGTTTTTTTGACCAGTCGAAGGCCGAGTACATGTGTGTAAAAATCATAATTACGCTGAGCGTTGTTGGCAATGGCCGTAATGTGGTGCAGGCCCAGAATAGATTCGTTCATGGTAAAGAGGTTAGACGTTCAGGAAGTGGATAGAAAAACCACCATGGTAAAACTATACATCGGTCGGCTCTGATTGCGTACACCACCAAAGCCGACCGATGTTGCAGTCACTTAAGAATTGATGAAAGCCAGAATATCAGCGTTGATCGTAGCCGCTTCGGTGGTTGGCATACCGTGTGGGAAGCCTGGATACGTAATCAGCTTACCGTTTTTCAGCAGTTTAGCGGCCTTTAACGCTGTAATCTGATACGGTACAATCTGGTCGTCTTCGCCGTGAAGTACCAACACAGGCACTTCCACATTTTTCAGGTCTTCGGTAAAATCACTTTCCGAAAAGGCCTTCACGCATTCGTAATGGGCCAGAATGCTACCCATCATGCCCTGCCGCCACCAGTTGTCACGAACGCCCTGTTTTTCAACGGCTCCTTCGCGGTTATAGCCATAGAATGGAATCGAGAAATCCCGGAAATACTGCTGGCGTTGGGTAGCGGTCAACTGCCGGATTTCGTCAAAGATGCTTATGGGAACGCCATCTGGGTTGCTCTCGTTCTGCACCATGATCGGCGTTACAGCGCTTACCAGAACGGCTTTAGCCACCCGACCTTTGCCATATTTGTTTACGTAGTGGATCACCTCGCCACCACCCGTCGAATGGCCGATGTGGATAGCATCTTTCAGATCCAGCGCTTCGACCAACTGAGCGACATCCGAAGCGTAGGTTTCCATTTCGTGCCCACCCGACGTTTGACTAGAGCGTCCGTGCCCCCGGCGATCGTGCGCAATAACCCGAAATCCATGTTGTAAGAAAAACATCATCTGGGCATCCCAATCATCGCTCGATAAGGGCCATCCATGATGAAAAACAATTGGCTGACCGGTGCCCCAATCCTTGTAGAATAGATCTGTACCGTCTTTTAATGTTAAAAAGCTCATGTTGTTATTGGTTAAAATTGACAACACAAACCTACTCCACCAGCACGGGCTGGTCGCGGTAAGAATCGAAGGTTGTACGGTAATTTGACAGGTTTCTTCATAGGATATGTTAGAACTATTTCGCATTCCCAACGGGATCTTCTTTCAAATGGCTACTATTAGCAAATTCTTAGTAAGTCCATTCTGGTGCGATTAGTTACTTATGATCTAAAACCGCGTCCATAGGAAACTAGATTCTTTTCATAAATGTAGTTTTTTATGAATGTCTTAAGACTCCTTCAGTGGGCCCTGCTAATCAGTATGATGGCCTGTAATCATTCGAATATTGACCCAACGTCCACGCCAATTCGCTGTAAAACCACATCCGAAATAACTTATCTTGATGGCGTCCAGAATGATAAGACGCTGACTACCTATGATGACCACTTTTCTGCAGTTAAAGAAGTAAGATACTCTGGTACCTATGGTCCAAACATCACCATCTATCAAAACACCTATGAGGGAGATCTGCTAATCAAATCGATACCGTTTGAAAATAATATCTCGTATGGCCAAACGGTATACACATACCATCAAAACAAGCAAGTAAAGAGTAAGATATCCACATTTGACTATCCTTACAGTCACTTAATGCAAATAAGTGAGTATGATGATCGGGGAAATCAGACCCGAGACCGTAACGAATCGAATTCCCCTTCAGGTAGTCAATATCTTCAGGAGACCCTGACCACATATACCTCCGAGAATGCCATCCTAAAGCAGAACTACACACAAAATATAAATGGCGATGTTAAGACTTCAGAGGTACTTAACGAGTACAACAACCAAAATCAGCTAGTTAAATTTACCAGTACGATCACAGATAATTATAGTAATTCAAGGTATACTACCGATTACACCTATCACAATGGGAAGCTCACGCAAGAAGATTACTCCATTAATGGCCTAAAAACAGGCCTTATGGTCCACGATTACAATGCTAACAATCAGCTAGTTAAGTCAACTTATTCTAATAGCTTGGGGCAGAATGTCACCAATTACAGCTATACCCAACAAGGAAAATTATCGGTGAAGGCCACAGAATATAGCTTTAAACAGAGTATGGACTGGGTAGAATATAGCTATTATCCAACAGGTGACCTCCAAACTAAGTCGACTTATTTACTAACTGATAAAAGGAATAGTGCTACGAAAACACTGGAATCCATGTACCGTTATGACGAGCGAGGGAATAGACTGGAGTTGATTATTAACGGCGATGGCATTTATTATGTTAATGGTGGTGTTACACCAGCAAAAAATCTTCGAACCGTCACCGAATATATCTGCCGATAAACAATGAAGTGGTGAAGGGTAGCGGTAGACCCGGCCCAAATGACCTACTTAGGGGAGTCAATCAGGTAATAAATTGGGTAGTTGTGGGTAAGCCAGCCTGTCCTTAACCCAAAGCTCATCAAACAGTCTATCCACGCTTTAGTATTTGTTGATGACCATGGTCTGAATTCGCCGACAGTATCCCTTTGAAAAAAATACACCTATCACTGCCTCACGCTTTTAGTCGTTCGACTAACTCCCGACGATAGGTCAGTCCTACGGGCAGGGCCGTCTCGCCGATAAACACTTCGTTGCCACTCATCCGGTGTATTTTAGCCAGCGGAACCAGATAGGATTTATGAACCCGGATAAATTGATCGGAGGGTAATCGACGCTCCACTTCGGTCATGGTCATGGACGTCACGTAAACCTGTTGGGCCGTAAAAAGCTTGACGTAGTTTCCCCAGCTCTGAATATACTCCAGGCTACTATACGCAATACGAACCCAGTCGGCATCCACTTTTACCATTAACGATTGCTCGGGAACAGCCGGGAGTTGAACCGGTTGTTTTTCAGTCTCTGTTGACATGACTTTGTCAATTGCTTTCAGAAACCGGGGGAATTCGATGGGTTTCAGCAAGTAATCAACCACACCGTAGTCATAGCTCTCCAGCGCAAACTCCGAATAGGCGGTAGTAAGAATGACGCGGGGCGGATTGGCTAAGGTTTGCAGGAGTTGTAAGCCGTTAATTTGCGGCATGTTAATATCCAGAAACAACAAATCGACCGGATGGCGGTGCAAAAAATTAATCGCTTCCAGAGCATCGTAACAATTACCCACCAGCGTCAACTGATCGACTTGCCCGATGTAATGCTGCAATACATAGTGTGCAGCCTGTTCGTCATCAATAAGTAAACACCGCAACGGGTTGGACATCGGCTCGGGTGGCTAGCTGAATTTCTAACAGGGTAATATATCGGTCGGACTCCTGGGTTAAGGCCAACTGGTATTTTTCGGGATACAGCATATCGAGTCGTTGGCGGGTATTCTGTAGACCCAGGCCGGTTGATGTACCGTTTAGCTTGTGACAGGACAGCGAGTTTTCAATAGATAGCCGTAGTCGGTTATTTCGCAATTGCAGAACGATATGGACAAAGCACCCTTTGATGTCGCCCGTCCCGTGTTTAAACGCATTTTCGACCAGCGGCATCAACAGGAGTGGTGCCAACTGGAAGGTTTGCAGTTCATAGTCGTCAGTAGGGTACTCATAGCTGATCTGGCAACGTTTCCCCAGCCGCTCCTGCTCCAGCGTGACGTAACTAGTAATGAACTCGATCTCCTGCTGCAGCGATACCCACGACCGACGGCTGCTCTCGACCTGATACCGCATCAGCTTCGATAACTGCATCAGCAAATCAGGCATTCGGCCAGGCTCATGCAAACTGATTCCGTAGAGGTTATTAAGCGTGTTGAAAAAGAAATGCGGATTAAGCTGGGCGTGCAAAAATCGAATCTGTTCGTCCTGATGCAGCAACTGGTCGGTATGGCGCTGTTGCTGCTGCTGATAAAACCGCTGGATCAGAAATACCCCAACAAGCACCATCAGGCTAACCAGGTAGGTGGCCAGCAGAAAAAGCCCGGTTTCGCGCCACTCCTCGATGGGGCAAGACTCTGGGTAAAGCCAATGATTTACGCCGTATACCAGAAAACTGCCCACTACCAGTGCCGGAACCGTCCACAAAATGTATTGCCTGATCTGTTGCTTAAACAATAGGGGGAATAAGACAAAGCGGTGAAACTGAGCCTGCCCATACAGCGTCAGAAAAAAGAGCAGTGCCCGCCCCAGGTCGTTCCAGGAAGTGAGCCGGTTCCAGGAATTCAGCGACATCAGAATAAACAGGAACACAAAGGCCAGTACTTCCCGCAGCCAGACTTTTTGCTTTCCGTTCTTGTTAAACCAACTCATCCTTCTTCGCGATTTTTAAACAAAAAAACCGAATGTTGGCCGACATTCCAATTGAAAATGACCAATCGAATACGTCATCCAAAAGCACACGTTTGTCATTTTTAGTGGGATGATGCCAGAAGCAGAATTGTACTTTGTGCCCAGATAACCAGCAATAGGCTATCAATATAGTATTAATGAACGCTCTACGATTCTATTTTATCCTTTCTTTTCTGTCGATAATAATCCAGGGAAAAGGCCAGCAGGTACCAACCAGCCCGATAAATCCGAACATAAAAGGACAGCTATCGGGCATGTTGACCGACTCCACCACCCGTCAGCCAGTGCCGTTTGCAACCGTAGCGCTACTGACAGCAACTGGAACGATTATAACGGGTCAAACCACTACCGAAACAGGCCATTTCACGTTTACCGGGCTGGCAATCGGGACCTACGGTGTCCAGATCTCTTACGTCGGCTACCAACCCCGCACCCTGATAGGGATTACAATTTCGGCCCGTCAACCTAAGCGGGACTTAGGCACCATCCTCCTGCGATCCGAAAGCCGCCAATTGAACGAGGTTCGGGTAACGACGCAGAAAGCCTTGATTGAAGAAAAACCGGACCGACTCGTCTATAACGCAGGCAGCGACATTACCAACAAAGGCGGTACGGCCGTCGATGTGCTACGCAAGGCTCCTATGCTTACCGTCGATGTGTCCGGCAACGTTCAGATTCGGGGAAGTTCCAGTATCAAGGTGCTACTGAATGGTCGGCCATCGGGCTTGCTGGCCCGCAATCTGAGTGAAGCCTTGAAGA
Organism: Spirosoma aerolatum; assembly: GCF_002056795.1. Classification (NCBI taxonomy): domain Bacteria; kingdom Pseudomonadati; phylum Bacteroidota; class Cytophagia; order Cytophagales; family Cytophagaceae; genus Spirosoma; species Spirosoma aerolatum. The sequence continues at coordinate 432,004 of NZ_CP020104.1, read as the reverse complement.
TGATTCCGGCCAATACGATTCAGTCGGTTGAAGTGATCACCAGTCCGGCGGCTCGCTACGATGCCGAAGGCGCTGGCGGAGTCATTAACATCATTACCAAAAAACAGTTGAAAGGCTCCAACGGTAGTCTGGATGTAACGGCGGGCAATTATGTTCAGTCGCTAGGTGGCAGCTATGGATTCAAGCATGAGAAATTTGGCCTGACGTTTTCGGGTAACACCAATGCCGAACGCGAAAAGAGTATTATTGAAACAACCCGTATGTCGCTGGTAAACGGCCAACCGGCCGGAGAGTTGTTTCAACGAATCAGCGCCAACAACATCCACCCAGGCTGGTTTGGCGATCTGAGCATGGAGTATGCCTTCGACACACTGAACCGGGTTAATCTGTCGGTTAGTAGCTGGGGGGGCGCCTGGCCCACATCTAATACCGGCTATTATCGGTTTCGGAACTCCGAAAATCAGATTAGCCAGGAATACAACCAGGTAGTCGATCAACAGAACCCCTTTGGTAATATCGAATGGAATCTGGGGTATACCCGCACCTTTCACAAACCGAAGCAGGAACTTAGTGTGCTGGGCCAGTATAGCTACACCTTCGATAATTCCCGCTACGCCATCGATCAGCTCAGCCTGACCGATCAGCCCATATACCGGGAAACGAGTACTAACCGCAGTCATAACCCCCAGTGGACGTGGCAGATTGACTATGTTCATCCGTTTTCGCGCAATGGGCAGCAGGTATTTGAGGTAGGGGCTAAAATGGTCCGTCGGGATGTCAGCAGTACCTACGAGGTCTACACCAGTCAACCGGAAAACATCGCGCTTCTACCTCTCAGCGCCGACCGATCCAATACATTCACGTATGACCAGCAGGTAGCTGCGGGCTATGTCTCCCTGAAGCTGTCAAACCGGACGCACTGGACACTTCAACTGGGTACCCGGCTGGAAAACACCATTATGAGCGGTCAATTCGTCCATACTATTTCTCCGTTTCGGGTGCAGTTCAACAACTTCATACCCAGTGTTATTCTATCAAAACAGCTCACCGAACAGCAATCCGTTAAAGTAACCTACACCCAACGGATTTCCCGCCCTATGATCTGGGATCTGAATCCGTATGTTAATGCCAGCGACCCGAAAAACCGGATGGCAGGTAATCCGCAACTTCGGCCGGAACTGGCGCATGTGGCCGAAATCTCATACAGTTTAACGACAAAAAAAGGTACCTACCTCAACCTGGCCCTATACCGCCGACAAACCGATAATTCCATCGAAGATGTTCGGACCGTCGATACGTCGGGGGTATCACTAACTACCCGACAGAATGTAGCCCGCAATGAGCGGACGGGATTGAACGTAAATGCGTCCGGGCAACTGGGTCAAAACTGGAAACTAAACGGTGGGGGTGAGTTTTATTACGCCCATTTCAGTAGTCCGGCTTTACAGGTGCAGAATTCCGGCTGGCTCTGGCAATTCACGCTGAATCTGGCTTACCAGTTACCACGCCAATTTACCGTGCAGGCCAATGGTATTTACAGTACGGGCTGGGTGCTGTTGCAGGGAAAAAATTCGGCCTGGTACGATTACAGCCTGGCGGTTCGCAAAGAATTCTGGGATAAAAAAGCCAGTCTGACGCTAGGCGTCAATAATCCATTTACCTATCCCTTCCGTCAGCAGAACGATTCGCAGGCGAGTACATTCTGGGCTCATACTACCAATCAATATTTCACTCGTTCGGTCAAATTAACCTTTAGCTGGCAGTTTGGGCAGATCCGCGCCAGCCACGACGAACCCATCCGAAAAATAACCAACGACGATGCCCGCACGAAATAACCGTCATTCTAAACAGGACAGCCAGTTAGCCAAACCAATTCATACAATGCAATTTACACAACCTACTTCGCCTACATCCTGGACAGTGAACAGTGCCACCTTATGGTTACGCCTGGGATTAGGCATCACTATGATTCCCCACGGTTACGACAAACTGACCCACTTTGCTGACTATCAAAGCTCCTTTATGAGTTTTCTGGACCTGAGCCATTCGGTCTCGCTGGCTCTGGCTATCGGTGCGGAGTTCTTCTGCTCTATCCTACTAATGTTGGGGTTGTTGACACGGCCAGCACTGATTCCACTGATTATTACCGCATTTGTTATTGTTTTTGTTGCACACGAAGGCGACATAGCAGGCGATGGGTCGGCTGGGTTTCTATTACTGATCGGTTACCTAACCTGCCTACTGCTCGGTCCCGGAGCATTTAGCCTGGATGCAATCATCTCCAAACAACGAACTTTATCTTGAATGATCGCTGAGCCTATGTATTGCTAGTATAGTCATGTGTCATGCTTTAGCCTTTCTTGCGCCAGTACTCCCGGCTCCAGACTCGGCGGAAAGGCCACTTACGGGTTGTCAGCGCAATAGGCAGGTAAGCATGGGCCTGTTTAGTTGTCTGCTGATAATAGGCATCATCATCGGTAAGTACCAATGACTCGTAGACATCATTAGCCTTAACGGTTAAATCGGCAAAGGGCAGTTCAGGACGCCAGGTTGGGTACTCTATTGCCAACCTGGTTTTTAATAAGGAACCCGAAGGCAAGGGTTGTTCCGGCTGCGGTGTGGGCTGAAACTGCTCCTGAGCCACATTCAATGCGTAAGCCAGGTAAGCTTTGAGTAACTTGGGGCCCTCATTGGCCGTATCTGCTACGTTCAGTTGGTCGGGCCACAGGCTCGTAATCACATAAATTCGCTCACGGGCCCGCGTAACCGCTACATTCAATCGGTTTTCACCGCCACGTGCATTCAGACTACCAAAATTTGTCGATACACGGCCGCGCTCGTCGGGCGCGTACCCCATGGAGAAGATAATAATATCACGTTCGTCGCCCTGTACATTCTCAATATTTTTGACAAACAGATGTGACGCGGTGTTAGAAAGTAACGCGGGCGAACTGTCGGATTGTCGTACCTCCGCTTTACTTTCCAGCATATCCTGAATTAGCTGCTGCTGTGGGTAGTTAAAGGTCACAACACCGATAGAACGGCCCGGCATTTCGGATTGCAATTGCTCAAGAAGTTGCACGACCGCTTCGGCCTCAACAGGATTGGTATTCTGTTGCCAGACGCCTTTTACATTCCGATAACGGATGGCAGGTTCATGCTGGTTAACCTCATCAAAATGGGGCAATAGCGAAAGCCTGTTCTGATAAAAGTGCGCATTCGAAAAGCTGATCAAATCGAGTGAACGACTGCGGTAGTGCTCCGTTAAGGAAACCTGCGGCAACTGCTGTGCGGCCAGTTCGAGCAAGGACTCAACCTCCAGAGCCACAGGCGTTTCTTCCTCCTGCTCATTTTCGTCCAGACGAGTTCGGTACAGATCGCTGGGGCGAAGCTGCTGATTATCGCCCGTTACAACTACTTGTTTGCCCCGTACAATAGCCGGAATACCGTTTTCAGCAAAACATTGCGAGGCTTCATCAAAAATCACCAGATCGAACAAGCCTTCCTGCAACGGAAACATTGCGGAGACCGACTCGGGCGAGGCCAGCCAACAGGGAACTAACTTAAACACTTCATCGGCGAAAGATTCCATCAACTTCCGAACGGGCCACACATTTCGCTTCTTGGTGGTCTGATGAAGCAAATCGCGGTAAGTAACCACGTTGTTCAATCGATTGAACGTCAGGTTTCGATACGTTTGCTCACGAAGTTTCACTAGCAAAATATCGCGGCTGAGCGTTTGCTTTCGCCGAATACTTTCCTGCAAAGCCTGCTCCCATTGCGCCATTTTGAGCGACGATACACTCCGTAGCTCTGGATGTAGCCCCTCCAGGTGATCGAGCCAGGCCCGGCGTAAGCTTTTGTCAAACGCCTGTGTCCAATCTGCCGGATGTAGGGTTTGTAGCCGATCTATAATGAGTTGCTCCGCTTCCGAAAAACCTTCTGTCAACCGATCAGCTTCGATAAGCAAATCGAAATCATGCCGAAGCGCTTGACGCAGATCGGTAGCGAATGCATCATCCTGCCAGATCCGTTCAAGTTGATCGCTGGTCAGATAGGTCGATGCGGTAGTACGTTGTTGCTCTATAGTGGTTGAAAGTACCAGAAGCAGCTTGACCAGTTCCGCAAATCGCTCATGTGTTCGCCAGCCTGACTCAGGCAATTGCCGCAGAGGTTCTATGGTTCCTAATCGTTCTACTATGTGCTGTGCCCGACGCAGGAGTCGCAAACTCTCCGGAGCTTCCGACAAGGGTAAACCCGCCAGCAACATACTGGCTTCATGACGGACAGCTTCTAACCGTATGCGTTTATCCACTTTTACGGCCAACGTCTGTAAAGCCGATTCCGATACATCCAGCGAATTGGCCGAAAGTACCGTCTGCAACTGAGTTTTACCCACATTCGTCAACTGCCACCATTGCCAGCTCATCCACGACGACCGAGCGGTAATCGCTTCGGCCAGGAGCGTACGGAAAGCGCGTAAATCAGGTGTTGAAATGGAAGACTCTGGCCCCGGAATTTCCAGGGTTTCGTCCCACGCCTTCGCCAGTTGTTCCAGCTTTGTTTCGTCGGTAGTCAGGGCCAGATGGTTGGGCGTTCGTCGTAACTGCTGTATAACCTCCCAAAGTTGGGTGGCATCGTCCGTATCGAGTAAGGCCAGCAGGGCGGTTAGTTCCCAATCGTGCGCCAGCCAGTCTGTTAGTTGACTCAGGGAGAGCGATTGACCGACTATCTGAGTAGTCTGTTGATTAGCCGTCTCACGCAGTTGTATCCACCGAACAATCGCCTGATCTGCTTTTCCTAAATCGGCATTGGAAAAGGCTGCGAAGCTCACCCGCTCTTTCCACAGATGCTCAGTGCCTAATCGTTGTTCGTAAGCAGCAAAATCGGCAAGTCGCCGAACAAAGTTATCCACATTAGACAAGTGGAATTGTGGATAAGTATCACCCAAATCCACACTAAGTGCATCCGAATCGGTAGTCAGGTAGAGTTCCTTAGCCGAAACACCACACTCACGGGTATCGAACAGGGCATTTTTAAAGGTTTCCAATTCAGCGACTGTTTCATCGATACGCCGACTTTCCACCTCAAAATCACGTTCGAGCAACACAGCATTCAGACTATTGTTCTGTTGTCGATACTCATCCAGCCGGTTGACCTGTTCGGCAATTTGTGCATATAAAGCGCGTCGGTCATCCTGAAAATCGTGGATCAGGGCTAAAAACGGCTCCATACCCACCTGACGCAATCGTTCCTGCACCACATCGAGCGCTGCCCGTTTCTGACAAACCAGCAACACACGCTTTCCCGACGCGGCCGCATCGGCCATCAGATTGGCAATGAGTTGCGACTTACCCGTACCCGGCGGTCCCTGCACAACCAGACCATAACCTGCCTTCACCGCCCGCAAAGCCGCTTCCTGCGACGCATCCATAGGTAGGGGTGTGTGGATGGACTTTTCTAGCAGGGAGCGGGGAGCAGAGAGCAAGGGGTCGGGATACCGAAATGAAGACAACGTTGAAATGGATTCTTCATTTACCTCAATGCCTTCACTACTCGCCCCCTGCACCCTGCTCTCCACTCCCTGCTTCTCCATCAATTCATCATAATCCGGCACCAGAAACGAGCCCGCCTGCGGAAAAATACCCAGCACCGCTTCTGGAAATAGCTTCAGCTCACCTGTCCGTTCGAGCTGCGTTAAATCTTTACCGGATTGCTTGTTGAAAAAATGAAGCGAATCCGTAAATAATTCCTGATTGAAATTGATTTCGAGCGGGGTGGTTTTGAGCCATTCGTATAGCTGCGTTCGGAAAACAAGCGAGTCGCGGTCAAACTCATCAAATGTTTTTTCAACCACTTCGTCGGGCACCTTCACCTGGTTAAACTGCCCATAGGCTAGTGCCAGAGTTGGATTCAGAAACGCCAGCTCATCGCCCCGACGAGTGAGTTTCCAGAACTTCCCCTGCTGCTCAATCTGCACTGGAAAAAATAGCAACGGCCCATGAATGACAGTATCGTCCAGAAATTTGCCCTTTACGAACGGCCAACCTATATATAAATCTTCGGTTCCGCGCTCTTCTTCAATAAATCGGGCGGTTCGGGCAATCCGGCGAAGTTTCCGGCTTACTTCGTTACTCCGCTCCTGACGGGGGTCCAGTACGTCGCAGAGTGCAATGGCAGGCTTTCGGCCAATGAGATCAGCGATGATGGAAAAGGCAGACTTGTTAAGTAGAAAATCCGTTTCCTGTAAATCCAGAAACTGACCAGCGGGTAAACTGGTCAGTAGCAACGAACGGTTACGGCTACTCAGGTTGGTTAAACGTCGGCGAAACGTGCGTAGAACGGCTTGTGACGGGATATTCACTGTAGGTTATGACAGGATTTACACGATTATCAGGATTATAACGCACTGCAAGGTAAAAAATCCTGTTCATCCTGTAAATCCTGTCAAACAACCCGGCTCATTGGTCGATGCGCCGTTTTCGTAGGCGTTGCTGTTGTAACGGGTAGTTTTGCATTTTTCGATTTTTTCTTTCGACGGCCCCACCAGATGATAAAGCCCGAAACGGGCAGACTAGCACAAACCAGACTGGCACAAAACGCTAGAATTTTTCCGGGTAAACTCAATATAGCTCCGGTATGAATATCGTAATTCATCCGGCGTAGTTTATCCCCAAACCCGGCTTTAGTATAAGTCCCGGAGTAAGGGCCACCGATATCCAGCGGTTTAAGCGTCTGTTGATCGAAGGTGTAATAATCGAGCTTGTAATACGTGCCCGGTTTGTAATTGACGTACGCAAAGATTGACTCTGACGGTTTCTCGGGACAGGAAATATAGATTCCGGCCGTAGCAGGTTTACGAATCGATAAGCGCTGCCAGACAGCATCGAGTGGCGAATTGGGCAGTTTGGCAGCCGCTGTATCGGATAAAGGAATTTGAAACGCTGGCAGGGCTTTCCCTCCTGTTGTCACCCAGTAAACCGACTTCGAAAACCATTGCAGGCCAAAAACCAGGCCCGTCAACGCCAACATCAAGGCGAATACAAGCGCATAAAAACCTGGCACATTATGCAGATCGTAATTGACGCGTCGCCATTGCGCTTTCCATTTAATGGTAAAGCTCTTTTGTCGGTTCGTCTTGTTGAGGTTTTTCGGCCACCAAAGTACCAGTCCTGTAATCAATAGAATCGTAAAAACCAGGGTTCCGTAAGCCACAACCGGCTGGCCGATTGATTCAGGTAACCACAGATAGTAATGACCGTGTAGAATGAAATGAAAAAAGTCCGTCTCTTCGTCCGTTATGTGGAGCAATTTTCCGGTGTAGGGATTTAGGTATACCTGATAGAAATAATCAGGAGCGGCTCCGTAAAACGAGACAATCGCACTTCGGCCAATACCCCCATAGGTGACAGCTTTAGCCATCTTCCCTGTGATTTCTTTTTCGGCGATAGCTTTTAATCGGGAAGGTGGCAACGTCGCTCGCTTATTGGCTGCCTCTACAAATTGATAAGGCCGTAGAACCGTCTTTATTTCCTGTTCAAAAGCCAGAATACAGCCTGTAATCGCCACAATAAACACCAACAGCCCCGACGCCAGCCCGAGCCAAAGGTGTAGTTTTCCAACCAGTTTTTTTGCCGTCATTGTTAGGTATACTTTGACTATCAGTTCTTAATCAAGCCTCTATTTTATCCCTTCTTCTGGTTTCATAGCTAACCGGGGAGGAGTTTACACCACCCTAAACCCCTCCCCTGCTTTCAGGGAAGGGTTTAGGGTGGTGTAAACTGTTTAAAACTTATACCCCAGGCTTAAGCGGAAATTGCGGGGAGCCTGTGCCTGCCAGTAGTAGGCATTACTCCATGAATAGTAAGCGCCCGAATAGATATAGGCATCGAACAGGTTATTCACATTCAGCGCTACGTTGAAGGGACCGGTTTGCCAGGAAATAGCCGCATCAGCCTGAAACGAATTAGGCAGTGTAGGATTCTTATCCACAGCATCCGAAAACCAGCCGTAGCGGTCAAGCTGCCATTGGTATCCCAGTGAAAGGCCAAGTCCCTGTACGGCACCTTTTTGGACACGATATGACAACCAGGCATTAGTAACATGTTTGCTAAAACCCGGAACTGGCAGATCCACATTTTTAGCTTCAGTATCCCTCGTGATTTTCGAATCCGTATAGGCGTAATTGGCAATCAGATTCAGGCCCGATACGATTTCGCCCCGGATGTCGAACTCAACCCCACTCGTTTGTGTCTGTCCAAGCTGAATCGAAAAATTCGGGTTGGTCGGATCGGTTGTCAGGACGTTATTCTTCGTGATTTTGTACGCCGAAATGGTCGAGTTCCAGCGGCCACCCGCCCAGTCTTTCTTGAGGCCAATTTCGGTATTGTTGCCGGTGATGGGTTTAAACGCATTTCCTTGTCGGTCAGCCCCTGCCTGCGGAACAAATGCCTGATCGTAGAGCGCGTAAACAGATGTTTGCTTGTTCAGCGAAACACTCAATCCAACCCGTGGTGTCGCTTTGGTTACATCCGAACCCGCACCGTATTGACTGTCTTTTGTTGATGTAATCCGACCGGCCAGCGTCAGACGAACTTTATCCTGCAAAAACCGGAGTTCGTCCTGCACATAGAGCCCACTGTATGACTGACTCAGCACGTTGGCCCCTGCCCGATTGATCAGGCTTTGCGAACGATCGAACCTAGGTAGTAAATTGGTGGGCAAGTAATAATTGGGTGTATTCGCGTTGAAGACGAAATCCTTATCATAAAGCGGGAAGCTTTGGCCCCAGTCAGCATAATATTTTTTGCTGCCCAAATCCAGACCAGCCAGAATACGATGCGTAACAGATCCCGTCGTTACATCGCCATTCACAAAAATCTGCGCGAACTTGCCCTGGTTAGCCGCATCCCAGATACTGACACGACGGTAAATATTACCATTGGCCTTAGCCGAATCGGCCCACATCGAGCTACCAATCTGCGTCGAATTAAAATAGGCCAACTGCCCCGTCAGTTTCCAGTTGGGACTAAGCTGATGCTCCAGAATCAGGAAAGAGCTATGATCATTTATTTTCGTCGGATCGAGGTTGGCCGAGGCTAGTGAAATATTCCGGGGGTAAACGCCCAACCCCGTACCCGAAAAAACATACGCAGAACCAATCACCGACATCTGCGAATATTGATAGGTATATTCAGCCGTAATGGATGTCTTATCGCTCAGTTTATATTTCAGAACGGGCGCAATGGTGTATCGGTTGTTGTATTCAAAATCGCGGAACGAGCCTTTCGACTGGCCCATAATGTTCAACCGATAGAGCAGATTGCCATCCTGGCTCAGCTTTCCATCCAGATCGAGCGTAGCCCGGTAGGTATCGAAACTACCCGTTGTCATGGCAAATTCGCCCTTCGTAACGCCAGTCGGTTTCTTGGTCACGACATTATAAAACCCACTCGGTTCGCCATTCGCCATCATGAACCCAGCCGGACCTTTCACAAATTCGATCCGTTCCACCATCGACATATCTTCCGCCAGCGGGCCCCAGGTCGATTCCACATTCATCCCATTGCGGAAGGGTGCTACCCGCGAACCCCGCATATTCAGACGAGCGTAATTATCCCAGTGTTCCATGCGTGTAACCCCACTCACGTTGCGCGAAACACCTTCCAGCATATCGAAAATCTGTTGGTCGGCAATCAGTTGGCGATTTATTACCTGCACATTCTGAGGTAGTTCGATCAGGGGCGTCTTAATCCGAAGGCTATTCGATGGGATATCGGCTTTATAGGAGTTTTTCCCCTCAACGGTTACCTCCTGAAGAGATTCGGCCGTTTCCAGCAATGTCAGATCCGTCAGTCGGGTTGTTTCGCCTGCAACCACATTCACCGTCTGTCGAACCCGTCCGTGTCCAATACGGCTGATAACGATGGTTTGCTCACCAGCCGGCACCCGTTCAAGAACAAACTCGCCCTGATCGTTTGTCGTAGTACCGACCCGGCTATTTGTCAGGCGTACCGTTGCGTGAGCCAGTGGTTGCGCCTGCGCCGTTATGATCCGTCCGGCGATGGTTCCGACTGACTGAGCATAACTAACTGTATATAAGAAAGCTCCCCATACCAACAGGGTAGCTGTTAAGAAATAACGTAGTGTAGAACGTTTCGTATCCATTTTATTTAGACTAATTCTAAAACAAAAGTACAGATCGCTCAGTAACACGCACGCTTTGCCTCTAAAAATTTATGAAACTTCTTTTTTTTGTTATTTTCTCCATTAAAAACGGCCTATGGATTCATCCTATAGGCCGTTTTTAAGCTTGTAATCAACTAGGCTAATACTATTCTTTCTTTTCAGGAATGAGCCAAGAGGCCAGAACGCTTATAGTCAGAATTCCAATAATTACATACAACGAGTAAACGGGCTGAAAGCCTTGCTCCTTCAGCCAATGTTCGGCCAGCATTTTCGCCCCAATAAAGGTCAATAAGAAAGCCAGACCAATTTTAAGGAAACGGAACTGGCTCATGATGCTCGACAGGAAGAAGAACATGGACCGTAAGCCCATAATGGCGAATACATTGGAGAAGAAAACGATATACGGGTCTTTCGTAATCGAGAAAATAGCCGGAATGGAATCGACCGCAAAGACCAGATCGGTAAACGCAATCACGATTACAATAATGAACAATGGAGTAACAAATAACTTTTGATCCGACTTCCGGCGAATGAAAAAATTGTCCGTCACATTCCGGTTATACACATTCAGGTATTTGCTGACAAACCGTACAACCGGATGTTTGGCCGGTTCAATTTTTTCATCTTCTTCTTTCTGAAAGAATAACTGAACGCCCGTATAAACCAGAAATGCCCCGAACAGGTACATGATCCATTCGAACCGTTGAATCAACGCCGACCCTACGAAGATGAAAATAAACCGCAGGATAATAGCCCCCAGAATGCCCCAGACCAGGATTTTCTTGTAGTAGCGTTCCCGAACCCCGAACGACGTAAATATCAGGATGAAGACAAAGATGTTATCGGCCGATAGTGAATATTCGACCAAATAGCCCGTAATGTACTCCAATGCCATATTGTCCTGAAAACGGGCTAAACTGGCCGCAAAATTGCCGGGAACAAATTCAACGTGGTCGGCATAGCTATCCCGCACCTCTTTCAGACGGGCAAACGTGTCTATACCATGTACCAGATAACCGTAGTTTTTCAGGAAGATGTAAAAGGCAATGGATAATGCTACCCAGATCGCACTCCAGATAGCGGCTTCTTTAAACTGAACGACATGGCTTTGACGTTTCGAGAATACACCCAAATCCAACGCCATGATAAGAAGAACGAAAGCTGCAAAGGCAAGAAAAAATACGGTTTCGCTTGAAAACATAAGTTGAAAGTATACAGGCAATTAAGCCTCTAAAGCAGGCAGGCTGCCGGATAAACAACAAATCTACACCCAATATGGCTAAGGATACGGCTCCAATTGTCAAAATTATTGGTATCGTAATATTCTGCTTTTAATTTTGCCCCCATGTTCAATAACAAAAAAGTAGTTGTGGTGATGCCAGCCTACCGGGCAGCACTAACACTGGAACGTACCTACCGCGAAATTCCACTTGATCTGGTCGACGACGTTATCCTGGTCGATGATGCCAGTCCTGATAATACGGTCGAAGTAGCACGTAGCTTAGGTATCAGGCATGTGATCCGCCATGATAAAAACAAAGGCTACGGCGGTAACCAGAAAACCTGCTACGCAAAAGCAATTGAGTTAGGTGCCGATATTGTCATCATGGTACACCCTGATTATCAATACACTCCTCTGCTGATACCTGCTATGACGAGTATTATCGGGAATGACTTGTATCCGGTCGTCTTTGCGTCACGCATATTAGGCAAAGGAGCTTTGAAAGGGGGCATGCCCATGTACAAGTATATAGCTAACCGATTCCTGACGTTTACCCAAAATCTACTGATGAACCAGAAGCTGTCGGAATACCATACGGGCTATCGGGCTTTCTCAGGTGAGGTATTACGAAGTCTGGATTTCACGCATAATTCCGACGATTTCATCTTCGACAACGAGATGATCGCCCAGATTTTCTACAAGGGTTACGAAATTGGTGAGGTAACCTGCCCAACCAAATATTTTGACGAAGCGTCTTCGATCAACTTCAAGCGTAGTTCAATCTACGGACTTGGGGTTTTACGGACATCGCTCCTTTACTGCTTCACCAAGCTGGGCATTACCCACTGGAAGATTTTAAAGTAGTACATAAATGAACAATGGATAATGCAGAAAGAATAATGATTGTCTATCTGGTATCATTATTCTTTCTGCATTATCCATTGTTCATTTATTACAGGTGAATCGCTTCACCATAAGCCGCTTCGGTAGCATCTTTAATCGCTTCCGACATAGTTGGGTGCGGGTGAACGGCTTTCAGAATCTCTTCGCCAGTGGTTTCCAACTTACGAGCTGCCACAACTTCGGCAATCATTTCGGTTACGTTGTTACCGATGAAGTGAGCGCCCAGGAATTCGCCGTATTTGGCATCGAAAATCACCTTCACAAACCCTTCGGGAGTACCGGCTGCTTTGGCTTTACCCGACGCTGAGAACGGGAATTTACCGACTTTCAGCTCATACCCGGCTTCGCGGGCCGCTTTCTCGGTATATCCTACCGACGCAATTTCGGGGGTGCAATATGTACAACCCGGAATATTGTTGTAGTTGAGCGGCTCAACATGCGGCAGGCCAGCAATTTTTTCTACGCAAATGATGGCTTCGGCAGAAGCTACGTGCGCCAGCGCCTGTCCTTTTGTGCAGTCGCCAATGGCATAATAGCCATCTACATTGGTCCGGTAATAATCGTCCGTTACAATTTTACCCCGATCTACCGAAATACCCGTTTCTTCGAGGCCAATATTTTCAATGTTAGCCACTACCCCTGCCGCCGACAGAACAATATCGACATCGAAGGTTTTCTCGCCATCGGGAGTTTTCACAAACACTTTGCAACCATTGCCGCTGGTATCGACTTTAGTTACTTCAGACTTCGTATAGATATCGATGCCAATTTTTTTGTATTGCTTGGCCAGTTCTTTCGAGATATCTTCGTCTTCAACCGGAACCACGTTCGGCAGGAATTCAACGATAGTCACTTTCGTACCCATGCTGGCGTACACATAGGCAAACTCAACGCCAATAGCCCCTGAACCAATCACCAGCATCGAGTCGGGCCGTTTTTCCAGCGACATGGCTTTCCGGTATTCAATCACTTTCACGCCATCGATGGGGACACTTGGCAATTGACGGGCCCGCCCGCCAGTGGCAATAATGATATGTTTGGCTTCGTACTCGGTTACTTTCCCATCGGCAGCTGTCACGTCGATTTTCTTACCGGGTTTTACTTTTCCGTTACCGTAAATCACATCAACTTTATTCTTTTTCATCAGGAACTGTACGCCTTTGCTCATGCTTTCGGCTACGCCCCGACTCCGCTTGATCACAGCACCAAAATCGGGTTTCGACTCACCCGAAATCGTGATGCCATAATCGGTAGAGTGCTTGATATATTCAAAAACCTGCGCCGATTTCAGCAGGGCTTTGGTAGGTATACACCCCCAGTTCAAACAAATACCACCTAAGCTTTCGCGCTCGATGACGGCGGTTTTTAATCCCAACTGCGACGCGCGAATGGCAGCTACATAGCCGCCCGGCCCGCTACCCACAACGATTACATCGTACTGTGAAGCCATTATCTATGAATGAATAATGTAGAATGATTAATGAAATGCTCTTACCAAGCAAACGCAAAGGTAGGGCGAAAAGTTGATACGGGAATTACCTTGCTGATTTAGGCCGATTCATCATTGGTAAACGGTATGTATTGGCCCGAAACCCTGGCCCACACAGTTTTGTTCTATCTTTGTATGTTGAATGATAGCACAGCGATACACAGAGGCCCATTGAGATGGACAGACGTTTTCTGTCTTCTCTTTGTATTTCTTTGTTATCACTACTTTTAAAACGTTTACGACAAGTTCATGACAACTGACCAGTTGACCGACTTGAGAGCCAGAGTAGAGGCTCTGAGGGGGTATCTTTGACTACGATTCCAAGAAAGAACAATTAGCTGAACTCGAACAGCAAACCTTCCAGCCCGAATTCTGGAATGATGCCGCCCGTGCCGAAGGGGTAATGAAACAGGTTCGTGGCCTGAAAGGCTGGATTACTGGCTTTGAAAACCTGAATAGCCAATTCGGTGACCTCGAAACCCTTTTCGAATTTTACGAAGCTGGCGAAGTGACCGAAGAGGAAGTCGATGAGGAAGGTAAAAAGGTAAAAGCCACCCTGGAAGACCTTGAACTCAAAAAAATGCTCGGCAACGAAGAAGACCAGCTTAGTGCTGTACTCGAAATCAATGCCGGAGCGGGTGGCACTGAAAGCCAGGATTGGGCCGATATGCTGTACCGGATGTACATGCGCTGGGCCGAAAAACATGGCTATAGTTTGAAACAGGTCGACTATCAGGAAGGAGATACGGCCGGAATAAAATCGGCTACCATTGAGGTCGACGGCCCACTGGCGTATGGTTTTCTGAAATCCGAAAATGGCGTTCACCGACTCGTTCGGGTGTCGCCTTTCGATTCCAATGCCCGTCGGCATACTTCATTTGCGTCTGTTTTTGCCTACCCACTGGTCGATGATACTATTCAGATCGACGTTAACCCGGCTGATATTGACTGGGATACGTTCCGGTCGGGTGGTGCAGGTGGCCAGAACGTCAACAAGGTAGAAACGGCCGTTCGGTTGCGGCACCGACCATCGGGGCTTATTATCGAATGTCAGCAGGAACGCAGCCAGTTGCAGAACAAAGAAGTAGCCATGCGTCTGCTGAAATCGAAATTATACGAGATTGAAGTGCAGAAACGCAATGCCGCTCGTGCCGAAGTCGAAGCCGGAAAACAGAAAATTGAGTGGGGTTCACAGATTCGTTCGTACGTTCTGGACGACCGCCGGGTGAAAGATCATCGCACGGGCTACCAAACATCTAACACCGACGCAGTATTGGACGGAGAGTTAGATCCGTTCATCAAAGCCTTTTTGCTAGAACAGGAAGTTTAAACCGGAACCAGGATTTTGGAGATCGAACTGATTTTGTTGATGATAAAGGGTATCGGGTTAGAAAACTCGATGCCCTTTGTTTTTAAACTCTATTTTGCATCAATCTGTTGAGTAGGCAAATTCTTCACTACCATGAAAACGATATTGATTACGGGTGCCTCGGGTGGGCTAGGCCAGGATGTGGTGGCTTATTTACACGAACAGGGTTATTCTATTCTGGCAACGGTTGGCTCAGACCGTCATCGGGATGCGTTCAAGGAATTACCGAATGTGGCCACCAGCGTGCTGAATGTGGTTGATGAAAAAGGCGTAGCTGATTACTTAGTTGCCCATCAGTCCATCCATATTCAGGCGGCTGTTTTGTTGGTAGGTGGTTTTGCGATGGGTAACCTTCAGGAAACGACACCCGATTTGATTCAAAAGATGGTTGACATCAATTTTTTGTCGGCTTTCAATCTGGTCAAGCCGTTAATGAGCCGATTTGAGGCACAGGGCGGAGGTCAGTTTGTTTTGATCGGTGCGCGTCCGGCACTTCGGCCGACCGACGGTAAAAATGTGGTGGCCTATGCCCTCAGCAAATCCCTGATTTTTCAGTTGGCCGACCTGATTAACGCCGATGGGAAATCCAAAGGTATCACCGCATCCGTACTTGTACCAAGCACCATTGATACGCCTACTAATCGGGAAGCGATGCCCGATGCCGATACCAGCCAATGGGTTCCGGCCCGCAACATTGCCGAGACAATAGGATTTCTGCTCAGCGATACGGGTCAGATGATGCGCGAAGCGATTATCAAACTCTATAACAAAGCCTGATTGCCAAAACCAGCCGGGCGACAACAGCTATGATAAAACTGATGCTTTCCTTCGCCCCACTTCTATTGGCCTCGCTACTACCTATCCCGGAACCTACTCAGATGAACTCATCCACTACGCTGGCTGCGTATTCCTTTTTGTCGCTTGGTGATTCGTATACCATTGGCGAACGTGTTGGTGAAGCGGATCGTTGGAGCGTTCAACTGGCTGGCCTGTTACGCAAAGAAGGTATTGATGTAGGCAACCCAACCATCATTGCCCGAACGGGATGGACTACGGCCGAACTTCAGGAAGCCATTAATGCCACTGGCAATCGGAAAACATATAGCCTGGTTTCACTGCTTATCGGCGTCAACAATCAGTATCGAGGGCAGTCGGCAGATCGGTATCGTACGGAATTTCGGGAGTTACTACAAACCGCTATTCAGTTTGCGGGCGGAAAAGCCGCGCATGTATTTGTACTGTCAATTCCAGACTGGGGATCTTCCCCTTTTGCTGCGGGTCGTGATAAGGCTAAAATTGCTCAGGAGATTGATCAGTTCAACAGCATTGCCAAAGAGGAATGCCAGAAAGTACACATCTCTTTTGTCGATATTACACCCCTAACTCGCTCTTCGACTGGTGATGCCACGCAATTTGCCTCGGATGGGCTGCATTATTCAGGCAAGCAGATGAAACAATGGGCCGAAAAAGCATTACCTGTAGCCAGAGGCCTATTGAAAAAATAGAATCTTCTATCTGGAGCGATCCTTGTCAACTGGCTACAAATCGCTGATTTCCATCTGTATTATAATCAAGCCTGGCCTTATGCCACTACAGTCACTTTTGGGGCATTAAATTTCTTTTTGTAATACGCCACTGTTCGGCCAATGAGCATACCCCCAACTAGGCTAGGAACAATCCACCCAGCAGTATACATCCATTCGGGCGCACTAGAGGGCAGCAGGCGAGGCAAATTTGTTACCAGAGCCGCCGTAAATGTAGCAATATACGAGCCACCCATACGGGTAAAATGTTGAAAGAACCAATGCATTTTCTCAACAGGTTTCGTCATAAACTGTATATCTCGCCCGGCAAATACCAGCGTCAGGGTTCCGAAGAATGAGAATAAAATGGGAAAGAACGAAGCCCCTCGTGTCAGTAATAAATATCCACCAAAACCGATCATAGCGAGGCTAACGACCAGAGTAGCCCATGTAAGCCCTTTATCGAAAGACGAAAGGCCTGCCTTTTTCTGTTTCGTAGCCCGCCAGCCTGTCATGCTCAGATAAAAACTGAATACTGCGATGCCTGTCAGAAACAGCCGCATCATTTTAAAGGGTTGTAAACCGCACAGAAGCAAGGCCGTAATGGCTACGGTTATCATACAATAGACATAGACGAGTCCAGCCCGATTATGCAGGCGACCTCCTTTTTTAGCGATCATCGGAATCAGGCCAACCAGTAGAGCAATTGAACCCGTGGCCACATGGAGGATAAGCAGGGAACTAATGAGCGTTTTCATGACCGTTTTTCGGTTTGTTGTTCGTTGAGACAAACCTACAAGAGCCAAGCGTTTAACTACTGGAAAAAGGGGCAAACGGCATCATTAGGGATGTTTAGCAAGCCTACTATGTATCAGGGACTAATGGTGGGATAGCTTACAAGGCTTTCAGTTCGGCTACGAGCGTTTCGTTATACTGTCGGGCCACCGGAATCTGGAACTGTCCGCCGAGTATATGGAGTTTATAACCCTGTGCATTGCCCGTTACGCGCTCTACCCGGTTCAAATTGACAACATAAGACCGATGGCACCGAACAATATGAAGTTGCGCAATCTGTTTTTCCAGACGGCTCAGGCTACTACGAAGAAGAGGCTTTACAATCTGATCCTTTTTGAAGTAAACAACGGTGCAATAATTATCGCTCGATTCGATGTATAGCAGATCATTGGCAGATAGTATCAGATTATCTTTCTCGTTATCAGCCACCAGCGTTAGTAAATGCGCAGGTTGCCGAATCACTTCAGCTTCAAGCTCCTTTTCCACTAGTTGATCGTCGGCAGACACGCTATGAATGGGTAGCTTAGCAGCCGCCTGGCTGTACTTCTTAAGCTGCCGGATGTAGTTGAGCGATACCAGCCCTACAACCGGAAAAATCCCTACCGAAAACGTTATCAAAATGGTCCCAAACCAACCTATACCTCTATGACCAGTAGCCCCCAACAGCGTTCCTAAATAAAACTGATTGGTAATGGCAATGAGCAGAATGTTAGCAATAACGAAGATAATTTCCCGGCCTACGGTCCATCGTTCTTCGCTAAATGGCTTGGGAAACAATCGGCGCCAGACAATGAAATTGAAGGCTGTTACAATAAATGTTACGGCTCCAAAGCCTGCAATTTTAAGGTCTTTGTTGGGCGTATCCCAGTTGTTGATACCAAATGGTTGAAACACCCATAAAAACAGGCCGACAAACAAGCCAATGAACGCTGCTTTTTGCAACTCCCGGCCCGGCGAGTCCTCAGATGGATAAGGCTGGTTGAGGAATCGGAACATAGTTGGTATTAAAACAGACGCCAGGTCGAAATCTGTTCGAAAAACTGGGGAAGTACTGGTGGATACACAATAATCATAAACAAAACGCCAAACAACGCGCCATAGAAGTGTGCATCGTGATTGATCGCACTCATCCCCCGACGCGACTCATAGTAGGAATACGCCAGATACAAAGGGCCGAAAATGAATCCAGGAATGCCAATCGGAATAAAAAACAGGTAGAGTGGATTCAACGGCCTAAATAGGATACCCGCAAAAATAATGGCCGATACCCCACCCGAAGCACCGAGCGAATTATAATTCGGATTGTTTCGATTCTTGAGCAGCGTCGGAATGTCCGATACAATAATCGCTACCAGATAAAACCCGATCAGATAAATGGGTCCACTACCGCCAAAAAGTGCATAAAACACCTGCTCCATAAAGCCTCCAAAAAAATAGAAGCTGATCATATTGAAAATGAGGTGCCCCCAATCGGCATGTAAAAAACCGGAGGTGATGAGTCGATAGTATTGACCTCGATGCACCACCTGATATGGATTCATAACCCAGCGATCCATCAGGCTGTAATCTCTCCAGGCCATCATGCTGATGATGACTGTAACCACAATGATTAATAGCGTAATACTCATAAGTTATATAGGATGCATGGTGTATAATGTATGATGCAAACTACATCCTATATCATACGTCATACATAATTTTAGCTTTCTCTCTCGACCAATTGTCGGGTAAATTGAATTAACACATTTTTTCGGTCCTTATCCGCTTTCACCTGATCGAAATTGGCGAACCCACGGGCAAAATAGTCATTAATGCGGGCTTCGGTCTGCTGACGGATACCCAATTGGTCGTAAATAGCGGTTATCGCTTTCACTTTTTCACGCTTATCGAATTCAGTTTTCGCAAGCCAGCCCGTCAGTTCATCCAGTAGCGGGCCTTTTGCCTGTTGCAAGGCCTCGATGAGTAGAAACGTTTTTTTATTAGCGATAATATCGCCCCCTACCTGTTTACCAAACTTCGCCGGGTCGCCGTATACGTCCAGCAGATCATCTTTTAACTGAAAACCAATGCCAATGTTCATACCGCCTTCATAAAGATGTTGGGTCGTCTCAGCATCAGCCCCGGCAATCAATCCCCCCAATTCGAGCGCGTATCCGAGCAGGACAGACGTTTTAAGACGGATCATGTCGATGTATTCGGATTCGGCTACGTCCCAGCGCGTTTCAAAATTCATATCCATCTGCTGACCTTCACACACTTCGGCAGCTGTTCGGCTAAACCGCTCCAGGACAGGTTTAAGTCGGTCAGGTTCTACATCCAGCAACAATTGGTAGGCATTGACAAGCATGACATCGCCCGATAAGATGGCCACGTTCCCGTTCCATTTTTCATGAACGGTAGGCTGTCCCCTACGTAAGGGAGCCTGATCCATAATGTCGTCGTGCATGAGTGTGAAGTTGTGAAATACTTCCACGCCCAGCGCGGGTCGAACGGCTTTTTTCCAGTCGTCAATAAACAGAGACGCGGCCATCAGAGTCAGCAGCGGTCGCATCCGCTTGCCGCCAAGACTCATAATGTACCGAATCGGGTCGTAGAGTTCAGGCGGGTATTGCCCATATTGGAGGGTTTGCAGTTCGGCTTGAAGGGCATCAACAAAAATTGCTGGACTCATTCGGGTGGGGCAGGGTCAGTTCTGCAAAGTGAGAGGTCAAAAATAAGCAAAAGCCCTCAAAACCCTAGCGTCCAATCATCCGGCGGTAACTTCGCTGACGTGGGGTAATAATCACAAATACCACCCGTGCCATGACCACGAAATAACCGTCGTTTTTACCGGTATTGCCGCGTATTTCACCGGGGAGGTTCAGGGTTGTTCCCAATTCGGCGCGTCGGTCAGCCAAAGCAGCTCCTATTGCACTCATGCCCGTTTTGTCGCGATAAAACGAGCTCACATCATCCAGATAATCGCTCAACACGTGCGTATACGTACCTTCCAGATTGACTCGAAAACGTTCGGTCGCCATCAAAGGTAGGCCCAGCCCATACCGAACAATGCCCGCCAGCCGATTGTAGCCTATTCCCTCCGTTTGCAGTGGTGCTAAACTTACTGACTGGCCCTGATAAATGGCCTTGGGAGTCATATGGGTAAGCCCACCCCCTACCAATGCGTAAGGAATAGTGGCCCGGTATGGATCATCGATGGGCCAGAAGTCCACCTGCACCCCGCCCCAGACATCAGGATTCAAGCTTCGAAACGACAGGTTATTGTAGTAATTGCGGGTATATTTCTGCTGGGCGTAGATGTAATACAACTGAGCCTCGATCCGATAGGAAAGTCGAGTCGAGGCTCGGTACGAAGCCGCCAGGTTAAACGCACCACCGAGTTGCAGATGGGCCAGATTACCAAACTGAGCCAGATCACCCGTATAGTGGGTTATGCCTGCACCAGCATGAAGTAGCCAGGTCCCAGGTTGTTCTGCCCAGATTCTTGAGCGTTGCGCCAGCGATACGCTTATACAAAAAAGATAAGTCGTTACCCCAATTATATACCTTAGAAACGTCACAAAGGCAGGTCGTTACAATGACAGCTATGTGACGAATCAATCAAACAAAGGTAACTTAAGATTAGTTTTACAACTCCCCTATATCCTCGTTCCAAAGGGTTGGTTTTTCAGCGATGAACTGCTCCATCATCTCCACGCATTCCGGCAAATCGAGGTCAATGACTTCAACCCCATGCTGTTCCATGAAAGCACGTGCTCCGGGAAACGTCCGCGACTCACCAACAATCACTTTCGGAATCTTAAACTGTACAATGGTTCCAGCACACATATAGCACGGCATCAGGGTCGAATAAATAACGGTATCCTTGAACGAACCAACGCGCCCTGCATTATTCAGGCAGTCCATTTCGCCATGCAGAATCGGGTTATCTTCCTGTACTCGTTTGTTGTGTCCCGATGCGACCAGTACACCATTTTTCACAAGTGACGATCCAATCGGAATTCCGCCTTCACTTAAACTTTTTCGGGCCTGACGAATGGCCTCCTGCATAAATTCGTCCATAGGTTTTCGGTTTATGATGTACAGTGGCTGACGCATGGATTATTTTCGCATCAGCCCCTGTAAACTATAACAATTTCATTGTGTCGTAATCGCCGACGTGCTTTAAATAGAGGAAATTAAGTAAAAGGCCATTGACGTTCGTGATCAGTTTATGGGACTCAGGAATCGTAGCTACTACACTAACAATACGTTCGTGTTCCGACTGACTTCCCATGTTTTTATGATGGAACGACATGATTTCTTCCCGCGTCATTTCGCGCTCGACATAGAAAAAATGCATACCCTCGTCGCTGGTACCTGTGCTTGGGTACCACACGCGTGGATTTAATTTGGTTAGTTCGCTGGCCGTTACGGTCAGGCCCACTTCTTCTCCAATCTCCCGGGCGGCCACATCATCGGCGGCATCACTGGCATCGACCATTCCAGCCGGGTGCTCATAGATTTGAGAGCCATCTGCAATGCGCCGTTGCTTGACCAGTACCACAAATTTTTCCTTCGTCTCTTTGTCGATCAGGCAGACTAGCATAGAAGCAGCATGCCCTTTCAGAAACAGCGCAGGCGGAATTTTATCCCCTTCAGGCGTATCGGCATCTACTTCGAGCATGGCAAATAACACTTCGCCATTATGTCGTCTACGAATGTAAAAATCGTTGATCGTATTGATTTTCATCCCATTCGCTTCCATCTGGCTTTTCCAGTAGCGAAACTTATGGGCATCTTCCAGCGCTTCAGTCGTTTGGTTATCGCTCATATCCGTTGGTTAATAGTCAGCAAAAATAAACCGCTAAGGCGCAATAGACGCAAAGAATTATTGATAGGCAATTCTTTGCGTCTATTGCGCCTTAGCGGTTTGTAAACTAATTCAGCGCAGGCATCTATTTGATTTTGAGTCGAACTTTTCCGCTTGAAATCGCGATTTCGTCTTTCTTATCCTGCTTTTTATACCCGTTTCCTTCGGGGTCAATATCGGAGTCATAGCCCGATGCTTTGGTGATGGCTTTGTCTTCCATTTTACTCATCAGCCGACCAACGCCACCGAATACTGTAGCGGATGCTTTCTCTTTCCAGTAGGTTCCGGCCAGTTTACCCGAAAAAGTGGCTTCCAGCGTTCCATCGGCAGCCTTAGTGACCACGACCGTCTCATCATTGTTCTGCGAATCGCCTACGTGGTACTCCATGCGGGGCTCACGCGTTTCTTCGATGTAGCGGATAGCGGCAATGCCTTTATATTTTTCCAGCCCTTCGTATTTTTCCCGGTACTCCTTCCGATAGGGGTCACGGGCATCGACCACCACGTACGTACCGGGTTCGAGTGCATCCTCACCATTGAAACTTCCTAGCCAGATACGGAGTGATTTATCCGGCTTAACGGTATTAGCGGTTATCCACCAGTAGTTACCGATTCTGATTCGGCGTGGTTGTGTCGTAAAGTCCTTTCCATCAACTTGAGCAGTCAGTGTATTGTCGTTTGCGATCTGGCCAAATGAGGCTGTTGCTGTTAAGAGTAGGCTAAAAAAAAGTAAACGCATAAGGGTATGTATCTAAGACGAGTAACAGCGGTAAACTTATTCAAATAAATACTACGATGCTATTTCGCTTGAGTGTTCGGTCAATGACTTTAGTCGACCCGTTGTTTACCGGATTATCAGGGCATTACTAACGGGTCGTTCGCCGGTATGAATCCATTGCTTGCTATCGGATGGATAGTTGACTACCCCCTGACTGTCTTTACCTACCGCCTTGATCCAGAGCGTTGTAGATCCTCCTCCATCGAAATTAATAGCATCACGGCAACCTAGCCAGCGCATAAGATTCGTCAGTTCATGCAGGTTCATCCCTTGTGCATTGGCGTTACGCCCATCGACTGTTGCCAGAACAAGTCGTTTACGTGGCCCAACGCATAAACAGGTACGTGGATGGCGGTTGTCGTTGAAGGCATTCGCTAGTAGCTTATGGGGTTCACCGTTTTGTAGCAAAAGTGGCCCGGTCGTCATCACATGTTCGTCTGAAAGCTGACGATCCCAGCCGGGTTTATTTCCGCCGAAAATAATCCTTACCTGGTTATTGTGAATAACAATAGCGGCCTGCTGGTGTTCAATCAGGGATTTCCCCGTCACCCGCGTCGTATCCATCAGTTTCCCATCCACTTTTATAAAATCGACCGAGCCACCGTTTTTAGTATCGAAGAAGGTGCCATTCAGGGCAACTAACGCGCCAAATTTCTCACCAAACCAGCTTGTGGGTTTAAGACTATCCCCCGCCGAGGCCAGCGCCACCGTCGGACGTCGGCGTCGGTTTTTCAGTACAATCAGATTAATATTCTGTTTGGACCCAAACAAGCTATCGAAATGAGCTTCCTGCCAAACAACTTGCCGGGTTATACGGGTTGTTCGCCAGGTTACTTTTTTGACTTGTATCGAATCGAGCGTTGGTTGCGCATAGGATGCAATTGCTATACATTCAATCAGTATCAGCAGTACATAGTTTTTCATGACTGAGCGGTTAAAACAAATAGAGCCGTATCAATAGAACGCAGATTTCTATGATGATTATGATCTTAATGAATCATAAAAATCTGCGTTCTATTGATACGGCTCTATTAAACTTGTATTATTTCTGCGACAACCCCTGTGCTTCAGGGCCTATATACCGCTCAAAGAATTCGTAAATACGCAGCAGCCGGTCAATTCGCTGCCGAACATTCCCCGAGCGACTCAGCTCGTGGGTAGCGCCGGGCATACGGACATACTCAACCGGTCGACCGAGGATTTTCAGGCTTTTGTACATCATCTCGCTCTGAATTGGTCCCGTCCGCAGGTCGTTTTCACCATGCTTGATGAGTAGTGGCGTTTTAATGTTCTGAACGAATGTATAAGGGGAATTGGCATCCAGAACCTTAGCTTCGGGCGTCCAGGGGTAGGCGAAATAATTAGGAACCAGTCGCCAGGCATTGCCTTCGCCCAAAAAAGTCGTAAGATCATACACACCCCGTTGTGCAAAAGCGGCTTTAAATCGGTTATCGTGACCAACAATCCAGGCGGTCAGATAGCCCGCATACGAACCACCCGTAATCACCTGACGACTGGTATCGACCCAGGCTTCTTTGGCAGCAGCACTTTCGGCCGCCAGCACATCTTCAGCAGGTCCGGTTCCCCAGTCCTTAATATTAGCTCGTTGGAAAGCGATGCCGTACCCACCCGAACCACGCGGATTGGCATACACGATGCCATAGCCCTGCGAACACATGTACTGAAACTCGTGCCACATGGACGCTTCGCCTGGCCCCCACATGGCCGTGGGGCCACCATGCATATTAAGCAGAAGCGGGTATTTTTTAGAAGCCTCAAAAAAAGCGGGCTTCATAATCCAGTAGTCGACCGTTTGGCCCAGCGAATTCTTGTACGTATGTTTTTCAGGAAAACTAAGCTGGCGTTGGGCTACCCAATCGTTGTGATTACTCAGTTTCGTTTGTGACTTAGCCGACGCATCGGCAACGTACAGTTCGGAGGGGTTAGCCACTTCGGTTTTTGCCAGAACTACCTGATTATTGGCGGCATCGAAACCTGTAACTCCACTGTCAAAATCAGTAAGTTGCGTTACCTGTCGGGTTGCTGGGTCAAGCTTATAAAGCGGAATGCCACCGTTAGAAGAAGCCGTAAAATAGATCGCATAGCTGGAAGTGGCCTTTTTGCCTTTTGCAACGGTAGCTACTTCAGTCCACACCAGATTACCAGCCGCCCGGTCGAACGTAACGAGTTGAGGGTTCGAAGCGGTTGAGCCGTTCAGGGTAGCCAGCCCGATTTGCGGGAAATTAACCCCTTCGGACGGACTAACCAGAAAGGCCAGTTGTTTCCCATCGGGAGAAATTTCAGGAGCCCCGTAGCTCTTACCTGCTTCGCCCAACACCATCGTTAACTTTCCTGAGCCATCAGCCGGAACAAACACAATGGCGTTATCCTGCTCCCGGTCAGGGTGTTTCAACGTATCGCGGTCGGTAACCGCCAGTAACCCCTGCCCATTGGGAAGCCAGTTAGCCGCCTGAAAGGACTCAAATCCCCGCGTTAGTGGCTTCGGTTTGGCATTTTCGGCTACGTCCGTAACGTACAAATGCTGGAACGTGATGTCGGGTTCGGTCGTGGCCTCACCCTGAAAATTAAGTCGATTAATGACTTTGGCTTTTTTATCCTCCACATCTTTCGCCAGATAGGCTCGAATTTCGGCCAGCGACCCGTCAGGATTCGGTTTAATCTTCTTATCGACCTTTACAAAATCATTATTGGCAAAACCGGGCTTTTCTAACGACCAGGAAGGTCCACCTTTATCAGGATTCAGTAGCGAATCGGTGAGCATCTGGTTCATGGTTACGCCCCCTGTAAACACAATTCGTTTACCATCCGGCGACCACAGCGGATTAGATGCACCGTAGTTACTATTGGTCAGTTGCCAGGCTTCGCCCCCATCCAGCGGCATAATAAAAATCTGGCTTTTACCTTTCACCGTCCGGACAAACGCCAATCGCTTACCGTCGGGGGCCCAAACCGCCTGACGAGCTGATTCGGCCCCATGCGTCAGCGCTCGTGAATCGCCGGGTTTCAGGCTGGTCAGATAGATATGGGTTTTGTAGTCGTATTCTTCGGGGCGGCCATCCGCTTTCTGGTCGGAGTTCGACTCAATTGTCGTGATCGTATAAACAGCCTGTTTGCCATCGGGTGATAGTTCAATGCCCCCCACCTGTTTGATGCGGGTCAGGTCGGTAACGGTGACCTTCGATTTTGGTTGGGCAACAGCAATCTGCGCCGAAATGGCGGTAAAGAGGAGGATTCGTTTCAGCATAGTTTGTTTATGAAAGTAGCGGTAAATAGCGTTCGCGGATAATGTTGACGTGGTGTTTCGCATGGCCGACCAGCACGAACCCCAGCGCCACTACGGATATGGTCCGGTGGAAGCAAATGCCCGTTCTGAGGAGCATTTCATTATCAAAACTCTTGAAGAGGGCAATACTCGACTGCCGCACCAGGGCATATTCTTCATACAAATCGGCAACGGTTCGACGGCTACCGTTGGCGGTTTGGCCAAACAGTTCTTCGTCATAACCGGGTAGTTCGGTCTTGTCGTTACGAGCAAATCGAAGCGCTCGGTAGGTCATAATGCGCTCATTGTCGATAATGTGCTGCAGGATGTCGGTTACCATCCACTTACCCGGTGCATACCGACGGTCACCAAGCGCTTCGAGCTTATAGGCCGGAATCAGACTTTCGAACGAAGCCGATTGTGTGAGGGCATCAATCAGAAAAACGTTATCGGCCAGGTTGATATACCGGTCGAAAAAATCGGGCATTACCGGAATTTCAGACTTAGTCATAGTCAGGTTGGAACGGTTAAAACACAAACTCCCCGAAAGTACTAAACTTTCGGGGAGTTTACATGGCTAAGTTTACGTTAACATCAATGGTACGACCCCGATGGGGTCGAATGTCTATAGAAACAATTACCGTTATAAACCTTCGACCCCATCGGGGTCGCACTCAACCGTTTTCTATATCTTTTCAGCTATGACACCAAGAAGCTTTATTTCTTTTTGGCCGTTGCTGGTTTTGAGGATACGCCTGTACCTGCCAGTTCACTCACCAGTCGGTCGGCTTTGTAGATGTACTTGAGGGCGGCAACAATGCCTCCAGTATGTACGGATATGGTCCGGTTAGCATCCGGTACGAAAATAAACTCACCCGGAAGGCTTTCCATATTGCCATCGAACGCCAGTCCAACTGCTTCCCGGTTTTTATTAATCATCGGGCTACCTGAATTACCACCAATAATATCGTTGGTCGAAATAAAGCACATGGGCTGTTTGAGCAACTCCATCGGCGGGGTTTTCCAGCGGGTAGGTAAATCCCAGGGCGCTTTGTCGCCAAACGAGTAGTTACGGTCGTAAAGCCCGGCAAAAGTGGTCATAATCGGGGCTTTTGTACCGTTGTAATTATACGATTTAACCACTCCATCGTTGATTCGAAGCGAGAAGGTAGCGTCGGGAGGTACCGCCGTTCCGTACACATCGTACAGCATTCGACCCAACTGGCCCCGCAACACTTCCTGACGCTGACTGATTTGCCGGGCCTGAAGGGCGGCTGTCCGATAACGTGGGAATCCAATCTTCGCCAGTGCCAGCATGGGATCATTTGAAGCCGCAGCCGCATTCGGACGCGTAGCTAACTCACTAATAAAAGCCGGATCCAGCAGTTTTGTGTTTTTGAACAGGTAAGCGGCTGCTTCCTTCGGTGTTCGGGATTTACCATCGGGGCCGGTCAAGGCTAATTTTATATACGGGTCATCGTTGCCCAGGGCCTGTTGCGCTTCCGAAAGATGAGCTGCCAGATACGCCTGGTCCAGCGTCAGATTCTTTATGGTGGGTACTACCATCAATGGTCTTGCGCGCTCGGCGTCCTGTGGCCGGGTTGCCAGAATCTCGCTGAATTGAGTTACCAGATTAGCAAAGGTCATCAGTTCACCCATGGTCTGTTCGCTAGGACCGAGGTAGCTGGCATCCTTGAATACACTTCGAAGCTGAGCCGTATTCGACGCGATCTCATCCCAGGTTTTCAATTGGTCGGCAGGAAGGTTTTTGGCTTTTGCGGCTGCCTTAAACTGATTTTCAAAAACAGCCTTCCGGCTCAGAAGGCTCGCATCACGTAACCCTTCGAGCTGACCGCCATAAGCTTTCAGACTATTCTCCAGGCTAAAAATTTCGTTCAGTACGCTGTCGCTTTTGGCCGTTGCATTGTAAGCCTGCAACGCGGCCGAACGATTACGAAGCAGTTGAATCGTAGCCGGGGTTTGTAAATCGCGGTCAAATTCGAGTTCGGCAACAGTTTTGAGTCGTTCGGTATGGCCGGGGTTCCCAATCACAAAAATGGGTTCACCATCCCGGACGCCGTTGGGGTTAAACTTAAAATAATGCGCGGTTTGCAGTGGCTTACCATTATCATATACCCGGAAAAACGAGCAGTCGAGGGCGTAGCGAGGGTACGTAAAATTGTCGTAATCTCCACCGAAAAAGCCAAGCTGCAATTCAGGCATGAACACCAGCCGGACGTCCGTATACCGTTTGAACCCGTAGAGCGAGTACCGACCTCCGTTGTAGAACGTAATGGTTTGCAGTTCCAGCCCTTTCCAGCCTTCTTTCTGATTGTATTCCTGCTTAATGTCGGAAAATACCTGTTCACGAGCCTGCAACTGTGCCTGCTCCGAATTGGCAGTATTCATCGCGTCCTGCACACGTTTGGTGATGTCCTCAATTTTCACCAACTGATCGACGAACAAACCGTCTACTTTTCGCTCTTCGGCTGCTGTTTTTGCCCAGAATCCGGTCGCATTCAGGTCTTCGCCTTTACGCGTAACGCCCGTTCCTGACTCGCGGGCACAGTGGTGATTGGTCATGACCAGACCATTGGCCGACACAAACGAGGCCGAGCAGTAATCGGCAAATCGCAGCGAAGCGAGTCGTGCTTCATCGAACCATTGCTGATCGGCTTTGAAGTTGTATGTTTTCTGAAAAAAGTCGGAAGGTGGATTATCAAACGTCCACATCTTGCCCAAATCGAGCGGCCCTCCTTTAGTGGTGTCAGATATGGATTGAGCAGGCAACGAAGCGGCCAGAAAAACCAGGGCATTTGCCAGTACAAAGGTACGCAAGGTTAGATAACGCATGGACGTAAATGTCAAACGATTAATTACAAAACGCGAATATGCGACAAACGTTTGGTTATCGACGTTAATCCCTGTTGTCCCGACAACTTTAACCAAAGATTAATGAGGAGACCTTAATCGATTTCGTCAGCGCATGATCCAACCAATGATTTTACAAAAAAAGGATGTAAAGCTATGAAAACGTTAAAATGGTTTGGATACATAACAGCTCTTATGCTGGCTCTGACGGTCAGTAGCTGCACTACATACTATAGCAGACCGGCGTATAATACAGGTCGTCATTACGGATACCACCGTCACCATACTCCTCCCCCACCCCCTCGGCCTTATGGTGGCAACTGGGGGTATGGACGCCCTGGATGGTAATTTGACTAGTTTATGCAGTACAAATAAAAAGGTAGTCACTGATCAATGTGGCTACCTTTTCATTTGTAGGTGTTTAGGGAACTTTATACGGGCAATACGTCTTTTGTATCATGTGTTTCCTACCTACGTTTAGGTAACCGCCATTCACTATACCGTAATTGTACTTCATGGACCTTAAAGCTCTACTGTCTGGTATTGTCTTTTGTTGCTGGTTGCAACCTGTTCTCGCTCAAACATTACCTCCCCAACGTACGGTTAAGCTTGGCAAAATGCGTGGTAGCCTTTACTTCACATGGGGCTATAATCGCGAATCGTATTCCCGCAGCACCATCCACTTTCGCAATACAACCACTGATAATTACGATTTTACGTTTATAAAAGCCAGCGCACACGACCGGGCCGACATGAAAGACTTTTATCGGCTCGATAATCTGACGGTTCCCCAGTACGACATGAACCTCGGCTATTTCTTCAATGACAGGCACGATCTGGGTATTGAACTAAGCTGGGACCACCTGAAATACATCGTGACCGACAATCAGGTTATCCATGTACAGGGGCAGATACGGGGCCATCAGATCGATAAAGACACGCTCGTTACACCCGATTTTGTGCATTTACAACACACCAACGGCAACAATTACCTGATGCTCAACCTGGTGAAGCGCCATAAACTCTGGCAAACTAAACATCTTCAACTGAGTGCGATCGGGAAGGTTGGCGGTGGAGCCCTTATTTCGTACACCATTTCGACCATACTGGGCAATCAGCAAGAGGGTCCGTTCCATTTTCATGGTGTCGTAGCCGCCATGAGTGGTGGTTTAAAACTGGATATCTTCCGGTATTTTTTCCTGCAAACTGATGTGCAAGGTGCCTGGGCCGATTATACGAATACGCGGCTGGGTGCCGATCAGCAGGGGTTGGCTACGCATCATTTCTATTCGTTGCAATACAAATATGCCTTTGGGTTCAATTTGCCGCTCGGTAAACGATAGTGTTTCGTGCTCGTCCGCGATATAATCGCAGACGAGCACATATAAATAGCCTTTAGCTCATTTCGTTGTGCGCTAAGATCTCCTGCCCTACTTTATCGTCTTTGCGGACAAACGGGCGGATAATGATACGTGTCCCCCGCTGGTAGGTGAATAATCGGTAGATCCAGTTGCTGAACACAATCAGTTTGCTGCGGAAACCAACCAGATACCAGATATGCACGAATAACCAGGCCATCCAGGCAATAAATCCGCCCAGATGTAATTTTCCAGGCAAATCGGCTACAGCCCGACTGCGGCCTACAATAGCCAGTGAACCTTTGTCGAAGTATTCGAAAGGTGTCGTTGGCTCGTTTTTCAGCAGGTGTTTCAGGTTTTTGGCTAAGTGTTTGCCCTGTTGAATGGCTGGCTGCGCTACGCCCGGATGCCCTTTTGGATAGTCTTTCAGCTTCATAAAGGCAATATCGCCAATGGCAAATACATCAGTCAGCCCCTGAACCCGGTTGATCGGGTCGACCAGAATACGGCCTTTCTCAATCGCATCAGCCGGAATCCCATCCATGAGTGCCCCCGTTACACCAGCCGCCCAGACCAGCGTTTGTGTTTTGATTTGTTCACCACTTTTAAACGTCACCGTTTCACCATCGTACGAGTCAACCAGCGTATTCAGTTTAACAATAACACCCAAATCTTCCAGATAGCGTTGTGCTTTTTGCCCGGCTTCGTCCGACATGGGAGGCAGTACTTTACCAAGCCCTTCGACCACAATAATGCTCATCTCGCTGAAATTCAGACCCGGATAATCGCAGGGAAGCACATGTTTACGCATCTCGGCCAGAGAACCAGCCATTTCAACCCCTGTTGGTCCAGCCCCAGCAATAACAAAGGTTAACAAACTTTTCCGTTCTTCGGGGTCAGTCGTCACGCTGGCCTGTTCAAAACATTGTAAAAACTGACTTCGAACGTTGAGGGCTTCGGGGATGGTTTTTAGGGGAAACGAATATTTCTGAATCTGCTCGTTGCCGAAAAAATTAGACTTGGCCCCTGTCGCAATGACCAGATAATCGTAATGCAGGTCGCCAATAAGGGTAGTTATCGTTTTCGTTTCAGGATCAATTTTGCTGACCCGTACCATCCGATAATGAAAATCGTCGTAGCCATCAAACATTTTTCGGAATGGTTCAGCAATAGCGTCGGGCTCCAGACCAGCCGTGGCTACCTGATACAGCAATGGCCAGAAACCGTTATAATTCTGTTTGTCGAAAAGCACCACCTGCACATCGGCATCGCGCAGCGCCTTGGCTAAGTTCATACCACCAAAGCCGCCCCCAATGATGACAACGCGCGGTTTTGACGTATCGGGTATATTGAGCGAAAGTTTATCAAACGTAAGCATAGCTATTCAGGTCTTTACACGACAGGTGCCGTCGATTGTATTACCGTTCTTACCGTTCTTTTGTTTAGTAATCGACTAAAAAACAGCCGTATGGATTCTGTTGAAGCACCTGTTCTTTCTCACTTGTATAACATAATTTAGCCATCTAAACGTTTTACAGTCTACAGACTCAGCGCCCGCTAGCTCATTTTGTTCGCTTTACTCATTTAGTCGTCTGGTCGATGCTCGTACGTCTCCAAAGTCTGCTTATTCTTTTCCTGTTTCCCTGTCATTTATTCGCCCAGTCGGGCAATCGATTTACGGTTAGCGGCTACGTGCGTGAGTCAGGCAGTCTGGAGGCCCTGATCGGTGTCAATGTATATTTGCCGGGCACAACTACAGGCACCACAACGAATACCTACGGCTTTTATTCACTGACATTACCCGCCCAGGATAGCGTTCGTCTGGCCTATTCATTTGTTGGTTATGAAACCGTAGCTTACACAATACCCCTGCGGGCAAATCAGACCCGGAATATTCTCCTGGCACCCGGTCAGGCACTGTCGGAGGTTGAAATAAAGGCAGGCAATACTGTCGAGAAGGTGAGTGAAAGCCCACGTATGAGCACCATTGACGTTCCCGTAGCTCAAATCAAGAAAATAACCGCTTTCCTGGGCGAAAAAGATGTACTCAAAGTACTTCAGTTGATGCCTGGCGTCCAGAAAGGGTCCGAAGGACAAACCGGTATCTACGTGCGCGGGGGTGGTCCCGATCAAAACCTGATCATTCTGGACGATGCGGTTGTCTACAATGCCAACCACCTGTTCGGGTTCTTCTCCGTTTTCAATGGCGATGCGATCAAAAGTGTTGAATTAATAAAAGGCGGGTTTCCGGCCCGGTATGGTGGGCGTCTCTCATCGGTTATCGATCTGAACATGAAAGATGGGAATCGGGAGAAATTGCACGGTGAGGGCGGCATTGGACTCATTGCCTCGCGACTGGTTCTGGAGGGACCGCTGACAAAAAATAGAAAGCCGGGCGAGCGTTCTGGTTCGTTTCTGATCTCAGGCCGACGAACGTATCTTGATTTTGTAGGCGCGCCCGTCATCAATGCCCAGACCAATGGTCAACTGAATGCCGGGTATTACTTCTATGACCTGAACGCCAAAGCCAACTACGATCTGACGTCCAAAGACAAAATCTACCTCAGTGGCTATTTTGGCCGCGATCGCTTTTATGCCGACGATAAAGTACTGAATACGGATACGGGCCTACGCTGGGGCAATGCAACCGGAACCCTACGCTGGAATCACCTGTTCAATCAGAAGCTGTTTTCGAATCTATCGCTGATCTTCAGTGATTATAAATTCCAGATTTCGTCGGTCGAAAAAAGTACACAGGATACGGCGGTTTACTCACTGTTCTACAATTCGGGCATCCGGGATCTATCGCTCAAGTACGATTTCGATTTTTACCCAACCCCTCAGCACTCTGTCCGGGCAGGCATTCAGGGCATTTATCACCGCTTTACTCCCAGTGCGGTCGTTCTTCAAAATGCCACCATCCGGCAATCGATCGATAACGCGACGAATATTGATGTCCTGGAATCGGGTGTGTATATGGAGGATACCTGGCGCCCGTCGACCCGCTGGCGGCTGAATGGTGGCGTCCGACTGAGCTACTTTTGGGGGCAGAATATTAACTACCTCCGGCCCGAACCCCGCCTTTCGGTCGCTTATACCCTAAAACCGGATCTATCGGTCAAAGCGTCGTATGCCCTGATGAATCAGTACGTTCACTTGCTATCGAATACGGGTATTGGTCTGCCTACCGATTTATGGGTACCTACCACCGACCGGGTAAAACCCCAGCAATCGCAACAGGTAGCCGCTGGCATCGCCAAAGATTTTACTAATAGTGGGCTAACGCTGACCATTGAAGGGTATTACAAGCAGATGAACAATATCATCAACTACAAGGAAGGCGCCAGCTTTTTACTCATCAACGACCCTACGAATGCGAACAGCGTACGCTGGGAAGATAATGTGACGGCAGGAAGGGGTTGGTCGTACGGGGCCGAATTTTTGCTGCAAAAGAAAGTGGGGCGTTTCTCGGGCTGGGCGGGCTATACCCTTTCGTGGACCCAATGGCAGTTTGCCGAACTGAATGGCGGACAACCGTATTATCCTCGCTACGACCGCCGACACGATATTTCACTGGTCGGTATTTATGAACTAAACAAACGAATTACGTTATCAGCCCTGTGGGTATACGGTACCGGCAATGCCCTGACTATACCCGTTGGGCGCTATGATACCTATCGGCTCGATAACTCGCTCATTTATACGCCCCGCACTTCGGACGATTATGGTAGCCAGAAAAACACGTTCCGAGCCGAACCCTATCATCGGTTTGATGTAAGCATCCAATTTCACAAACAGAAAAAACACCACGAACGAACCTGGGAATTCAGCGCCTACAACCTGTATAACCGTCGAAACCCGTTCTTTTACCGACTCGAATCCGTAGCCGCCACAGCAACGACCCCCTCCCGGACTGCCCTGTTCCGCTATTCAGTCTTCCCGATTGTTCCGGCAATTAGCTATAATTTTAAATTCTGATGGCTCTATTCGTTCGTTTCTACAACCCATTTCCGGTACTCATTACCTGCCTGATTAGTCTGTTTCTGCTTAACAACTGCACTGGCCTGCGAAACGAAGTAGATCCAGGTGAATTAGGTGTTGATCCGC
Organism: Spirosoma aerolatum; assembly: GCF_002056795.1. Lineage (NCBI taxonomy): Bacteria > Pseudomonadati > Bacteroidota > Cytophagia > Cytophagales > Cytophagaceae > Spirosoma > Spirosoma aerolatum. The sequence goes on along the minus strand of NZ_CP020104.1, from coordinate 397,266 downwards.
CCAAACTGGTCGTAAGTTGCTTTTTATCGCCACAGGATGTGGCTTTAACGGCAAACGTAACCCGCTCCCGAACCATAGTAGGCGACAGTATCAGCCAATATATGTCAGGCACATCGGTGTCAAACGCTACCGTTATACTATCAGAAGGCGGTCGGTCCGTACAGCTTCTTTACAGGAACACGCTTTTCCCCGGCGACTCAGTCCGTCTTTATTACAGCGCCGATGCCAAATTACTGCCTATTATTGCGGGGCATACCTATAAACTGACCGTAACGACGGCCGATGGACAGAAAGCAACCAGTGCCTGTACCATTCCGTATGCGGTCAAGCCTACCTCCGTCAAATTAGACTCTAACGCCAACGCCATTCTTAACCGAAATCAGAACCAGCGGTATTTTGTACGGGCAAGCTGGCAGGACTCTGCTGGTCAGACGAACTTCTATCAGGTATCTGGGAGTTTCCAATATGTGATTAATTGTAGCAGTTGCAGCCGAACAGACGGTACCAGCAACCTTTCTTTTGATGACGACAACCGAGGGCTTTTTTCGGACGAAGGCGTCGACGGTACTACGATGATGTCAGGAAGGGCGTATTTAACATCTAATCAGCCGTCTGGCAATCAGGATCTTGACTTCTATCACCGCTATCGTATAGCAGTCGTATCGGTTAATCTAATGACCGTCGATCAATCATATTATCGGTATCGGGAAGCAATCATCCGGCAGAATCGTTCACGCAACAACCCCTTTGCCGAACCAGTTCTGATTCCTAGTAATATCGACGGTGGGCTCGGTTGTTTTGCGGGCTATAACAACTCGGTCTTATCGCTACGATTGAAATAAAAAAAACTTCATATATCACAACGGTTAAGTTGATGTTAGGGTCTATAGTACTTATTGATCCTCTATGCGTCTACCTTTAGTTTCTTTTATCTGCACCCTGCTTTCCTTTGGTCCTATTCGCGCCCAAAACACCCCGAATCTTTTTACAATCAGCGGTTATGTACGCGAAACGGGGAGTCAGGAAGCACTCATCGGTGTCAATGTTTATCTGCCAGGCACCTCCACTGGTACCACCACTAATACGTACGGGTTTTATTCCCTAACGCTCCCTGCCCAGGATAGCCTGCATCTGGCTTTTTCGTTTGTAGGCTACGAGCCCATCCAGCATACCGTTGGTTTTCGCCAAAACCGAGCACTCAGCGTATCGCTAACGCCCGGACGAATTCTGTCGGAGGTAGAGGTCAAAGCGAGTCGCACGGAAGAAAAAGTAAGCGAGAGTCCACAGATGAGTCGGATCGATGTGCCTGTGGCCCAAATCAAAAAGATTCCGGCGTTTCTGGGCGAAAAAGATGTCCTGAAAGTATTGCAACTCATGCCGGGTGTACAGAAAGGCTCTGAAGGGCAGACGGGAATCTATGTCCGTGGTGGTGGCCCTGACCAGAACCTGATCATTCTGGACGAAGCAACAGTTTACAACGCCAACCACTTGTTTGGCTTCTTTTCGGTGTTCAATGGCGATGCCTTAAAAAGTGTTGAGTTGACCAAAGGCGGCTTTCCTGCCCGTTATGGGGGCCGATTGTCGTCAGTCATTGAACTGAATATGAAAGATGGCAATAAAGAACGGCTCCACGGAGAGGGCGGAATCGGCCTCATTGCCAGTCGGCTAACGCTGGAAGGCCCTTTTGCCAAAAACAAAAAGACGGGCCAGCCTGCTGGGAGTTTTTTACTATCGGGACGGCGAACTTATCTGGATGTGCTTGCTGCGCCGTTGATTAGTGCTCAAAGTGATGGTCAAACCAAAGCAGGTTATTACTTCTATGACTTCAATGCCAAAGCGAATTACGACTTCGGACCGAATAACAAACTTTACTTGAGTGGTTATTTTGGTCGGGATCGTTTTTACTCCAGCGAGAAAGGCGGAGGCAACGATGTAGGCATCGGTTGGGGGAATGCAACCGGTACACTTCGCTGGAATCACCTGTTCAATCAGAAATTATTTGCAAATCTGTCGCTGATCTACAGCAATTACCAATTCCAGATTTCGGCCGATACGCGTACGGCCGATACGCTCAACACTTCACTTCGGTATACATCCGGCATTCGCGACTTATCGACCAAACTCGATTTCGACTATTACCTTTCTCCCCGACACTCAATACGTTTTGGGGCGCAAACGATTTTTCACCAGTTTACGCCCAGTGCTCTGGTCGTACAGAACACTTCAGCCAATGAATTCCGACGAGATGTTGAAGCCATTTACGGTACAGAAATGGGGCTATATGCCGAAGACACCTGGCGCCCTACTGATCGCTGGCGGGTAAATGGCGGTATGCGCGTAAGTGTGTTTACCCAGGGCAACACGAACTATCTACGTCCTGAACCCCGGCTATCAGCCTCTTACCAGTTGCGGCCAAGTCTTTCCGTTAAGGCTTCATACGCAACGATGAATCAGTATATCCACCTGCTGAGCAACACCGGCATCGGCCTACCAACGGATTTATGGGTGCCAACCACCGACCGGGTTGCCCCTCAGCAATCCAGGCAGGTCGCCGTTGGACTTGCCAAGGACTTTGCCGACAATTTTGTACTGGGCAAAGGCTTCGCACTTACCGTTGAAGGGTACTATAAAACCATGCAGAACATCATCAATTACAAGGAAGGGGCAAGCTTTCTGCTAATCGATGATCCGACGTCGGCCGAGCGGGTTCGTTGGGAAGATAACGTAACCGCCGGAAAGGGCTGGAGTTATGGTGCCGAAGTGCTTCTTCAGCGCAAAACAGGGCGGCTTTCGGGTTGGGTGGGTTATACGCTCTCGTGGACAAAGTGGCAATTTCCTGAACTCAACGGCGGGCGTCCTTTCTTCCCCCGTTACGACCGGCGGCATGATATATCGGTGGTCGGTATTTATGAACTAAGTAAGCGCATCACGTTGTCGGGCACGTGGGTGTATGGCACCGGAAACGCCCTGACGGTACCCATTGCCAACTACCGGGCCTACCGTAATTCGCCGGGCCTTGCAACGATTTATGCGAATAATGTTCCGACCCTTATTGCTCCATTATTCGACTCAGGGACATCCGTTAGCGACTATAGTCAGCAGAAAAATAGTTTCCGGGCCGAAGCCTATCATCGGTTTGACGTAGCGATCCAGTTTCACAAACAAAAGAAACACCACGAGCGAACCTGGGAGTTTAGTCTCTATAATGCCTACAACCGTCGGAATCCTTTCTTCTACCAACTCGAATCGGTAAGCCAGGGCCAGGGTCAACCAAGCCGTACAGGCCTCTTCCGCTATTCTGTATTCCCAGTTGTGCCTTCGGTCAGCTATAATTTCAAATTTTGATCATGAAACTCAACTTACTTATATACCTGGTGTTTGCCAGCCTGTTTGCAGCCTGTACGAGTCTACGCCAGGAAGTAAACCCAGTAGGGCTCGAACAGGACTCCGAAAAACTGGTAGTGGCCTGTTTTATATCTCCTCAGGATACGGTGCTGGCAGCCCGCGTAACGCATTCCCTGCCGATCTTAGGAACAACCAATGATCTGTATTCAGACATACCAAATGCCACCGTTACGTTATCGGATGGTAACCGCACTATTCTCTTAAAAAGTAAGCAAACTGCCAATGCGTTCGGCAACACATCCCTTTCTTACAGCGCAGCCGCTACCGAATTGCCTATTGTTGTAGGGAAGACATATACATTAACCGTACAGGTGCCTGATGGACGTAAAGTTATAGGAACCTGTACGGTACCGAATGCCATACCGCTTACACAAATGACCTTAGACTCGGGAATAACCACTGAATATGGCGATAGACGAAAGAGTTATTACGCCCGATTGCAGTGGCGCGACCCTGCTGGACAAGCCAATTTTTACCGGGTTGCCGGCAATAATGAATACAAGCAGCGATTTCCGGTTTTAAACTCCTCAAATAACTATGTTCGCGATACACTTATGTCCTTTAGAGGTGACTGGTATTTTGAGAATGGCTCAACCATTACCGACATTGGTCGCGACGGGCAGGAAATTGTTTCGGTGCGTGGCCGTTTATCTCCGTTCTCCTATACCTTGATGAATGGAATATGGGTCGGAGTACCTCCATCTGGCCGAATAGACGGCTACCTGCTAAACCTCGACGAAAATTATTACCGGTACCACGATGCCGTAGAACGACAGAATAAAGTAAGGGACAATCCCTTTGCGGAACCCGTTCTGATACCAACCAATATCCAGGGCGGACTTGGTTGTTTTGGCGCTTATAACCGTTCGACGCTTACGATAATGGTTAAATAAGTTGCGATATAGAAAGCAAAAGGCTGTGGAGTACGTGTAGTAGTTTAAAACTCACTACCCGTATTCCACAGCCTTTCTTTAGTTTATTCAACCCACTAACTACGCACTTTGCGCGGTGTTATGAATGATTTCGGTCTGCTTCCGAATCGACTCCATGTGGATAATCTTATAGATTTCTTCCACCAGTTCAGGATACAAACCTAGTTTTTTACCTAATTCGGTACGCGTTTTAAGGATTTCTTTCCACCGCTCAGGCTGGAACAGCGTCACGTTATTATCACGCTTGTATTCGGCCAGCCGCTCAACCAGCGCCATACGGGCAGCCAGCATTTCGACAATCTGACGGTCTACGTTATCGATACTACGACGCGACTGTTCGGTAAAGCTCTGAAACTCCAGGTTCTGCGATTCAACCTGACGAATTTCCAGGTGATCAAGCATGTCACCAAAAGCGGCTGGGGTCAATTGCTGAGCAGCATCACTCCACGCTTTGTCGGGGTCAATGTGCGATTCGACAATCAGACCGTCGTAGTTGAGGTCCATAGCCATCTGAGCCAACTCGTTCAGATACGCTCGCTTACCCGCCATGTGGCTTGGATCGCCGATAATTGGTAACTGTGGAAAAATCGATTTCAGCTCGATTGCCATCTGCCACATGGGCACATTCCGGTATTTGCTGGATTCGCCCGTTGCAAAGCCCCGGTGAATAGCCGCCAGTTTCTTGATGCCTGCTCCAGCAATCCGCTCAAACGCACCAACCCACAGAGCCAGATCAGGGTTTACCGGGTTCTTGATCAATACGGGTACATCAACCCCCCGAAGCGCATCGGCAATTTCCTGTACATTAAATGGATTGACGGTGGTACGAGCACCAATCCACAGAATATCGACACCATATTTCAGCGCCAGTTCGATATGTTCGGGAGTCGCTACCTCTACCGCAACTGGCAAACCCGTTTCGGCTTTTGCCCGCTGAAGCCAGGGAAGAGCCGCTTCGCCCATACCTTCAAAACTCCCCGGACGTGTCCGAGGCTTCCATACACCCGCACGAAGGGCATGTACTGCTCCCAATGTACTCAATTGGCGAGCCGTTTCAACTAACTGATCTTCGGTTTCAGCGCTACAGGGCCCCGCAATGATCAGAGGTTTGCCGTTGGTCTCAATCCACGATCCAAGCGGCTCTACAGCTAATTCTACTTTCATACTAATCAGGTATTCTAAGAGTATTGGTTATACTCTATGGGGAACTTTCAATTTAAATTTGTGGTATATTTGCATTGGGAACCGGCTGTCAGTCAAGCCGGTTCCCTAATTTGTCTAAAACCGTTTTTGTTTGTCAAACTAAGTCGCGCCGGAATTTTAACCGTTTGATTTAAAATTCGTTTATATTTCGGCCGTGTAACCGACACGCACTTAAGCTATGCAAGTAGCACCGCCCAAACGGAGCACTGATATGTCGAACCGAAGTAATCTAATGCCGGAGACTATCCAGGGTCAATCCGATCGAAAACCAAGCTCGGAACGCCCCATTTCATTTGAGGATACTTCGATTGCTTTTTCGTCCCAGTCGGACTTCAAACTCCGAAAGACCTACTGGTTATTTGCGTTGATGAATCAGGGATGGCTGGTAAATTTAGGTACTTTTTTTATAAAGATTGCCTTACGCCTACATCTTCCCATTAAATTCCTGATTAAAAACACAATTTTCGAGCAATTCTGTGGTGGTGAGAGTATTCGCGATTGCGAAACAACCATCCGACACCTCCACAACGTGCATGTTGGCACCATTCTCGATTACTCAGTAGAGGGAGAAGATACTGAAAAAAGTTTCGACGAAACTGCCCTCGAAATCCTCCGCACGATCGAACGTGCCAGCGAATCGAAAGACATCCCATTTTCAGTTTTTAAAGTGACCGGTATTGCCTCAACCGAACTCCTCGAAGCGGTTCAGATAGGCGATTCGCTCAACAAAACCCAGAAGGCCGAATTCGACCGGGTAATGCAACGGGTCGATATGCTTTGCCGACGGGCTTATGAACGCAACGTCCGCATTTTTATCGATGCGGAGGAAAGCTGGATTCAGGATACGATTGACACGTTAGCCTACGAAATGATGGACCGTTATAACCACGAACGTCCCATCGTTTATAACACTTACCAGATGTATCGTTGGGAAAGCCTTTCTCATCTTCAGCGCGATACGGCTGAAGCTCAGGCAAAGGGGTATTACCTGGGCGTAAAACTGGTACGGGGGGCCTACATGGAAAAAGAACGGCTACGAGCCCATGAAGATGAGTATCAGGACCCTATTCAGGCCACCAAAGATGATACTGACCATGACTTCAATGCCGCCATCGATTTCTGCCTTGAACACCGGGATATTATTTCGGTCTGCCTGGGCACGCACAATGAAGAAAGCTGCCAATATTGCGTACAGGAAATGAGCCGACTGGGCATTGCTCCCAACGACCCCCATATTTTCTTTGCGCAGTTGCTGGGCATGAGTGACAACATCTCGTTTAACCTGGCGAATAAAGGGTACAATGTGGCCAAATATGTGCCCTATGGGCCTATTGACGCCGTGATGCCTTACTTGTTCCGGCGAGCCGATGAGAATAAGTCGATTGCCGGACAAAGTAGCCGGGAGTTTACCTTAGTCAGTAATGAGTTGAAACGCCGGAAGGATTGTCGCTCGAAATAAGTAAATAGCTACGGGTGTAGTCGATGATTGGCAAGAATAGTCAGGACTGAAACGACAACGCTTGCCAATCATTGACTACACCTGACTATTTTTGGCAGTTTTTATGACTGGCACAGCAAACCGGGAACTCGCCCGGCCGTGAAAACGGTCCCTGCTGTGCCTACTTTTTTATTATGATTCAAAAAAATCCCCTTAAATTTTTTCTACTGACACTCGCTTTGATTGCGCTGGATCAGGGCGTGAAGCTGGCTGTTCATTTCTACATGGCTCCAGGCTTTGCCGGCCAGATAAAACTAGCTGGCGACTGGCTGAAACTGCATTACGTGCTGAACCCAGGCATGGCGTTCGGGATGCAGTTAGGGCATGAATACGGGAAATTACTACTTAGTATATTCCGACTGTTCGCCATGGTAGGTATCGGTTATTACCTGGTTAATCTGGCGCATCGTGGTGCCCCAAACGGATTATTGTGGGCGATGGCCATGATTCTGGCGGGAGCCGTTGGCAACGTGATCGACAGCACCTTTTACGGCGTTTTTCTGCATAATGCGCCTTATGGCTCGCCAACGCCCTGGTTTCATGGTCAGGTCATCGATATGATCTTTGTGGATGTGTGGGAGGGGTTTATTCCCGACTGGGTGCCTGTATGGGGAGGCCAATATTACTCCACGCCCATTTTCAACATTGCGGATTCCTGCATTTTCATTGGCGTCTGCCTGATTTTGTTCTTCCAGCGTCGATTCTTTGGCGAACAGCATGTGGAAGACAGTATGTTACCCGTTTCAGGCCCTGACCCTATCGAAGCATCGGTCCTGCCAGCTGCTGACTATCTTCAGGAAGAACAGGAGTCACCCGCAGTCGATTCAGAGTCAGAAACCACTAATTTATCAGACGAAGAAGCCCAGCCAGATGCTGAAACCGTCTTACCAACGGATACGGATAAGGACTCTTCAGAGCAACCCAGTCATACTGATTCGGAACGAGAGTAAGTTAGCACTTACTCGAAAACCCCTCGCTCCTCAGGAGGACAACGATTGGAATACATATTCAAACAGGTTCAATAAAAAATCCCGGTTGATGTCATCAACCGGGATTTTTTATTGAACCTGTTTGAATCAAACCTTATTTGCTTCCACCAGCCTGGCCGCTCGACAGCAGATTGAAGAACTGATCCAGTTTTGGCGTGATGATGATCTCAGTCCGGCGGTTTTGCTGACGACCAGCATCCGTTGTGTTATCATCTTTCGGAGCGAACTCTGAGCGACCACCAGCAGTCATACGTTCAGGAGCCACAGCAAATTTCTTTTGCAGCGTCCGAACGACCGAAGTAGCTCGCAAAGCGCTCAAATCCCAGTTATCTTTGATCGACGCAGTTGAGATAGGTACGATGTCGGTATGACCTTCAACCAGAATATCCAGCTCCTTGTGATCATTTACCACTTTAGCCACTTTGCCCAATACCGTTTCGGCAGCAGGTAGAACCTCGTAGCTACCCGATTTGAACAAAAGCTTGTCCGACAGAGACACATACACAACCCCTTTTTTCACTTCAACCTGTACGTCCTGATCGTTGATGTCGTCCAGCGAACGTTTCAGGCTCATCACCAACGCCAGGTTCAACGAATCTTTACGCTGAATACTTGAGTTGAGGTTATTAACGTACTTCGTTTGTTCGTTCAGTGTTTCGAGCGATTTTTTGATGCTCTCCGCACCTGATTTACTAACAATCGACAAATCCGACATCCGGTCCAGGAGGTTGGTATTGGTCTTTTTCAGATAGTCGATCTGAGCCTGTAAATCACTAACCTGTTTGTCTTTACCTTGCAGATCCGTGTCTTTAGCCGACAATTGGGTACGTAGATCAGCCGTCAATTTGTCACAGTCGGCCAGGGAAGATACGGCCTTGTCACGAGCATCCTGTAGGGCTTTCATTTCGGCTAGCCGCTTCTTACTGTTACAGGAAGCCAGCATTACTACTGCCGAAAAAAGAATCAAAATTCGTTTCATACTGATAAGAGAAAATAGTAACGGTAACGAAAAAGTTAGGTTAAAACGATACCTACTGTTGATAGACAGAATCGTTTCGCAAAGTTAAGGGATTCTGCTTAATCGTTTTACAACTATTGTTTCATGTAAACCTATAAAATTGCACTATTTCTTTATCAGGCGGTTTCTGCAAAAGCAAATCTCAAATTCTGCAAGATGACATGATTTAGTCTTAACGGTAGTTTATGCACTTTATACACTTATTAGTCCGACTCATCCTTGTTTTATGAATAAGCTATTGGCTACTATTTTAGTAAGTGCCAGTTTGACAGCTCAGGCTCAGACCGGCAAAGAAATCATGTACATTGGTACGTACTCGTTAAGAGGTAGTGAGGGTATCTATGTGTTTGAATTCGACCGGAAGGCGGGTACCATGCACCAGATTCAGGCCGTTTCAAACGTAAAAAGTCCATCCTTTCTGGCAATACATCCAACGGGCAAATATCTGTACTCCGTCAACGAAGGGGCCGATAAAGGAGCAGGTGGCGTAAGCTCTTATTCGATCGATAAGGCTACGGGCAAACTTCAGTTTATGAACAGTCAATCGTCGCTAAGCGCGGGGCCCTGCCATGTGAGTGTTGACCATACAGGCAAAACCGCTTTTGTATCCAATTATGGCGGGGGTAGCCTGGCCGTATTACCCATCAAAGCCGATGGCACTCTGGGGGAGTCGACCGATAAAGTGCAGGATGAAGGCACTGGTCCTAATGCACAACGTCAGGAAAAAGCCCATGTCCATTCGGCAACGCTAGCCCCTGACAACCGATTTGTTTATGTTGCTGATCTGGGCACCGATAAGCTGAATATCTTTGAAATCGACGTAGCGAATAGTAAGGTCAAGCCAGCTTCAACACCCTATGTGAGTGTAAAGCCCGGTTCAGGTCCACGGCATTTTACGTTTCATCCCAATGGCAAATACGCCTATCTGGTTGAAGAACTGACCTCTACGGTAGCTTCTTTTTCCCGCGATGCCAAAACGGGCAAACTAACGCTGATGCAGGATAATGTACCAACACTACCTGCCAACTTTAGCGGTCAGAATACCAGTGCTGACATTCATATTGACCCATCCGGCAAATTTCTGTATCAGTCGAATCGGGGCTTTAACGGCCTGGCGATCCTGGCTGTTGGAAAAGATGGAAAGCTGACTAAAGTGGGTGAGCAACCGACGGAAGGCAAAACTCCCCGTAATTTCCTGATCGACCCGAAAGGAGAATTTGTATTCGTGGCCCATCAGGATACGGACAACATCACGATTTTCAGACGCGATCAGAAAACAGGCCTGTTAACTTACACCGGTCAGTCTGTCAAAGTACCCGCTCCGGTTTGTGTGCTTATGGCTAGTTCCCATTAACCATAGCCAGAGAGCTTCTGATCGCCGTTTTATCTGTAATTTCGAACCCAGAACCCCAAACATTAAACCTGTAATTTCTAATGACCAAAGTACTTACGGCCGGATTGCTGCTCATTCTGTTTATAATGGCAGCCCCCGCTAAAAAAACCATTAGCCTGTTCAATGGAAAAAATCTGGACGGCTGGAAAATCTACGGCACTGAAAAGTGGTACGTTGAAGATGGCAACCTGGTATGCGAAAGCGGTCCCGACAAAAAATACGGCTACCTGGCTACCGAAAAATTTTATAAGAACTTCGACCTAACGCTGGAATTCAAACAGGAAGCTAACGGCAACAGTGGCGTCTTTTTCCGGTCAACCATCGAAGGCACTAAAGTCAGTGGCTGGCAGGTTGAAGTAGCTCCCCCCAACCACGATACGGGCGGCATTTATGAATCCTACGGCCGGGGCTGGCTGGTTCAGATTCCTGACGAAAAAGAAACGATTCTAAAACCCGAACAATGGAACAAAATGCGGATTCGGGTTGAAGGTGACCATGTTCAGACCTACCTCAATGGTAAAGAGATGGTCGATATGCACGACGAAAAGATTGGTCAGGCCGACGGTTCTATTGCCCTGCAAATTCACGATGGCGGGGGAATTAAAGTCCGCTGGCGCAATCTGGAACTGAAACCATTATAACTGTAATTCCCTGGTCCGCATAGTTAATACTTAACGAATTATGCGGACCAGAGGTCCACGTTACAAATCTACATACGACATGGTGTGTACTTTGTCGGCTTTCGTATTAACGAATTTCTTCTCGGGCTTGTCGTAGTCTGTAATGTAAAGTCGATTCCCTTTCAAAAGAACCTCAGCGGGTTGGTCAATTTTACCAGTTCCGCCTTCTGTATCGCCATTTTGAACAAGTGTGCTCACCTTACCATTGGGCGTAACGGTCATCACAGCATTCATTCGGGAGTTGCATAGGTAAATTTTATCAGTCTTCCGGTCGATGATCAATCCATCCACACAGGCAATTTTTTGATCGGTATTCACCACTTCTTTTGACGCTAAAGAGCCATCTGGCTTCAATGTCAGTTTGTAGAGCGTCCCGTCGCCGAACGAACCCGTATAAAAAGTGCCTTTACTGTCGTAATCCAGGCCATCGGCTCCGTTATCAACACCCGTTTCATTAACCTGCGTCGTAAATGTAGCCAGAATGTGCGGGTCCATCGTTTTAGGCTTCAGAGCAACAGGGCCTTTGGCGAGTTCATCCATTGTGAAATGGAACACCGCACTACCTTTGTCGTTGTCAGGCATGTCCCACTGGCTATCGGTTACGTAAATTGTATTCCCTTTCCAGACTACAGCGTTTGACAAGCCAAAGCCAGTTACCACAGGCTCAATTCCAACGATCTGGCTACCCTTCATGCGAATCCGCATCAGCCGCGACTTGTAATCTTTATCGTTTTCATACTGATTGTCAGCATAATACAGATTACCGTCAGGTCCGAAAGCCAAATCCATCGGGCAGGCGTGTTTTGTGTCGGGATGGGCTGGTAAACTGGCAAAAAACCGAACAGAGTCTTTGGCGAATTTTACAATAACACCAGGATAGCTGTTATCGGCCAGATTAGGAACCGACAGGTAAACCGATCCATCGGGTGCCAGAGCCATTCCATCGGGCGTATTGTACTTGTCGGGTAGTGTATAGAGTAACTTCGGATTACCAACGGTCGATACCTCTTCTTTGGCGCTATCCAAATTGCCCGTATCCAATCCTTTTGCATTTTCTTTCTTCTGACAACCAGCGGCCAGACCAAGGCCGAGTAGAAGCACGATCAAAGACTGTTTCATATCCATACGTTGTGTAAATCATATATCCCGACGTAAACCGTCTGTTCGCTAAATTGTTGTACATCTTCGTTCTATGAAAGTATATGTCCTGGCATCCTGCCTGAGTTTGTTTTACGGTTCAATACTGGGTCAAAGCAGGGAAAAAGCAACCGGCTGGCAATCCCTATTCAACGGAAAAGATTTGAGGGGCTGGGAAACCTATCTCGATCGACCTTATTCGGCAGATAAGCAAGCGCCAAAACCAGCCCCGATTGGCCTCAACAACGATCCCAACCATGTTTTCTCTGTGGTGATGGCCGATGGGCAACCTGCCTTACGGATTTCAGGCCAAACATTTGGGGGCATCAATACACTGGCCGAGTTTGAGAACTACCATTTCCGGGCCGAATTCAAATGGGGAACCCAAAAGTGGCCACCCAAACTTGATCAGCCGCGCGATAGTGGTTTGCTCTACCATAGCGTTGGATCGCATGGAACACCTATGCTCTGGATGGAGTCGTTCGAGTTCCAAATTCAGGAGGGAGATTGTGGTGACTATTGGGGGGTGATGAATGTACTGGCCGATATTCCGGCCACGAAAAACGACAAGGGAAAATTCATTTATCAGCCCGAAGCTACGCCAATTACCTTTCAGGATAAAACCCCTAATGGCCGCACCTGCCTAAAAAATCCCGACAATGAAAAACCATCGGGCCAATGGAATGTCGTTGAATTATATTGCCTGGGCGACACCTGTCTGCACGTTATGAACGGCAAAGTCAATCTCATGCTGGTACATACACGTCATGTCGTCAACGGCGAAATCGTGCCCCTCACGAAAGGTAAGATTCAGATTCAGTCAGAAGGGGCAGAGGTATTTTACCGAAACATTCAGATTCGCCCCATTAGCCAGTTACCGCACTAGCAGGATTTGCCCGAACTACGTAGCTTGTGGTTTACGTTTTGATCTACTCCAGTTATACACTTTTCAACTCCCGTTACAAACTAGCGCTGGCTATCGGGGCATGTGTTCATGTAATTTTGAGCAAGACAACAACTACATGAACGCATTTTATACGCCAGTCCTCGGATTGGTAGCTACCCTGATTATGACACAATCCATTGCCCAGAAAACGCCAAGATCTGTCGCCGGAGAATACTACCTCACAGGCGTCCGTGAAGTTGGATCCGGGATCAAACTAAACCCGGATTCTACATTTGAATTTTTCTTCGCCTACGGCGCCCTCGACCGTATGGGAAAAGGAACCTGGAAACTCCAGGGCGACCAGATTATCCTGAATAGCCGCCCAAAACCGGATAAAGACTTTGTCCTGGTAAAAAGTAGAACAGTTCCGGGCAATCAGCTTACGATCCGTATTGTTGACACCAATAAGCAATTGTTGAGTTATATCCTGGTTGGTGTTAAAAATGGAGCCGATATTCAACAGGGCACCACCAACACCAATGGGCAGGTGCATTTTAATAAACATCCCGTTGATGCCCTTATGCTCCAGTTTGAGTTCTGCCCAGAACGCTATTCTATTTTTCAGATCGCTCATCAAGAACACAACGACTTCGAATTCCGGTTCGAACCCTGGGTGATGGATGTTTTCTTCGAGAATCTGGCCCTTACCATCGGCGACAACGAATTGAAAGGACCACATCCGTTGCTGGACCCCAACAAATCATATTCATTCGTGCATAATTAAGTTAAAAACGTCGGCACGAGCCCTACGGAGAATAAATGTTTATTCTCCGTAGGGCTCGTGCCGACGTTTTTAACCAATACGATCTAGTTGACGCGTTTGAAAACAAAAAGGTCGCTGAACGCCCAGTTTCCATCTTTGGGCTGGCCGCGCTGAATCACTAACTGATTGGCTCCGCGTTTTTCGTAAATGATGCGGATAGAGCCATCCTCTTTCTCGAACAAAGCCCGGTTAGAACTGGCTTCAATAAACCGATAGCGATCCGATTTATCTTTTTCTTCCTGCCCGATCAGGCCCGGCTTAAAATGTTTAACCAGTACGATTGGCCCTTCGCTGGTTTGTTCAAAGATCAACATCTCGTACATCGTCACCTTGTTGTCTTTCATCATTCGCATGAAGCCCGACAGGTTATCACCAACAGGGGCAATCCAGGCGGCTTCAATAGGTCCTCCGTTAAAGGTACCCAGCCAGCGACCTTCCATAAACGCGACATCGGCCAGAGAGCCCGTTTTTTTACCTGTTTGTGCCTGAACCGAAAGCGTAATCAGAAGACAGAATAGGAAATAGAGTTTTTTCATAGGGATTTAGAAATACTGGTATCCTAAGGCCGTCGACTGCTGAATCTACCGTAAATCCAAAATTCCAAATGCTTCTGATGGTGGCGTTTTTAGATTCAGAAACTCAAATTTTGGTCCGGCATTCTGCGAACGTAGCAAGCCATAAATTTTCTGACTTTCAACGTCTGACGACAGGTAATACAGAACGGATGCTTCTACATCGGCTTGGGCAAACAGCTTAGTATCATTAGGAATAATCATCCGGCTGATCAGTTCAAGCTTATTACGATGCCGAAATACCAGCCGGGCAAACTCGCCAGTCCGCCGAGCGTGGCTAATATTGAAAGGCAAAATTTGAAGATTTTTCAACGGTAATTCGGAAATATCTCCTCCAACGCAATATTCAGCGATTGAAATGGTGGAGATGAGCATAATCATTTCCTGCTGAAGAAAATAACGGAAATACCCATCAGCATGAGAATATAACGGATCTTCGTCGTTCAGAAAGCGTAGAAAAAAGCTCGTATCCAGCAGTACAGATTTAGGCGTCATAGTTTCCTCGCAAGTCACGTAACCAGGTATCGGAATTGACAGAGCCTAGCCAGTTCTTCTTAGCTTTAGTACGTAGCGATTGTAAATAGGCCTCGTCGTAATTGGGATGATAATCGACCAGTTCAACAAATCGAAGTTCCGAGCGGTCCAGTTCCCCGGTCTCCGTGTGCTGCTTTCCCAGCACCCGA
The DNA here is from genome assembly GCF_002056795.1 of Spirosoma aerolatum. NCBI lineage: Bacteria > Pseudomonadati > Bacteroidota > Cytophagia > Cytophagales > Cytophagaceae > Spirosoma > Spirosoma aerolatum. The sequence continues at coordinate 382,047 of NZ_CP020104.1, read as the reverse complement.
ACGCCAAACGTTCGATACAGGATATTACCTTCCAGCTTTTCTAAAATGGCAATTGGCGTTTTGATAATAACCACGCCATAGTCGTCTGTTTGCAGGTGAATATTGGCCCTATCTTTTCCACCGGCATTGGTCACCCGACCATACAAATAGAATTCAGCTTCGGCCCAGACGGCTTCGGTCCGATACAACTTCGTAGTGCGATCAATCCGTAATTCGCTGGTGTTTGGCTCGGATGTACGAATAATGAAGGTATAGCCGCGTTGTACGGCCATTTCCTGAAACTCTTCAAACGCTTTGGCCGTAGCTGATTCCAGAAAATCAATGTTCTGCCGCTGGCTGATCTGACCAATCAGCGCATTGAATCCAATAATGTACTGAACGGCAGTCTTAAAAATATGGCGCACAGAACCGCCCTGGATTTGGTAACTGATCGTTGGTCGATCTTTCCGGTCGGCTGGAAATAGCAAGCATTCCACCTGTTCAAGGACAGCCATCACCTCACGAATATCATAGGTGTCAGGAGTCAGATCAAGGTTGCCTTTGGTGCCAGTTACGCGTATTTCGATAAAGCCGGTTTTTTCCACGGCGTAAAGCTACTAAAAAGGTTTACTGTATGACAATTCTATACCAAACGCCTATATAGTATACACCGTTTTTCTCTATTTCCCCATCCATTTCTTAAACTCCGTGGCGCGTTCGCGGCTTACCAGCACTTCGTCGTCGGTAGCGGGTTTGAGGGTCAGTTTGAGCTTATTGTTAAAGTATGGGTGAATCTGCTGGACGGTGTTGATGTGTACGATAAACTGCCGGTTGGCCCGAAAAAACTGCGATGGATCAAGCATATTTTCGAGTTCATCGAGCGGGTAATCCAGCGAAAATTTCTGATTGCTTGTCGTACGGAACAGGCTTACCCCTTCTTCTGAATAAAAATAAGCAATGTCGCTGACCTCAACCGGGACCCACTGTTGCAGATGTTTCACCAGAAACCGGCGCCGGTAATCGCTGGGCTGAATCTGCTGGCGGAGTTGTTGTACCAGTGCGTCAATGTCGACCGTACCCAGGTGATTGTTTTTTGTTTCTCCCGACTCAGTAGTCGTTCCGCCTTTCGTCCGGCGGTATTTAGTCAGGCTGGCTTCCAGCTCGTGCCGTTTGATCGGCTTCAATAAATAATCGATACTATTGACTTTGAAGGCCTTAAGCGCATACTCATCGTAGGAAGTCGTGAAGATAACGGGCGCACTGACGGTTGTCTGCTCGAAAATCTCAAAGCTTTGTCCGTCGGCCAGTTCAATATCCATCAGAATCAGATCGGGAGCCAGCGGTTGGCCAGGACCATTGGCATTGAGCCAGGCCACCGACGACCGAACACTAGCTTCGGTACCTACAATCGTAATAGTAGGGTCTACGTCCTGCAATAATTTGGTGAGTTTGCGAACGGCTAATTCCTCGTCTTCAATCAGCAGTACGTTCATTGGTTAAAAGAGTTAAGATGATTGCGTATTTGGGAGACTAAAAATACATGACAGACTAGCCAATCTGCAACCCGCAGTTGTATTAAACCCACAAATCATTGTTCGAAACGGTATGAACCTGTGATGAACCGTCAGTTCTAAGGCACTAATCGCATGATAATGTGCCGAAACTACCGCCCCAATTAACCTATACTTTCCCTCCAACGCTAATCTAACTTACTAAAGATCAGCGAATATCAATTGAAAGCGTGATTTATGCGGTTCAACCCTGAATCCTAACGCTTCGGCTAACAATCTGTTTAGCAGCGCATTGTGACGCTATAGCTTTGCAACGTTCTTTTTAACCGCTATGGCGAATCATAAACAACAAATAACTTCTGAAAGTCATGAAAACAATTGCCACAACACTCCTTGCTGCTGTACTGCTGAGTACATCTGCGTTTGCAAAACACGCACCTCACCTACCAAAGTCTCCGGTATCGGTTGGCCCAACAGCTATTACAAATTCGTATAAAGTAGCTATTTACCCATCGGCAGTACCATCGAAAGTAAATGTGATGGTTGAACGCGAACCGGGTAAAGCTATGGAGATTTCATTATTGGATTCGGATGGGTTTACCCTCGCCACAAAGTACATCAATAAAAAAGAAGGTAACGTTCACGTAAAATTCGATTTATCAGAATTGAACGATGGTGCTTACCAGATCCAGGTCGTTTCGGGTAACGACAAGAGTGTACATGCGATGAGCATTAACACACCAGTTGCTCAGCCATCGCGTACCATTTCGGTGAAATAAGACACGGGTTATAAAATTCAGCTAGCAAAAAGGCCGTTTCACAACGGCCTTTTTTCAGTTCAGCCCAATAGAATACCGCTTCATCCGAAACCGAACTGGTACATAGATGTTTAGCCCGCAATTTTGCCTCGGTCTTAACGGCCATGTTCCTCTTTAAACAGACAAATACAATGAAAAAAGCTCTTAAAATTGTCGGCCTTATCCTAGGCTGCGTCCTTGTGGCGTTACTTGGCTTCGGCGCTTATGTCTCCATTGTGGGCGTCCCTACCTACGACCCGCCTACTATTCCTGCCATTACGGTTGAAAGCACACCAGCCCGTGTAGCTCGTGGTGAAGTCATTGCCCAGATTCAGTGCATGTCGTGCCATGCCGACAAAAACAACCGCCTGACCGGCAAATACCTGGCCGAAGTACCAGCCATTTTCGGCAAGCTCTACTCCAAAAATATTACGCAGGATAAAGAAAAAGGCATTGGTAAATGGACCGACGGTGAACTGATGTATTTCCTGCGTACAGGCATACGACGGGATGGCTCGTATGCACCGGTTATGCCTCAGTATCCGAACATGGCCGACGAAGACCTGAAATCGGTGATTGCCTGGCTTCGCTCCGACCGTTTCCCGGTACAACCATCGAACCAGGAAGCCCCGGCTTCCGAATTTTCGTTGTTCTCAAAAGTACTGGCAAATACCATTATGAAGCCGCTTCCCTACAAGGGTCAGGTAGTAGCTTTCCCCGATAGCGCCAATCTGGTGGCCCTTGGCCGCTACACAGCCGACGCCATTGGCGATTGCTATGCCTGCCACTCAGGCGACCTGATTGACCAGGACAAAGTCCATCCCGAAAAAACCAAAGGGTATTATGGCGGTGGTATCGAAATGGTGGGCGAAGGCGGCAAAAAAGTAATAACCGCCAATCTGACCTTTGACGAAAAAACGGGCATTGGTCGCCGGTATACGAAAGAGCAGTTTATTCGGGCCGTGAAGTTTGGCGTACGGCCCGACGGTAGTATTCTCAAATATCCGATGGAGCCCAAAATGGTTTTATCTGATCGGGAAGTGGGCGCTATCTATGAATACCTGAAAACGGTGCCGAAAATCAATCACGACATCGCGCAAAAAACAGCCGAACTCCAATTGGCAGAGAAGTAACTCCCCTTTTTACGAACTACGACGAATGATGTCGATGGATGGCTATCGCCGGAATTACCTGCGAAAGTCAGATCGTACCTCATTCGTCGTAGTTCGTAAATTACTATTTTTAACCTCGCTTTAATGTAGACTTTCTTTCTAGGCACGCATGAAACAATGGTATACTCTCGACCGCTACGACATTCTGGTCATGCTGTTGAGCTATCCGGCGGTATTCATTGCGAACTATCTGATTCTGGGCACTCGCTATTTCGATGATCTGGCCCTATTCATTCCGGTAACTACTGGGGTAACGATTCTGTATATAGCCTTTGCCTGGCTCATGGACACCTGGATGAAGTATATGCGTTACTGCTATACCGAACTCGATCAGGCGCTTCGGCGCATCCTCTACTGTCTAATTTTCTACATCATTGTCACGGCGCTATTGGTTTGCCTGATTTTTCTGCTGTATGATTGGTTTGAGGTTCCTGGCTATCGTTATGATCCCGTTATTTTTCGGTGGACATTGCTGATTGGGTTTATCTGCAACCTGCTTTCCATCGGCGTTTTTGAATCCATCTACTCCTACCAGAAATGGAAAGAGAGTGTAAAACGGGAATATGAGTTAAAGGAGTTGCATGTACAGCGACAACTCGATATGCTAAAGCAGCAGGTCAATCCGCACTTCCTGTTCAACAGCCTCAATTCGCTGGTTTCGCTGATTGGTGAGAATCCGGCGCAAGCTGAGCAGTTTGCCGAAGAACTTAGCTCCGTGTATCGGTATATTCTCCGGGCCGGTGAACAGAATCTGACCGATCTGACAACGGAAATGACCTTTGTGGATTCGTATTATCACCTGCTGAAAACCCGACATGGCTCCGGACTTATTCTGACCGTTTCCGTTGATAAACGATTCGATACCTACCAACTCCCCCCGCTAACACTTCAGCTTTTACTCGAAAATGCCGTAAAGCACAATATCGTTTTGGCCGATCAACCGCTAACGATCAGTATTGAAACGGATGAACGGGGCTTTTTGATCGTTCGAAATACCTTACAGAAAAAACAGGCGCGGGTGTTATCCAATGGCGTTGGTCTGAGCAACATCCTGGCGAAGTATCAGATGCTCGGCCAGTCGATGCCAACCGTTCAGGAAACGAATGGGCAGTTTGTGGTCAGATTGCCGCTTATCAATGTCGATTCATAGGCTGTTTTTTACAGTTTACCTCCAACAACGCCAGTTCAACCACGGCTTTTTCCGTTTCAGCCGGTTCCTTATTCCAGGTCGCAATGTGTGCCAATACCTTTGTTGCCGTTAAACAACAAATCTCCGCACGAGCGGCCTCTTCATGAAACCAACACCAACGTACCCAACACTGGCCCTCCCGGCCCACATTACCTTTGCCCCGGCAGTAGTGGCCCTGAAACTGCTCATCTCGTTTCTGATGGCCAGCCTCTTCTTCCTGACCAGTTGCAAGAAAGAAACCGAAGTCAACCCATCGGGTTCGCTTACAGCCAATGCCGGTCCCGATCAATCGGTACAGGTTGGCCAGACCGTCAATCTCGACGGGTCAGCTTCCAACGACAGTCAGGGTAAGCCTTTATCGTACCAATGGACGCTGGTGCGTAAACCCGCTAAAAGCACCGTTACCCTGAGCGACGCGGCTTCGTTCAAACCCACCTTCAAACCCGACGAAATTGGCGAGTATGAACTGGAACTGGCCGTGACCAGCACCAATGGTAAAAGTACCGACAAAGTACTCGTAACAGCCTCCGTAGCTGAACCTCTGGCGATTACGGCGAACATCACCGTTAAAACCACCCTGATCGACCGCGTTCTGAATCCTGACCTGCCCGATTATATCGTAACGAAAAGTATCGATGTCAACAACGAATTGACGATCAATCCGGGAGTAGTCATTGCCTTCGAACGTGATGTACGGATGAATGTCAACGATGGCGGTGGTTTACTGATCGCCAAAGGAACGGCAGAGAATAAAATAAAATTTGTGGGTGTACAGAAAACCAAAGGCTATTGGATAGGCGTGTCGCTCTACTCAGGCAGCAACGCCAACACGATGGAATATGTAGAGGTAATGCACGCAGGCAGCCGCACAGTATATAGCACCACCAAAGCCGCCCTGTTCATGTCGGGAGGAAGTCATGCTCAGATTGCGCTGAAAAACTGTCTGTTCTCGCAAAACGATGGCTACGGCCTGTATGTGCTGGATGGTGGCATTCTCCGGGAGTTCGCCCAGAACAGCTTTACCAGCAATACGGAAGCGGGTATCCTGCTGAATGCCGAAAACGTAGCCAAGCTTGATGCCACTTCAACCTTCACGGGCGGCAATGGCCGTAACATTGTCGACATTACGCCCTCGGGTATCAAAGGCACTAATGAGGTGGCCTGGAACGGTTTCAATGACAAAACGCCCTACCGGATCAGTGGTGACTTTTCGGTCGACGCAGGCTGGAAACTAGCGCCTGGTGTTATCATTGAAATGAACCGCGATGCTGTTATCCGAATCAACACAGCCGGATATCTATCGGCCAAAGGGACAACGACGAACAAGATTGTCTTCGCAGGGGCCGACCGCTCAGCCCCCTACTGGAAAGGTATTATCTGCTACTCGCAGGACAGCAAGAATGAACTGCAATATGCTGAAGTTAGCAACGCTGGCAGCAGTGTGATCGTATCGGCTAAAAAAGCCAGCATTGCGATCTACGGCACGAAAGCCTTGATGTCGGTTAAAAATACAAAAATCAGTGGTAGTGGTGGGTATGGTGTGTTCGTCAGCTATGGGGCTTCGGCCAATACCGACCTCAATACAGCCAATACCTTTGAGGCAAATGCCCAGACCAACGTATTGATCGAGAAATAATTGGCGCCCTCTGCTCATCTGGCTTCGCTATCATTGAGTCATTAAGCAATGTATGACTACTTATGACCTTCAATGACAGCGAAGCCAGATGACCTTGAATGACATGTTACCTTATGACCTTCCAGATTTGGGGCGCGGTTTTTACAGGCATGGTACTCTCGATCATGTTGATGAACATAGTCCAGTGGACTACGTATCGGGATCGAAACTATGGCCTGTATACATTATACATGCTGGCCTGGCTGTTTTATTTTGGCCTGCGCGTATATACATTCCGCGATTGGTTTTCCCTGGAGACCAATCATTTTGTTCGGGCAGTCGCACCCATGGGGGCCTATTATATTTATTTCGACTTCATCGACTCTATTCTCGATCTACGTCATCGGCTACCCAATTTTTACCGCCAGTTGCAACGAATAAAGGTTGGCATTGTCATTTACATTGGTATTCATCTTTTACTCTGCTACGGGCCATCATTATGGAATCCAGTCCTCTACGAAGTAACGTTTATTATGATGCGTTTAGCGATGGCCGTTCTGGGTGTCTATGGCATTCAGCAAATGCTATCGTTATGCGATCCCGTTTCACGTATGTATGCCATCGGTACCGGTTTTCTGCTGGTCGGCGGACTCACATCCATGTTTCTATCGATGGTCAGACCTTATGAAGACTGGGCCGGGCCGTTCTGGATGGTATCGCTGACTTATATGCAAACTGGTATTATTGCCGAACTGGTCTGTTTCTCGCTGGGCCTAAGCTATCG